>JAIXSA010000167.1 GCA_027484915.1 Paracoccaceae bacterium | reverse complement strand
GACAGCATCCCGTCCAGCATCGCTCCCGGCATCGCCCAGGTGTCGAGGTTGAAACTCTCCCGCCCCGAGGCGGCCCGGTGAAACGCCGGGTCGATGTAATCCGGTCCGTTCTTGAAGGGCTGGACCGTCAGCCCTCTCTCCCGCAGCGCAGCCAGAAGGCCCAGCATGACCGTGGTCTTGCCGGTGCCAGAGGCGGGGGCCGCGATGAGAAGACCGGGGATCATTTGCCGGTCCCGGGAAAGCGGGGATGGGTGCCGACGGGCCGGTACCGGCGGTCGTAGTCCCCGGCGTAAAGGCGGCTTTCCTCGAACCCCTCCTGCGCCAGAGCGGGGCCGACGAGGATCAGGGCGGTCCGCTCGACCTCTTCGGGGACGGAGGCCTTCAGAGTGGAAAGGGTCGCCCGGATGATCCGCTGGTCGGGCCAGCTGGCGCGCCAGACGACGGCCACGGGGCAGTCGGCACCGTAATGCGGGATCAACTCCTCGGTCAGCTTGTCGATCAGGTGGATCGAGAGGTGCAGGGCCAGCGTCGCCCCGGTGGCGGCGAAGGCGGGCAATTTTTCGCGCGAGGGCATCTGCGTGGCCCGGCCTTCGGTCCGGGTCAGGACGACCGACTGCGCGAGGCCTGGCAGCGTCAGCTCCACTCCCAGCGCCGCCGCTGCCGCCGCGAAGGACGGCACGCCCGGTGTCACGTCACAGGGGATGCCAAGGTCGCGCAGCCGCCGCAGCTGCTCGCCCATCGCCGACCAGACCGACAGGTCGCCAGAATGGAGCCGCGCGACGTCCTGCCCGGCCTCATGCGCCGCGATGATCTCGGCGATGATCTCGTCCAGCGACAGGGGCGCGGTGTTGACGATCCGGCAGCCGGGCGGGCAATGCGACAGCACGCCTTCAGGCACCAGTGACCCGGCGTAAAGACAGACCGGGGACGCAGCGATCAGGTCGCGCCCCCGCAGCGTCAGAAGGTCCGGCGCGCCCGGCCCGGCCCCGATGAAGTGGACGGTCATGCCGCACCCCTGCAGAAGCGAACCCCTGCCCTTTCACATTTGCCCAAATATCCCCTGCGGAGCACGCCCGAGCCGGTTGCGCGCCCTTCGCGCGCAGAGGCGAGACAAAAGGCTCGCGCGAAGCGCTCAATTTGAGAACCGCCCCTCACCCTGCGCTCTCCGCTATGGCGGCTGTCGCCTTTCCGTCCGCCGACACTGCACGGGCTGCCCGCAGCCGCGCCCCTGTCCCCGCCACCACCAAGGCCACCCCCTCGGCGACCGAGCCGGTGCCGAAGATCGCTGCCACCCGGTCCGATCGTGTCGGCGTCGCGATCCCGCGCAGCGCCTCCGGCTCGACCGCAATCACCGGCAAGCCGAGGGCAAGGCCCAGGGGGGCCAGGCCTTCGGTCTTCGATGTCAGCGTTGCAAGGTGGGTGACCCCCACCGGCCCGCCAGCCAGGGCCAGGGCGTCCTGCAGGGCGGCGAGCGTCGCGCCAGTGCGAAATCCGAAGCCTGCGACGATCATAGGGTGACGCTCCACTGCAGGATCGGGAGGGCGGATTTCCAGCCCCGTTTGCTACCGATGGCAACCGGCTCGGCAAGGTCGATCTTCAAGAGCTGGCCGCCATGATGGGCGGACCAGTCGTGGACCAGGGCCTCGGTTTCCAGGGTCACGGCGTTCATCACGAGGCGCGTGCCGGGGGGCAGCAGGTGCCAGAGGGTGGTCAGGAGGGCGGGGGAGGCTCCGCCGCCGATGAAGACGGCGTCGGGGGTGGGCAGGTCCGACAGCCCCTCCGGCGCGCGGGCTTCGGTCAGGCGGTGGCGGTAGCTTAGGCCGAAGCTGTCCACGTTGGACCGGGCGCGGGCGGCGCGGGTGGGGTCGGCTTCCAGCGCCTCGACCTTGGCGCCGCCCGCAAGGAGCCATTCGATGCCGATGGAGCCGGAGCCTGCGCCGATGTCCCAGAGGAGTTCTCCCGGACGTGGGGCGAGGGCTGACAGGGTCAGGGCGCGGACGGGGCGTTTGGTGATCTGGCCGTCGTGCCCGAAAAGCTCATCCGGCAGGCCCGAGGCGCCCGGCAGGCCGGGATCGGTGGCCTCGATGGCCGCCGAGACCGGGGCACCGATGGAGTCCGGGGGCAGGCCTTGGGTGATCCGCTCCTGTGGGCCGCCGAGGCGTTCCAGCACGGTCAGACGCGCGTTGGGGTGGCCGTTCTCGGTCAGCCAGCGGGCAAGGTCAGCGACTGCGGCCCCATCGCGCAGGGTGCAGATTGCGCGGACACCCTTGCCGAGGATCGGGCGCAGGCGGGTGTAGGGGGCGGCGTGGAGGCCGAGGCAATGTGTCTCTTCCAGCCGCCAGCCAAGGCGGTTCGCGGCCAGCTGGAAGGTGGAGGGCTCGGGGTGGGACAGCCACTCGCCGGGGGAGAGATGTGCCATCAGGCTGCCACCTGCGCCGAACCAGAACGGGTCGCCTGAGGCGAGGACGACGGTTGGCTGTCCGCGAAAAGCGAGAACCGGCGTCGCGTCGAAGGGGACCGGCCAGGGTTGGCCCTTGTCCCCGGCGCCGATCAGGTCCAGATGCCGGGGGCCGCCGAAGACGACCTTCGCGGCGTCCAGCGCGGCCCGGCTTGCGGGTGACAGGCCGGCCGGTCCATCCTCGCCCAGACCGATGATCGTCAACCAAGGGTCAGCCATGACACGCATCCTGCTTCTGGGCGGTACGACCGAGGCGAACCTTGTCGCGCAGGCCATCGCCAAGGCGGGGTTGGCGGGCGTCTATTCCTACGCGGGCCGGACCGAAGCGCCGATGGGCCAGCCGATCCACATGCGGGTCGGGGGTTTTGGCGGGGTGGAGGGGTTGCAGGCCTATCTGAAGGCGGAAGCGATCACCCATGTGATCGACGCCACGCACCCCTTTGCCGCGCAGATGAGCACGAATGCTGTCGCCGCTTGTCTGGCCGAGGGTGTGCCCCTGATCGCACTGGAGCGCGCGCCCTGGGTGGCTGGTGAGGGCGACCAGTGGACCCACGTGCCGGATATTCCGGCTGCCGTTGCGGCTCTGGCCGGGCCGCCACAGGGCGTGTTCCTGGCCATCGGTCGCCAGCACATCGACGCTTTCGCGGCCCAGCCGCAGCATCGCTACCTTTTGCGCCTGGTCGATCAGCCGACCGGCCCCCTGCCCTTCCCGGCTAAGGTCGTCGTGGCGCGGGGTCCGTTCGACGTGGCGGGGGATACGGCCCTGCTGCAGGAGCATCGTATCGAGGTGGTCGTGGCCAAGAACGCCGGAGGCAAGGGCGCGGTGGCCAAGATTGCGGCGGCTCGAGCGCTGGGCCTGCCGGTGGTGATGATCGACCGGCCGGTGATCCCGCCCCGCCGGGTGGTGCACAGCGTGGCCGGGGTCATGGCCTGGCTGGACGCCTAGGGCACCGCTCGTCGAGCACTTCGTGCACTCCTCGCTGGCGGCCTCCGAGGAGGACACGAAGTGAACGACGAGGGTTTCCCGGCTCATCCCGCGCTCCTCGGCGAATAGACGAAGCGCCCGACCCGGCGAGTGGCGGAGTTGCCGACGATGACGACGGTGCGCATGTCGGCCATCTCGGGCGTGGCCTCGCCCAAGGTCACGGTCGTCAGGCGCTGCTCAGGAGTGCTGACGGCGCGGGCGAAGGTGATCAGGCGGTCGGGGCCGCATTCTTCGCGTAGCGTGGCGAGGGCCTTGACAAAGCCCTCCGGGCGGCTGGCCGAGCGCGGGTTGTAGAAGGCCATCGCGAAATCGGCGCGGGCGGCGTGGCGGAGTCGGGTCTCGATCATCTCCCAGGGTTTCAGGTTGTCGCTGAGGTTGATGCAAGCGAAGTCGTGGCCAAGCGGCGCACCTGCAGCTGCGGCGGCGGCAAGCATCGCCGTGATGCCGGGCAGGACGCGGATGTCCAGCGCCTGCCAGTCCGGGCGGCCTTCCAGTGCCTCGAACACCGCCGAGGCCATGGCGAAGACACCGGGGTCGCCGGAGGAGACGACGACGACCTTGTGTCCGGTGGCGGCCATCTGAAGGGCTGCCCGCGCGCGGTCCAGTTCCACGCGGTTGTCGGACGGATGGAGCATCAGGCCCGGTCGCGGGGCGACGCGGGCGACGTAGGGGATGTAGCCGACGACGTCGGTTGCCTGTGACAGGGCGGCGGTGACTTCGGGGGTCACCATGTGGTCGTTCCCTGGCCCGAGGCCCGCGATTGCAAGCCAACCGCTCATTCAGGAAGCTCCGGGCGGCGGCCGTGACCGTGGACGAGGACGATGGCGAAGTAGGGACAGTCGTTCGGATCGACCTCGGCAAGTCGGGCGACGCGCTGGTTTGGCATCGTGCCGCGTTCGACGAGCCAGGCCTGGTCCAGCCTGCCAGTCCGCTCCAGTGCGCGGCGGACGCGCGGCAAGTTGCGGCCGGTCTTCATGATGACGAGCGCGTCGGCCTGTTCCATGTGGCGGACGAGGTCGTCCTCGGGGAGCGTCGCCATCAGCACGGTCAGCACGTCATCGCCCCAGGTGATCGGCGTGTCGGTGGCGTTCCAGCAGCCGGTCATGCCGGTGATGCCGGGGATCACCTCGACCGGCACGCGGCCCTGCAGGCGGGAGTGGAGGTGCATGAAGCTGCCGTAGAAGAACGGGTCGCCTTCGCAGAGGACCACGACATCCTCGGTCTGCGCCAACGCGGCCAGCCGGTTCGCCCAGTCGTCGTAGAAATGCGCGAGCGCGTCGATGTAGCCAGGGCTGTCGAAGGGCAGTTCGGTGGTGACGGGGTATTCCATCGGGTATTCGATGGCGTCCAAGGGAAGCATGCCTTCGACGATCCGGCGGGCTTGCCCGGCGCGGCCCTCCTTGCGGAAGTACGCGATATGCTTGGCAGACCCGATGGTCCGGGCGGCCTTGAGGCTCATCAGGTCGGGGTCGCCGGGGCCGAGGCCCGCACAGATGACGCGACCCATGTTCATTCCTTCCTTGAGGCCAGAGCGTTCACCGCGGCGACGGTGATAGCGCTGCCACCGAGGCGGCCCTTGACGATGACGCTGGGGGCCGGAGGGGCCTCCATCAGCGCGTCCTTGGACTCGGCGGCGCCGACGAAGCCCACAGGGCAACCGATGATCGCGGCCGGGCGGGGGCAGGCGGGGTCTTCCAGCATGTTGAGAAGGTGGAAAAGCGCGGTCGGGGCGTTGCCGATGGCGACAACGGCTCCGGCTAGATGGGGGCGCCAGAGTTCCAGGGCGGCGGCGGAGCGGGTGTTTCCCATCTCCTTAGCCAGCGGCGGGACCTTGGGGTCGTGCAGGGTGCAGATGACGTCGTTGTTCTTCGGCAGGCGGGCGCGAGTGATGCCCTCGCTGACCATGCGCGCGTCGCAGAGGATCGGCGCGCCGTCTTCCAGCGCGGCGCGGGCGGCGATGGCCATGCCGGGGGTGAAATGGATGTAGGGCGCGAGGTCGACCATCCCGGCGGCGTGGATCATGCGCACGGCGACGATCTCTTCCTCGGGCGTGAAGCGGGCGAGGTCGGCTTCGGCCCGGATCATGGCGAAGCTTTGCAGGTAGATCGCGGCGCCGTCGGTTTCATAGGTGTGGGGCATTCGGGGCCTTCAGGTGGTCGAGGATCGCCTGCGGGGTCAGGGCGGTCAGGCTTGGCGTGTCATGGGCGGTGCCGTTCCGGATCAGGTCGTAGCCCGTGCCGGTGGCGGTGAGGGTGGTCTCGGCGGCGGATGGGTGCGCGCAGCCCTTGGCGCAGCCGGAGATGTGGAGGGTTTGAGTGGCCGCGAGGTGTGGGGCGAGGTGGCGGGCGAGGCCTCGCGTGTCGCCTTGGGCCTGCGGGCAGGCAGGCGCTCCGGTGCAGGCGGTGATCCGCAGGATCGGGTCGGTCGGGTCGGTGATGAGGCCGGGGATCTGCGGGAGCGTCCTTGCCCCGACGATGAGGAGCATCCGCCACGGCGTCGGGCGGAGTTCGTGGCCTGGCGCCGCGAGAGCGTGCAGCGTTTCGGCGCGCATCTGGCCGAAGGCGAGGGCGACGAGGGCTCCGTCGGGGTGGAGGCCGGGGGTCGGCGTCGGCAGCGGCTCGGCGGGGGCGAGGGTGCAGTTTGGCGGGATGTGGCCCTTGGCGATCAGGGCAGCCATCCGGCCTCGGCCATTGGTGACGCCACCGCTCTGGACGAACCAGTTGGCCATTGCGATGGCTTGCTGGCCAAAGTCGGTGACGCGCTGGCCGAGCGGGTGGCCGTCCGGGCGCAGGATCAGCCGTCCGTCTGCCGCCCGCTCGACGCGGATGTCGGCGGAGGCTTGCATAAGGACGGGGCGAGGGCCGGTGTCGAGGGCGAAGCCGAATTTGCTGGGAAGGTTCGGCATCCGTGTGAGGGCCGCTGTCAGGGTGGCGGCCAGCGCTGTGGACTCGGCATCGCGAAAGGGCGTCATGATGAGGTTGCGGAGGGATTCGGTCTCGATGTCGGGGTCGATGAGGGAATGCGCGCGGAGGTCGTCGATCAGGCGGGGGTGGCTGGCCTCGGTCACGCCGCGCAGTTGCAGGTTGGCGCGGGCGGAGAGGTCGATGATGCCGTTGCCGTAGGTTTCGGCGGCTGTCGCGATGGCTTCGGCCTGCTGCGGGGTGAGGCGACCCAAAGGAGGGCGGATGCGCACGACTAGGCCGTCGCCGGATTGCATCGGGCGGAGGGCGCCGGGGCACCAGCCCTTGATCTCCCAGGCGGTCAAGTGGTGCGCCTTTGGGTTGGCGCGGTTTTCGAATTGAGCGCTTCGCGCAAGCCTTTTGTCTCGCCTCTGCGCGCGAAGGGCGCGCAACCGGCTCGGGACGTGCCTCCGGCGGAGATATTTGAGGACTGAAAATGAGTACGCGTCATGCGGCACCGTCCAGCCGGGCGGCGATGGAGTTGCGGCGGGTCTGCCAGAGGCCGGCGTCTCTCAAGCGGCGGAAGAGGTCTTCCATGGCGGCCAGTGCGGCGGGGTTTTCGCGGGCGAGGAAGTCGCGGACCTCGTCGCGGTCGAGGGTGGCGTCGTGGTAGAGGTCGAAGAGGTGCGGCGGGACGACCTGCGCGAGGTGCGCGAAGGCGGCCATGTGGTCGAGGGTGGCGGCGATCTCGGCGGCGCCCCGGTAGCCGTGAATCATCATGCCTTCCGCCCATTGGGGGTTCGCTGCGCGGGCGCGGACGACGCGGGCGATTTCCTCGGTCAGGGTGCGGGCGCGGGGTGTATCGGGGCGGGTGGCGTCAAGATGATAGAGCGTGGGTTTCGCTCCGCCCAGTTTGGCGACGGCGGCGGCGAAGCCTGCTTCGTGCGCGGCGTAGTCGGCGGCTATCAGGACGTCAGTCTCGGGGAGGTCCTGGGCGTGGACGAAGCTGTCAGCGGCGAGGACGCGTTGTTCCAGGGCGGCGCGGGCCTCGGTCGACTGGCCGTCTGGGCCGATGGCCCAGGAGGAGGCGTTGAGCCAGGCTTCGCCAGCGGCGGCGCGGGCCTCGTCGGTAAAGGTGTCGGCGGCGGTGCCCATCCCGAGGCCGTAGAGGCCGGGTTTCGGGCCGAAGACGCGGGATTCGCGGGTGATGTAGGGGTTGTCTTCGGGTGTTTCTTCTCGGGTCGAGAGGGCTTCCGCCCCGGCTTCGAAAAGCTGGGCGAGGGTCGGGAAGACGTCGCGGAAGAGGCCGGAGACGCGGAGGGTGACGTCTATGCGCGGCCGTCCGAGAAGGGCGAGGGGGAGGATTTCGAAGCCGGAGACGCGGGCGGAGCCTTCGTCCCATTTCGGCGCAAGGCCCGCGAGGTGGAGGGCCATGGCGAATTCCTCGCCCGCCGTGCGCATGGTGGCGCTGCCCCAGAGGTCGACCACGAGGCCGCGCGGGTAGTCGCCGTGGTCCTGCAGGTGGCGGCGGATCAGCTCCTCGGCGAGTTTGACGCCCTGGGCGTGGGCGTTGCGAGAAGGGACGGCGCGGGGGTCGACACTGTAGAGGTTGCGGCCGGTGGGGAGGACGTCTTGGCGGCCCCGGTTGGGGGAGCCGGCGGGTCCGGGGGGGACGCGGTGGCCGTTGAGGGCGGTGAGGAGGCCTTGGGTTTCTCCTTCGCCTTGGCCGAAGATGTGGAGACCCTGGCCGAACTGGCTTTCCTTCAGGTCGCAGACGAAGCGGTCGATGCGGGTGATCGCCTCCGCCGGGGTGGCGTTTGGAGCAAGGCCGAGGTCTTGCGCCACGCCCGAGGCGGACGCCTCGTCGCGGATGGAGGCGATCAGGCGGGTGCGGCGGGCGGGGTCGAGGCCGTCGGCGGTGGAGTATTCGTCGAGCAGGCGTTCGAGGCGCTGGAGTTCGGGGGGGACGGTGCTTTGCGCCAAGGGGGGCGGCAGGTGGCCGAGGGTCACGGCACCGATGCGGCGTTTGGCCTGGGCAGCCTCGCCTGGGTCGTTAACGATGAAGGGGTAGATGACGGGCGTGGGACCGATCAGGGCCTCGGGCCAGCAGGTGTCGGACAGGGCGACGGATTTTCCGGGAAGCCATTCCAGCGTGCCATGCGCGCCCATGTGGATCAGGGCGTGGAGGGATTGCGCGCGGAGCCAGAGATAGAAGGCCACGTAGGCATGGCGTGGGGTGCGTGACAGGTCGTGGTAGCTGTCGTCGCGGGTCTGGACCTCGCCGCGTTCGGGTTGGAGCGCGATCAGGGCGTGGCCGCGGCGGGTGGCGGGGAAGTGGAACTGGCCGTCCTGGACCGACGGGTCGGTGGCGGGGTCGCCCCAGGCTTCGGTGAGGGTCTTGCGGAGTTGGTCCGGGAGAGTCGCGAGGGCTGCTTCGTAGGCGGCGACGGGCCAGGTGAGCGTCTCGGACAATGCTTCCGTCAGGGGCGCGCCTTGGGTGGCCTGGTAGCCATTCGCGGCGAGGGTTTCGAGGAGGCTTTCCGTCGAGGCGAGCGCATCGAGGCCGACGGCATGGGCCATCTGGTGCGCGCGGCCGGGGTAGGTGGAGAGGATGATCGCGAGCTGGCGGTCCGGCGCGGGGGTGGTGGCGAGGCGGTGCCAGTCTTTGACGCGGTCCACCACGGCGGCGATGCGGGCGGCGTCGGCGCGGTGGGCGAAGCGGGAGAATTGCAGCTCGGGGTGCTTCTTGCCGGGGGATTTGTGGCTGACGATGCCGGCGAAGAGGCGGCCGTCGACCTCGGGTAGCACCACGTGCATGGCGAGGTCGGTCGGGGAGAGGCCACGGTCGGAGGCGGCCCAGTCGCGGCGGCGGTTGGTGGAGAGGGCGACCTGGAAGACCGGGCATTGGGCGACGTCGAAGGGCGTCGCGCCAGTGTCGGACTTGGCGGAGAAGGCGGTGGCGTTGATCACGGCCACGGGCGGGTTCGCGGTCAGGTGGGAGGAGAGCCAGTCGGCGACCCCGGGGGCCTTGAGGCTGGGGGCGAAGGCGCCGTAGGCCGCGAAGCCCTGGGTGCGGAGGGCGTGGATCAGGGCGTCGACCGGCGCGGTGTCGCCGGAGGTCAGGTAGCTGCGGTAGAAGGTGACGAGAACGGGGTTCGGGCCTGCAGGTGCCGGGGAGACGCCTGTCTCGGGATCGTAAAACGCCATCTGCGGCACGGTCTTTTCGCCCATGACCGGCGCCACATAGATGCCTGCGGCCAGCGCCAGTTGCGCAAGCGCGGCATGGGTAGCGACGGCTCCGCCTTCGTCGCACAAGGCCTGAAGGCGGCGGAGGGTGGAAACCGGGAGCGTTGAAAGCTCATCGAGACGCGGGTCGGGGCGGCCGTCGGCGGGGAGGATGGCAAGCGCGGTGCCGTTGCGGCGGGCGAGGTCTTGCAGGGTGGCGAGGCCGTAGGGCCAATAGGCCTCACCCCCAATTAGGCGGACAAGGATAGCTTTGGCCGCCGAAAGGGTGCGCTCGGCGTAGGTGTCGACGGAAATCGGGTGCTTCAGCGCCACGATATTGGCGAGACGCACGGTAGGGTGGGCAGTATTGCCCACCCTACGCATGCGCTCATAGCCCGCCGTAAAGGCGCCGAGGTCGCTGTCAGAGAAAGATAGGACCACCAGGTCGGCGGGGTCCTGGCCGAGGTCGAAGGGGGTCTCGGTTTCCTCCAGCCCGTGGGATTCGCGGAAGACGACGTGCATGGGTTACGCCTTCCGTTGGGACAAGCCCCCCCACCCCAGCCCTTCCCCACGGCGGGGGGAGGGAGGCGCGTTGTGCCTTGGGATGGAGAGGGTAAACACGGCGTCAGGCCCCCAGGACCTTGCGGATGGCGGCTTCGTCGATGTCGTCGTGCTCGGCGATGACCACCAGCTGCGACAGGCGCGGGTTAGCACCCCACGGGCGGTCGTATTGGGTGCGGACGCGGGCTCCGACGGCCTGGACGAGGAGGCGCAACGGCTTGCCAGCCACGGCGACGTGGCCTTTGACGCGAAGGATGTTCTGCTCCCGCGCGAGGCGCTGGATGGCGGCGGTAAGGGCGTCGGTGTCAGTGACTTCGGGCAGGTCGATCACGACCGAGTCAAAGTCGTCGTGCTCGTGGTCGTCTTCGCCATCGTGGTGCGAGGGGCGGGAGGCGAGGTCGTCTTCGGCGGCAGCGTTGAGACCGAGGATCACGCGCGGGTCGATGACGCCATCGGTCATGGGAAGCATGGGGACGGGGCGGTTCATTTCGGCGGCGATGACGTCGCGGGCGGCTTGCAGACCGCTGTCCCCGGCGAGGTCGGCTTTGGACAGGAGGATCAGGTCGGCACAGAGGATCTGGTCTTCGAAGACCTCGGACAGGGGCGTTTCGTGGTCCAGTGACGGATCGGCGGCGCGCTGGGCGTCCACAGCCTCGACGTCAGGTGCGAAACGGCCCGCGGCGACGGCCTCGGCATCGGCCAGCGCGATGACGCCGTCGACGGTGATGCGGCTGCGGATCGCGGGCCAGTCGAAGGCCTTGAGGAGCGGTTTCGGCAGGGCAAGGCCGGAGGTCTCGATCAGGATATGGTCGGGGCGGATGGGCATGGCCATCAGCGCCTCGATCGTCGGGATGAAGTCGTCGGCGACGGTGCAGCAGATGCAGCCATTGGCAAGCTCGACGATGTTTTCGACCGGGCAGTTTTCATCCGCGCAGGACTTCAGGATATCGCCGTCGACGCCAACGGTGCCGAACTCGTTGACGAGGATCGCCAGGCGCTTGCCTTGCGGGTTCTGCATCAGGTGGCGGATCAGCGTGGTCTTCCCTGCGCCAAGAAAGCCGGTGATCACGGTCACGGGGATTTTCGTCAGATCGGTCATTCGGCGGCCTCTGGCAGGGGGTGCGGGGGGATGCGGGCGATGGATTGCTTGCGGAAGACGGTCGGGCGCTCGCGCCAGGGGACGATGCCGTCACTGGTGGCGGCGTATTTCCCGGCGCCTTCCAGGATGGCGGGGACGTCGTCAAGGGTGAGGCGGCCGTAGACGTAGGACCAGGCGCCGGGTTTCGACAGCGAGACCGCGCAGCCGGTGTTGCAGGCCGACAGGCATTCGACGCCGACTATGCGGACGCCTTCGGGCGCGGGTTCGGCAGTCAGGGCAGCATGCAGTTGAGCGCCGGGAGGTGTTGAGCCCTCGGGCACCGGCTGGCCGGCCTTGCAGGTCGTGCAGACGTAGAGGGTCGTGCCCATTCTTGCCCATCCAAAGGCGAAAGGGGTGGGCCAGCGAGGGGCAACCCGTGCAATGGCTGCCGATCACCGGTCGCGGAACACCCCGTCCGCCGGTTTCCTTTGCGCTGGCAGGTCTCCCGGCTTGCGGATACGGGACGCCAGAAGTCTGGGCCCCACGGCCCCCGCCTTCCCGGCTGATCGCCAGTGGCCTTGGGACCTCTCCGGTCACGGTCGCGGGGGCGGCTGCTTAGGGTCGTTTCCGACCTGTCGCATTCCCTCTTCGCCTGTCATAAACAGGCACCAGCGCCAGCCCACCTGAGGCAAGCACCCCCCCCTTGTCAAGGACACGACCGACCATGACCGAGCCTCATGCGACACCCGCCACCGAACCTGCCGTCGATGAGCTTGCCCGGCACGCGCAGAAGATGGCCAAGAAGAAGGCCGCGCGGGACAAGATCATGGCGGGGAAAGAGGGGGAGAAGGGGCTGATCATCGTCCATACCGGGGCCGGGAAGGGGAAGTCCTCCTCGGGCTTCGGGATGATCCTGCGCTGCGTGGCGCATGGGATGCCTTCTGCGGTGGTGCAGTTCATCAAGGGGGCTTGGGACACCGGCGAGCGGCGGCTGATCACGACCCATTTCAGCGACCTCTGCCAGTTCCACGCGATGGGCGAGGGCTTCACCTGGGAAACGCAGGACAAGGCGCGGGATATTGCCGCCGCAAGGGCAGGGTGGGAGAAGGCGAAGGAGCTGATCCGGAACCCGGAGATCAGAATGGTGTTGTTGGATGAGATCAACATCGCGCTGCGGTATGACTACCTAGATATCGGGGAGGTGCTGGCGTTCCTGAAGGAGGAAAAGCCGCCCTTGACTCACGTGGTCCTGACGGGTCGGAATGCGAAGGAAGAGCTGATCGAGGCGGCGGATCTGGTCACCGAGATGACGCTGGTGAAGCACCCGTTCCGGGCCGGGATCAAGGCGCAGCCGGGGGTGGAGTTCTGAGTGCGCCACGCGTGGGCACTTTTTCAGGTGTAACGAAATCAATAGCTTGGCTGCGGGCATTCAGAATCGGTTAAGGAATTGGCAGGAGGCAGGATGATGCGGAAAACGGGTTTGGCGCTGGTGGTTTTGATGGTGGGTCTGGTGGTCTCGGGCTGTGCGCCGCTGATCATCGGCGGGGCCGGGGCGGTGGTCGCGGACGAGGTCATCGAGCAGGACAAGGGCGGCGACGGGCTGTTCTGAGTTTCGCCCGCAATCCCCCCACCCCCCACCCCTCCCCACGGAGGGGGAGGGGAGGCGCGGTTGGGTTGGCGTTGCGCGGGGTGGCTTGGTGGGGGAGTCGGGACAAGCCCCTACCTACGGTGTCGCGGGAGTCGGTCTGAAGCCCGACCAACGGGGTGGTGCGCCATGAATGCGCACCCTACAGGTCGAGGGCACCCTGACGGTGGGGGGCTTCCTCACGCGCGGCGCGCTTGAAGGCGTCGTCGCGGCGGGCGGGAAGCTGGACGGCCCGTTCGCGAAGCTGCATCGCCTGTTCAACGGTCACGATCTGCAGGCGGGGGACGGGGGCGAAGCCGGGTTCTTCGTGGAGACCCGCCGATGCCGCCTCGGCCACCATTGGTTTCGTCGGTTCGGTCAGGGTCAGGAACACGCCCACCCCGGCGCGTTCGCGTTCGATCACGCCTTTCAGGTCGCGGATCATGCTGACGCCGATGTTATCCCCCGCCTTGACGCTGACGATTCCCAGCGTGGTGCCCTTGGCGCCAAAGTAGAGCCGCCCGTCGAGGCCGCGATCCGCGCCCTTTTTCCCGAAGTTGCCGGGCTGGGCGGCGATGAGGGAGAGCGCCCATTTTTCAAATTCATGATACTTGCCGCGCGCCGCAAGGTCGCGGGCGGCGTGGATGTCCTGCGGAACGCCGTGGGTGGTGAACTGGACGGTAGGAAAGGCATCGCGCAGGCGCTTTTCGATCAGGCCGATGGCCAGGTGGGTGACGTCGATGCCGATCCATTGCCGCCCGAGTTTTTCCGCCGCATGAACGGTGGTGCCGCAGCCGCAGAACGGATCAAGCACTACATCGCCGGGGTTGGAGGAAGCGTTGAGGATGCGTTCGAGGAGGGCGACGGGCTTCTGGGTGGGGTAGCCGAGGCGTTCCTGGGCTTGGGAGTTGAGCGGAGGGATATCGGTCCAGACGGTTCCCATAACGCCGCCTTCCATTTCGCTCAGGTAGCGCTTCAGTTGCGGTCGCTTCGTGGTGTCGTGATTGCCGGACTTATCGGTTGGATACCAAATTCGTCCTTCTTCATCGAGCCGCGCCATCGTCTCTTTGGAGTATCGCCATCCTTTCGGCGGTGTTTCGTGACCCTTCCACGAATACATCATGTTCGGGCGCGGATTGGGGCTGGTCATGTTGTCCAACCTGTATGCTCCACGCCCATCTTTGTCGTCGTAGCGATACTTGCTTGCGAGATACGCTTCGGAGTGCGCTTCCCGAGGCGTGTTCCAAGTGAACTTCTGGTTCTTCGTGTAAAATAGAATGATGTCCGAGACCCGACTCCAAGTCTTGCTATCGCTGTGGGTCGTCGTGCGTTTCCAGTTGATTTCGTTCTGGTAGCTCGCTTTCCCAAACACCGCATCCAGCAGGATCTTCAGGTAGTGGCTCGCCGTCGGGTCGCAGTGCAGGTAGAGGCTGCCGGTGGGTTTCAATACCCGGTGCAGCTCGATCAACCGGGCGGCCATCATGGCGAGGTAGGCCATCATGTCGTTTTCGCCGAGGAAGCCGCGCATCGCGCGCAGCATCTCGGCCGCGGCGCCGTTGCCTGAGCGGAGAACGTCGGCAAAGGCGGATTCGGCGCTGTCGTTCCAGTGCCAGGTGTCATCGAAAGCCTCGATCTGTGCCGCTGAGCCAGACCCGTCAGGGGCCTTGAAGAGGACGTTGTAGCCCGCGTTCGAGTTGAAGGGCGGGTCGAGGTAGATGAGGTCCACGCTCTCATCCCGGATGCTTTCGCGCAGGACGGTGAGGTTGTCGCCGTAGAAAAGGTGGTTCGACATGCGCGGCCCCTTCGGTTCCGGTGGCGAATCCTATCCGGGGGAAAGGGTTAAGGGCAAGTGAAGGTGGGTGGGGGCGGTGGGCGGATCGCCCACCCTACGCGGGGGGCGGTGCGGGGTGTCGGGCTGGGTTGGCGGGGTCGGTGCGCTGTAGCGGACCCTACGGGGTTGGGGCGTCGGGGGAGACGTCTGCGCCCGGCATTGAGGGCGGATTGTGCGCTGTAGCGCAGCCTGCGCGGGGGGGGTGAGGCTCTGAGGAGCGGCGAAGGAGCGTGCAGGACATGGGTCCCCGCTTTCGCGGGGATGACACGGGGCGCGCGGCGGTACGAAGGTGGGGAGGATGGCCGCCGGGTCAGTCCAGCTGCCGCGCTTCGCTGACCAGCATGATCGGGATGCCGTCGCGGATCGGGAAGGCGAGGTGGGCGGCCTTGGAGATCAGTTCCTGCTTCTCGGCGTCGTAGGTCAGGACGGCGTTGGTCACCGGGCAGACCAGCGCCTCCAGCATGCGGCGGTCGGCGGGTTCGTTCATTGCAGGATCTCTTCCTCGCCACTGCCGCGGAGCGCGAATTCGATCAGGGTGACCATCGTTTCGCGGCGGGTGACGAGGGTCGGGGCTTCGAGGAGGGCCTGCTTGTCCTCGGGGCCGAAGGGGCACAGCATCGAGAGCGAGTTGATCAAGAGCTCGGTCTCGGCTTCCTTCAGGCTGTTCCAGTCGGTCGACAGGTTCAGCTTGGTGAAGTAGCGGCCAAGGAGGCCCATGAAATCCTCGCGCCGGAAGCCGGGGTCTTCCTCGGTCGGGCCCAGGTCGCGGGCGAAGGGGGCCCAGTCGACGATGCAGCGGCGGTAGGGGGTGAAACCCTGCACCTCTTCCTTGACCCGGAAGCGCGAGGCGCCGGAGAGGGTGATCATGTAGCGGCCATCCTCGGTCTCGGAAAAGCCGGTGAGACGGCCGGCGCAGCCGATGGCCTGAAGCCGTTTCTCGCCGCTGCGTTTTTCGCTGGGCGGCGTCTCGCGCGGCTGGATCATGCCTATCAGGCGGTGCTTGGTCTTCATGCAGTCTTCGATCATCGCCAGGTAGCGCGGCTCGAAGATGTGCAGGGGAAGCCGCGCCCGGGGGAGCATAAGCGCCCCGGGCAGGGGGAAGACGGGAATGGTGTCCGGAAGGTCAGCTGCGGTTATCATGGACACCTAGGTAGCCCGCCGAAGGGGTCAGGCAAATATCATCGACGACAGGCGACGGCGACCGGCAAGGACGATGGGGTCCTGCGGCTTGAGCGCGTCGAAGATGGTGAAGAGCTGGGCCTTGGCGGCGCCGTCGTTCCATTCGCGGTCGCGGCGGAAAAGTTCGAGAAGCTGGTCGACGGCCTCTTGCGGGTTTCCGGCGGCAAGGAGGGCTGCGGCAAGGTCGTAGCGGGCCTGATGGTCGTTCGGATTGGCGTCCACTGCGGCACGAAGTTCCGCCTCGGGGCCCGCGTTAGCGGCCTGTTTCGCCAGTTCGAGCTGCGCTCGAGCGGCGTCGAGTTCCTTGGACTTGGCGATGGCAGCGGGGGCGGCGGCGATGAAGGCTTCGGCCTGGTCGAGGTTGCCCAGTGCCAGATGCGCGCGGATTAGGCCCCCGTAGGCGGCGGCGTTCTCCGGTTCTTCGCCGAGGATCGCGGCGAAGGTTTCTGCGGCGTCGACGGCGGCGCCTTCGGTCAGCATGTCCTCGGCCGCCTGGAGGGCCTCGGCCAGGCCGCCGTCCCCTGCGAGGGCCGAGACGCGGTCGATGAAGGCCTTGAGTTCGGAGGCAGGCACGGCACCCTGGAAGCCGTCGACGGGCTGGCCCTGCCAGAAGGCGTAGACGGTGGGGATCGACTGGATGCGCAGTTGTGCGGCGATACGCTGGTTCTGGTCGACGTCGACCTTGACCATGCGAACCTTGCCCCCGGCGGCCTTGACGGCGGCCTCGAGCATGGGGCCGAGCGTCTTGCAGGGACCGCACCAAGTGGCCCAGAAGTCGACGATGACAGGAACCTCGCGGCTGGCCTCGACCACGTCGGCCATGAAGGTTGCTTCGGTTGCGTCCTTGATCAGGTTCGCGTCGGCTTGCGGTTTGTCGCCCAGACCCAGCATTTGGACCTCCGGAAGAATGTTTGTGCCTATATGGCCGTTGGTGCGGGAAAGGCCAAGGGGTCAGCCCCAGGCGCACGGGGCGATGTGGTCGTTGACCATGCCCGAGGCCTGCATGAAGGCGTAGGTGATGGTCGGGCCGACGAAGTTGAACCCCTCGGCCTTGAGCGCCCTGGACATGGCCTGGGATTCCCGGGTCTGGACCGGGACCTGCGCCAGGGTTGCGGGCCGGGGGCGGGTAGGCGGGGCGAAGGACCACAGGAAGGGCGAGAAACCCCCGCGCGCCTCGATCCGGAGGAAGGCCTGGGCACCGCGGATCGTACCCTCGATCTTGCCGCGATGGCGGACGATTCCGGGGTCCTGCAGAAGGCGGGTGACCTCGGGTTCGCCCCAGGTGGCGATCAGGGCGGGATCGAAGCCGTGGAAGGCCGCGCGGAAGCCCTCGCGCTTGCGCAGGATGGTGATCCAGGAGAGGCCGGCCTGGAAGCTTTCGAGACTCAGCAGTTCGAAAAGCTTGGCGGCATCGCGTTCGGGACGGCCCCATTCGGTGTCGTGGTAGGCGACGTACAGGGGATCCGTCCCGCACCAGGGGCAACGCATCGAATTGTTGGCATTTTGCATGGCGGAAACCCTGGCGGCGGCGGTCGGACGAATTGGAACAAAATGTGAATGTTGACCTTCCGTTTACCCATCCCGGCTTAGGGTGTCGAGTGTGAAGTCACGAACCGGGGACAGGACATGGGACATATGAAAGGGCCGAAGCTGTCGAAGTTCGACCGCGATCCGCTGGCCGCCAGCCCGCTGGACGCGGCCATCTCGGCCCAGGACCGCGAAACGCTGTCGATGGTCACCTCGGCGCTGCAGGACAGGCGGATGCGCCTGGCCTTCCAGCCGGTAGTATATGCCGCGGACCCCTCGATCATCGCCTTCTTCGAGGGCTTCATCCGCCTGCTGAACCTGCGTGACCAGGTGATTCCGGCGCGCGATTTCATGCCGGTGGCCGAAGAGCGGCAGCTTGGCCGGGAAATCGACTGCGCCGCGCTTCAGCTGGGACTGCTGGCCATGCAGCGCAACCCGCAGATCCGTGTTTCGATCAACATGTCGGCGCGGTCGGTCGGCTACCGGCCCTGGGGCGACATCCTGCGCCGCGCGCTGCAGGACGCGCCGCGTCTGGGGTCGAACCTGATCCTCGAGATCAACGAGACCTCGGCGCTGCAGGTCCCCGACGTGCTGAAGCCCTTCATGGCCGAGATGCGCGAACACGGCATCGTCTTCGCGCTGGACGATTTCGGGGCCGGAATGACCTCGCTGCGCATCTTGCAGGACCTTTCCTTCGAGATCGCCAAGATCGATGGCAGCCTGATCAAGCACATCGACCGGATGCCTGATGCCCAGGGCGCGACCCGGGCCGCCATCGCCATCGCCCGGGAGCTGGGGATGTATGTGGTCGCCGAATCGGTCGAGACCGAAGGTGAGGCGCAATGGCTGCGGCAGGCGGGTGTGGGATGCCTGCAGGGCTATCTCTTCGGTCCGCCGACAGTGACACCGGACTTTCGCGCCTTTCGGCACGGTCGACCGAACCTGATGGCATCGTGACGGGCACACTCTTCCTGCGGCAATCCGCGCTGCGGCTGCATCCGTCTTGCAACTGCAGCAAGATGCCCTTAGGGCAAAGGTGATGCGGCGCGAAGCCCCTCGTGCCGTGGCGCACCCCTCGGGCGCTAGTGGGAGAGGAACCAGATGACCAATGTCGTAATCGTGTCGGCAGGCCGCACCGCCGTGGGCAGCTTCAACGGCGCTTTTGCCAATACTCCGGCGCACGACCTGGGCGCTGCGGTGATCGAAGCGGTCATCGCGCGTGCAGGCATCGACAGGGCAGACGTCGAAGAGACGATCCTTGGCCAGGTGCTGACCGCCGGACAGGGCCAGAACCCGGCACGTCAGGCACATATCAAGGCAGGCCTTCCGAAAGAGGCGAGCGCCTGGTCGCTGAACCAGGTCTGCGGCTCGGGCCTTCGTGCCATTGCGTTGGGCGCGCAGCACGTCCAGCTGGGTGACGCGAAGATCGTCGTCGCGGGCGGGCAGGAATCGATGTCGCTGAGCCCCCACGTCGCGCATCTGCGCGCAGGCCAGAAGATGGGCGACCTGAACTTCATCGACTCGATGATCAAGGACGGGCTGTGGGATGCCTTCAACGGCTATCACATGGGCCAGACCGCCGAGAACGTCGCGAACCAGTGGCAGATCTCGCGCGACATGCAGGACGAATTCGCGCTGGCCAGCCAGAACAAGGCCGAGGCAGCGCAGAAGGCCGGCAAGTTCAAGGACGAGATCGTCGGCTTCACGGTGAAGACCCGCAAGGGTGACATCGTGGTGGACAGCGACGAATACATCCGCCTCGGCGCGACCATCGATGCGATGACCAAGCTGCGGCCGGCCTTCGTCAAGGACGGCTCGGTCACCGCAGGAAATGCCAGCGGCCTGAATGATGGCGCGGCTGCCGTAGTGCTGATGAGCGCGGAAGAGGCCCAGCGTCGGGGCCTGACCCCGCTGGCGCGGATCGCGTCCTACGCGACCGCCGGGCTTGACCCTTCAATCATGGGCGTCGGCCCGATCCATGCGTCGCGCAAGGCGCTGCAGAAGGCGGGCTGGAAGGTCGGCGACCTTGATCTCGTGGAGGCGAACGAGGCTTTCGCGGCGCAGGCCTGCGCGGTGAACAAGGACATGGGCTGGGACCCGTCCATCGTGAACGTGAACGGCGGCGCAATTGCCATCGGCCACCCGATCGGGGCCTCGGGCGCGCGCATCCTGAACACGCTTCTGTTCGAGATGGGCCGCCGTGGTGCGAAGAAGGGCCTGGCGACGCTGTGCATCGGCGGCGGCATGGGCGTCGCCATGTGCCTGGAACGCGCCTGAGCCTTTTCAACCGGAAGAGGGAATCGGGCGCGCAATAATCTTGCGCGCCCAGTTTCGTTTGGGTAACAGGATTTCAAGGAATACCACAGTATGCCGGGAGGAGGCAAAATGGCACGGGTTGCATTGGTCACGGGCGGGTCGCGGGGCATTGGCGCGGCGATCTCGGTCGCGCTGAAGGCGGCGGGCTACACGGTTGCGGCGAACTACGCCGGCAACGACGAGGCGGCGGCGGCCTTCACCAAGGAGACGGGCATCCCGACCTACAAGTGGTCCGTGGCGGACTACGACGCCTGCGCGGCGGGGATCAAGCAGGTCGAGGCGGATCTGGGGCCGGTCGACGTGCTGGTGAACAACGCGGGCATCACGCGGGACGCGATGTTCCACAAGATGACTCCGGGCCAGTGGAAAGAGGTGATCGACACCAACCTGACGGGCCTGTTCAACATGACCCACCCGCTGTGGTCGGGCATGCGGGACCGCAAGTTCGGACGGGTGGTGAACATCAGCTCGATCAACGGGCAGAAGGGCCAGGCCGGGCAGGCGAATTATTCCGCGGCGAAATCGGGGGATCTGGGCTTCACCAAGGCGCTGGCGCAAGAAGGCGCGCGGGCCGGGATCACGGTGAACGCGATCTGCCCGGGCTATATCGGGACGGAAATGGTGCGCGCCATCGACGAGAAGGTGCTGAACGAACGCATCATCCCGCAGATCCCCGTGGGCCGGCTGGGCGAGCCGGAAGAGATTGCGCGGATCGTCGTGTTCCTGGCCTCTGAGGATGCCGGGTTCATCACCGGGTCCACGATCAGCGCGAACGGCGGGCAGTTCTTCGTCTGAGGCGCGCCTCCTCGTACGCCTTCGGCTTCTCGTCGGGGGCGAAGCGACGAGTGACGAAGTCATCGAGGAGCGTTCTGAGGCCGTCCTTCGGGGCGGCCTTTTCCTTTTTGGCGTGGGCGGTTATGGAGCGGCAAAGTGAGGGGACGATGACCAAGCCACGTGCAACGCTGATCGGGTTCACGGCTGTCCTGATGTGGTCGCTTCTGGCGCTGTTCACCATTGGCAGTGATCCTGTCCCGCCTTTGCTGCTGAATGCGATCTGCTTCGGGATCGGCGGGCTGATCGGATTGGTCTGGACCGCCAAGTCCGGGTTCGGAGTGCTGCGTGGGATCGGCTGGAAGGTCTACGCCTTTGGCACGATTGGTCTTTTCGGGTATCACTTCCTGTATTTCACCGCCTTCCGCCTGTCGCCCACGGCCGAGACTGGGCTGATCGCATACCTCTGGCCGCTGTTCATCGTGCTGCTGTCCGGCCTGCTGCCGGGAGAGCGTTTGCGGGCCCAGCATGTGGTCGGGGCCCTGATTGCCTTTGCCGGCGCGGCGGTGATCGTGCTGGGGCGCGGGGGCGAGGGGGAAGGGTCGGCCCTGGGGCTGGCGCTGGCCTTCGTCTGCGCGCTGACCTGGGCCGGATATTCGATCCTGTCGCGTCGCCTGGGCGACGTGCCGACGGAAAGCGTTACGGTCTATTGCCTGGCGACGGCAGTGTTGTCGCTGGTGGCGCACCTGGCGCTGGAAGACACGGTCTGGCCGCAGGACGGGTTGGGATGGGCTGCCGTCCTGGCGCTGGGAATCGGACCGGTGGGCGCGGCCTTCTTCACCTGGGATATCGGCATGAAGCGCGGCGACATCCAGCTGCTCGGCGTTGCCTCATACGCCGCGCCGTTGCTGTCGACGCTGGCTCTGGTTGCGGCGGGCATTGCCAAGCCGACCTGGACAATCGCCCTGGCGGCGGTCCTCATCGCGGGCGGTGCAGCGCTGGCCGCGAAAGCCAGCGCCAAAAAGGATCAGTGAGCGCTGAGGCGGCTGATTTCCTCTTTCAGCTTCAGCTTCTGCTTCTTCAACTCGGCGATCTTCAGATCATCCACCCCGGGGCTGCGCTGAGCCTGCTCGACCATTTCAGAGAGGCTTTCGTGTTTCCTGCGCAGTTCCACCAGATGCGATGCGACCGTCATGGATCCCTCCTTGGTTGTTAATGGACCAAGTGCACCACGAAACCCGAGTCGTGTCACCACCTGTTACAACCATGTGACAGTTAGATGCGGAGAATTCAGCGGAACGCCGCCAGAAGGTCGGCACCGTCCCGCAGGACGGCATTGGCGGCCGGGGTGTAGCTTTCCCGGTCCCCGTCATGGGCGGCCCCGGCGTGGATGACGAACGGGGCTAGGAGCCGGAACGGCGCGCGCCCGCCCTTGCGGGCCTGGATAATGACGCGAAGGGCGGCCCTGCCTTCACGCGCGGCCAAGGGCAGGACTGCAGCCGACCCAAGCTTGGGCGGAAGTGCCGCAATAACCTCGGGCAGGCCATCAGCGCCGCAGATCAGGGTCAGCCAGCCACCGGGGCGCAGGCGGCGCGTGGCCGCGGCGACCCAGGCGGAGAGCGGCGTGTCCACCTGCATGGCCCGCGCGCGGGCCGTGACGGGCGAGGGACTGCCCCCGGCGTGATAGTAGGGCGGGTTGGCAATCACATGGTCGAAGTCTCGGCGCAGGGCCGAGGGCATTCGGCCAAGGTCGCCTTCGTGCACCTCGACGGGGATGCCGTTCCTTTCGGCATTGCGGCGGGCAAGGTCGGCGTAGGCCGGTTGAAGCTCCAGCCCCGCAAGGGTCAGACCCGGCACCCGGCGGCCGAGACACAGCGCCGCAGCCCCTGCCCCGCAGCCAAGGTCAAGGACGGATTGGCCAGGCTCTGCCGGGCAGGCGGCGGCAAGAAGGACCGGGTCAGTCGCCGCACGGTAGCCCTTGATCGGTTGCAGCAAGCGCAGGCGGCCGCAGAGGAATTTATCGTCCGAAAGCTGATCATCGGCGAACATCAGGGTTCGACCGGGATGTCGTTGTCGCGCAGGATCGCGGATGCGCGGAAGTGGTCGCGGTCCGCCACCATCAACCGGCGCGGCAGGATCCCGAGGCTGCCGTCCAGGATGCTCATGTGGACGTCCAGTGGAAAGGCCGCTATACCCTCGCCCTCAAGAAGGACAGTGGCGAAGGCGATCACCGTAGGGTCGGTCGTGCGCAGAAGTTCCTTCATGGATCTCAGGTAATCCCGCCCTTCGCGCGGGGCAAGGGCGGCAGGCGTATGGACGGTGCGGGCGAGACGGTGGTGGACAAGGCGATGGCGCCGCAGGACCGGCTGAGCGCCGCCCTGGCCGAGGACATGGCCGCCGTGAACGTCCTGATCCGCGCGCGGATGGCCAGCGAGCACGCGCCCCGCATCCCCGAGGTCACCGCGCACCTGGTCGAGGCGGGGGGCAAGCGGCTGCGTCCGTTGCTGACGCTGGCCGCTGCGCGGATGCTGGGCTACGCGGGTCAGGACCATGTCAAGCTGGCGGCAACGGTGGAGTTCATCCACACGGCCACGCTTCTGCATGACGACGTGGTCGACGAAAGCCACCGGCGGCGCGGGCGTCCGACTGCGAACCTGCTGTGGGACAACAAGTCGTCGGTCCTGGTCGGGGACTACCTTTTCGCCCGCAGTTTCCAGCTGATGGTGGAAACCGGAAGCCTGCGGGTGCTGGACATCCTTGCGGATGCGTCCGCCACCATCGCCGAGGGCGAGGTGCTGCAGCTGACGGCGGCGCAGGATCTGGCGACGGATGAGCGGATCTATCTGCAGGTGATCCGGGGAAAGACGGCGGCACTCTTCGCCGCGGCGACCGAGGTTGGCGGCGTGATCGCCCGGGCGGACGAGGGCCATGTTGCCGCACTGCGCGACTACGGCGACGCCCTTGGGATTGCCTTCCAGATCGTCGACGACATGCTGGACTATGGCGGAACGGCTGCGGTGATCGGCAAGAATACCGGCGACGACTTCCGCGAACGCAAGCTTACGTTGCCCCTGATCAAGGCGGTTGCCAAGGCAAGTCCCGAGGAACGGGCCTTCTGGACCCGGGTGATCGAGAAGGGCGACCAGCGCGAGGGCGATCTGTCCCAGGCGCTGGCGATTCTGCAGCGGCATGACTCGCTGGGGGCATGCAGAACCGACGCTCTGGCCTGGGCGGGCAAGGCCAAGGCGGCGCTGCACAACCTTCCCGAGCATCCTTTGCGTGACATTCTAACCCAGCTTGCAGATTTTGTCGTAAGCCGCGTTTCTTGAACTGCCGGAAACGCTTGATCCGTGAAATGACCGAATTAGGATCATTTTTTGGACAAAGTTGCTGAATACTCGGTGTGACATCGGGGTGGTCTTTCAGTCAGCCTCTCCCGGAGCTGCGGGGGCAGCCGAGGGTTGGCGAACGGTGCGGTTGTTTTCTGAATGCAGCAGGTCGGTACAGGCGACCGTGGCCCGTTCAGGGCTTGGCAACCTGACCGTCAAACATTGAGGAGGCTCCGGGCCTTGTCCGGAGTTCGCGGTACAGAACATGAATTTCTTCGGTTGGCTTTTCGGACGGTCTTTGAAATCGAAACGCGCGGCGCGCTTCGACGGCAATCAGGCTGAACAGATCGAGGCCACGAAGGCGGCGATCCAGTCGGTCGCGCAGGGCAATGGTCCTGCGGCCGGTCGCTTTCCAAAGCTTGCAGGCGGTGCCCCGGAGGTGCTGACCCAGACGCCGAACAGTGCGGTCGTGGCCAAGGAAGGTCCGGCCCCGGCGGTGAACATCTGGGAAATGGAGGAGGAGCCGGCGCCAGCCGTGCCGGTCCCGACGCCGGCGCGCGAGATTTCCGCCGATGCAGGCGCTCGGCGGCGGGCGACCCGCACAAAGACCCGCGTCCTGGGGTTCGAGCCGCAGCCGGCAGCGGTGGTGCCGCTGTTCGACGAAGGCCGCATGGACGACACGATCGAGCCCGGCGACAAGGCAGGCGTGGTGATGTATCCCACGGGCTGGCTGGTGGTCGTGTCCGGCCCCGGCCGCGGGGCGGCGTTTCCAGTGATGCGGGGGATCTCGCAGATCGGGCGCGGCACTGACCAGACCATCTCGCTGGATTTCGGCGACATGGCGATCTCGCGGCAGAACCACGCGGCCATCGCCTACGACCCGATGACGCACCAGTTCCACCTCGGTCATGGTGGCAAGTCGAACCTGGTGCGCCTGAACGGAAAGCCCCTGCTTACCACGACGGCAATCGGGGACAGGGACGAGATCCAGATCGGTGAGACGACCCTGATGTTGAAAGTATTGTGTACGCCCGACTTCAACTGGTCGGCGGTCGAGTCCGAGGGAGACGGTAATGATATGGCGATCGCGTGAGCCAAGGTATGATGTGGCCTCGGGCATCAGCCAGGGCGCGCGCGATTACCAGGAAGACGCGATAACGGCGGATTTCCCGGTGGGGGCCGAGGCCGGTTTCGTCGTGCTGGCGGACGGGATGGGCGGTCACGCGGCGGGCGATGTCGCGTCCAAGATCATCCTGACCGAAGTCTTCAGCGAGCTGAAGTTCCACTTTGCCGATGTCGCTGCCTTCGAGGCGCGGGCGCCGGAGATTCTGCGCAGCGTTGCGGATCTGGCGAACGAGACGCTGCGCCAGCACACCAGGACGCATCCGGAAACCGAGGGGATGGGGGCGACGCTGGTGGTTCCGGCGCTGGTGGAGAACCGGCTGTGGTGGATTTCCATCGGGGATTCGCCGCTGTTTCTGTATCGGAACGGTCGGCTGACGCAGCTGAACGAAGACCATTCGATGGCACCGCAGATCGACTTCATGGTGAAGTCCGGGCTGATGGACCCGCAGGTCGCGGCGAACCATCCGGACCGCAACTGCCTGATCTCGGTGCTGATGGGGACGCGGATCCCCAAGATCGACTGTCCGACCAAACCCTTCGAGCTGAAGGCGGGCGACATTGTCGTCTGCGCCTCGGACGGGTTGCAGTTCCTGACCAACGCGCAGATCGAGAAGGTGCTGGCCAAGGCCCGCAAGGCCCGCTCGACCGAGATTGCCGAGCGGCTGCTGGAAGAGATCACCCGGCTGGACGATCCCGACCAGGACAACATCAGTTTCACGGTGATCAAGGTGAATGACGCCTCGGTCCGTGCGACGCAGGACCGGCCCAAGGGTCCGTCGACTGCGGTGGCTCGGCCCCGGCGGCTGACCACCGTTGCGCCGGACCATGTGCGGCTGCCCAGCAAGCAGCAAGGACCGCAGTCGGGTCCGGCCCCTGTGCCCACCCCGGTGCCTATGGCGGTTCCCGTCGCACCCACGCTGCCGGAAATCAGGGCCGTTCAACCGCCCCGCCCGGTTGTGGAGGCGGTGCAAGAAAGCAACCAAGACCCGCTGGTTGAGGATTTGTCCCCTGTAAGGTTGCGGCCACGCAGAGTCACCGTCATAAAGTAAGCCATGGCAGAGACGGACGGAGAACTGACAGTCGCCCAGCGGCTTGGCCGCGCACTTGATCGCGGGCTGTTGCCTGCCGGCGGTCCGGCGGAGGCTGCGGAGCGTCTGATCGAACGGCTGGAACGCCCGGCGCGGATCGCGCTGCTGGGGCTGCCGGGGTCGGGCAAATCGTCGATCCTGAATCTTCTGGTCGGCACCGTCGTCGTGCCCGAAATACTGCGCCTGCCCACCATCATCGTCCAGCACGGCGCCGTGTCGCGGATGCTGTGCACCCTGACCGACGGGACGACAAGTATCGTTCCCGGCGCAGACCTGGCCGAGGTGCTGCCCCTGGCCCCTGCCCTGGTGACACTGGAGATGGACCTGCCCGCGCTTCGGGTGATCAGCCTGCTGGAAGTCTCGGCCGGGCCGATGGAGGCCGAGCAGAAGCGTGCCGCGACCTGGGCCAGCAAACGGACCGACATCGTGATCTGGTGCACAACGTCCTACCTGCCGAAGGAGCAGGCCGTCTGGGAAAGCCTACCCGATGCGGTCAAGGACAACAGCTTCATGCTGCTGACCAAGGTCGACCTTCTGGGCAGCCGCGATGCCGCGCAGGCGATGCATGAACGGGTCGAGCTGCGCGCGGGCGAGGAATTCCGGCAGATCCTGTCGATCTCGGCCAAGCAGGCCAGGGCCGCGACGCCGGTCGGGGGGCAGGTGAACCGCGAGCTTTT
>JAIXSA010000118.1 GCA_027484915.1 Paracoccaceae bacterium | reverse complement strand
GCCTGTCCGAAGCCCGGATGGGTGACAGGATCGAGGTCACCGACCGCGGCCAGCGGATCACCGTGATCGAAAAGGCGGTGCCGCCACCGGTCCGTGCCGAGCCGAACCGCAAGCGCATAGCGACCGCGGGCCTGGGCGCAGGGTTGGCCCTTTCTGCGGCCCTGCTTGTGCTACTGGAAATCCTGAACCAGACTGTGCGCCGCCCCTCGGAGGTGACGAAGGCGCTGGGCGTCCCGCCATTCGGCACGATCGGCTACCTGCCCGGTCCCAAACAACGCACGGGCGTGACGCTGAACCGGATCGCCGTCGCGGCGATGATCCTGATCAACATCCCGATGATCCTCTTGGCGGTACACCTGCACTATGCCCCGCTGGGAACCCTCCTGGGCCTTTCGCCCGATGCGTCCGCCGAGGCTCCTGCCTCCGCCCCTACCGAGTAGACTGACATGGAACGGATCCAATCCGCCCTCGCCAAGGCGCGCGCCGCGCGTGACCGAAAGCTGCAGGGGGCTAACCCTGGCACTGGCAAGAAGACGACCGAATCCGGTCCCTGGCCCGGCCTGACCGAGATGAAGCTCAACCCTGGGCACCTGGAGAGCAACCGGATCGTCGCGATGCATCCCGGGCCGAACGCGTCCAGCTTTGACATGATGCGGACAAACCTTTTGCGGACTCTGCGCGCGAACGGCTGGACGCGCGTCGCGATCACCTCACCCACGCCGGGCTGTGGCAAGTCGACCCTCGCGGCCAACCTGGCCTTCAGCCTGGCGCGGCTGGCAGACACGCGGGTGCTGGTGATCGAGCTTGATCTGCGGCACCCCTCGCTGATCCGCATGCTGGGTGCCGGGGCCGATCAGAACTTTGCCGGCATGCTGGCCGAAGGGAAGATCGACTACAGCCAGATCCGCCGTGCCGGGCCGAACCTTGCCTTCGCGCTGAATGCGCATCCGATGGAGAATCCGGCCGAACTGCTGTCCGCCGCCCGAACCGCCGACATCATCGACGAGATCGAGGCCCAGCTTCGCCCGGACGTGGTTCTGGTCGACCTTTCGCCTGTCCTTGTCAGCGATGATGCGATCGCGTTCCTTGACCAGGTCGACTGCGCGCTGATGGTGGCAGGTGCAGATGAAAGCAGGGTTTCCGAGATCGACAAGTGCGGCAAGGACCTGGCCACCCGGACACAGGTGCTGGGCGTGGTGCTGAACAAGTGCCGCCACATGGAGCAGGAAGAGTCGCTGAACTACCCCGAATAGGTGGTCCCAGAACGACAAAGGGGCCCGCAAGGGGCCCCTCGTCTGGTCCGGATGGAGCGGGCGATGAGATTCGAACTCACGACCCTAACCTTGGCAAGGTTATGCTCTACCCCTGAGCTACGCCCGCACCGTCTGGACGAGCGAGGATTTATAAAGACCGGCGGGGGGCCGCAAGAGGGAAAGTGACAGGGGCGCAAAAAATTCTTTCCAGACCCCGGTTTTGATGGAACCGGCCCAAGCGAAACAGGTCAGACAGCCCCAATGCAGATGCAGCGTCAATCTGTGTTGCGGCGCAGTAAAATCGCTGTGAGGTTGGCGCAACCACACTGGGAATGGGCTTGGATTCATTTTTGTTTTGAATAGGTTGTGCGGCGAAGGCACAGTCGCCTTCTTGCGCGGTTGCGCATGCTGCGTCGCCGCAAACTGGAGAGTAACTATGAAGAAAATCGCACTCGTTCTGGCCGCTTCGGCTCTGTCTGCCACCGCTGTCTTCGCTGAAGACGCCGCGGCTCCGGTCGTCGCCGACACCGATGCGAACGGCACCTTCTCGCTGGCAGAAGTGCAGGCCGCCTACGCCGCCGTGACCGAAGAGGCCTTCAAGGCCGCCGACACCGATGCCTCGGGCGAACTGTCGGCTGAAGAACTGCAGGCCGCTGTCGACGCTGGCTCGTTCAAGGCCGAGTGATAGACCGCACTCCGTGCAGTCGGGGCCGTCCTTCGGGGCGGCCCTTTGCTTTTGGCGAACCTCCGCCGCCGCGGCATCCGGGCGGGAACCGTGAGCGGTGATCGCGCGTCGTTCTCTCATGTAGATGGCGTCTCTCGCGCCATCCGGAGACAGGAGAATCGCGATGAACAACGACCAGATCGCAGGCATGTGGAAGCAGTTGAAGGGTGACGCCAAGGTTGCCTGGGGCAAGCTGACCGACGACGACCTCGACATCGCCGACGGCCACAAAGACCGCCTGACCGGCAAGCTCCAGGAGCGCTACGGCCACACCAAGGAAGCCGCGCAGCGCGAAGTCGACGACTTCTTCTCGCGGTACTAGGTGGCAAGGGTAGGGTGGGCGAGATCGCCCACCCTACGCAATCACTCCAGCTCGATCAGCAGGTCCTTGGCTTCGATCTGGCTGCCCGGATGGACATGGATTGCCTTGACAACCGCCTCGCGGTCGCAGTGCAGGCCCGTCTCCATCTTCATCGCCTCGATATTCAGGAGGAGGTCGCCCGCCCGGACCTTCTGGCCCAGCGTCACGGCGATGGAGGCGACCGCCCCCGGCATCGGCGCGCCGACATGGGAGGGGTTGCCCTCCTGCGCTTTTGGCCGCGCTGCGGTCTTCGCCTTGATCGCCCGGTTCGGCACCCGGATGACGCGGGGCTGGCCGTTCAGCTCGAAGAAGACCTTCACTTCCCCATCCTCGGTCGTCTCTCCGACCGCCTGCAGCCGGATCTCCAGCGTCTTGCCGGGATCGATCTCCAAGGAGACTTCGTCGCCCGGCTGCATGCCATAGAAGAACACGGGCGTCGGCAGGGTGCGGACCGGGCCATAGGTCTTGTGGCGGCCCATGTAGTCGAGGAAGACCTTGGGATACATGAGGTAGCCGTTCAGGTCCTCGTCATCGACGGTGATCCCGTTCATCTCCTCGGACACCTTCTTGCGCACCACTTCCAGATCCACGGGCGGCAGGGTCTTGCCGGGGCGCTCGGTCAGCGGAGCCTCACCCTTCAGGACCTTCTTCAGGATGCCCTGCGGCCAGCCGCCATGCGGTTGCCCGAGGTTGCCCTTCAGCATGTCCACGACGCTGTCCGGGAAGGCCACGTCGACATTCGGGTCCTCGACCTGCGCGCGTGTCAGCCCCTGCGCCACCATCATCAGCGCCATGTCGCCCACGACTTTCGACGACGGCGTGACCTTCACGATATCGCCGAACATCTGGTTCGCGTCGGCATAGGCTTGGGCGACTTCGTGCCAGCGCTCCTCCAGCCCCAGGGACCGCGCCTGGGCCTTGAGGTTGGTGAACTGCCCTCCCGGCATTTCGTGCAGGTAGACTTCCGAGGCCGGGGCGGGGATGCCGCTTTCAAACGCCGCATACTGCTTGCGGACGCCTTCCCAGTAATCGGAAATCTGCCGGACGGCCGCGATGTCGATGCCAGTATCGCGGTCGGTGTTCCGCAGCGCCTCGACGATCGACCCCAGACAAGGCTGCGAGGTCCCGCCCGAGAACGCGTCCATCGCCGCGTCCACCGCATCCACGCCCGCATCGCAAGCCGCAAGGATCGTCGCCGCCCCCGCGCCCGACGTGTCATGGGTGTGGAAATGGACCGGCAGACCGATCTCCTGTTTCAGCGCCTTGATCAGCACCTTGGAAGAGGCGGGTTTCATCAGCCCCGCCATGTCCTTCAGCCCCAGCACATGCGCCCCGGCGGCCTTCAATTCCTTGGCGCGGTCGAGGTAGTACTTCAGGTCGTATTTCGACCGCGCCGGGTCCAGAAGGTCGCCCGTGTAGCAGATCGTGCCTTCGCAAACCTTGTTCGCCTCGATCACCGCGTCCATCGCCACGCGCATGTTCTCGACCCAGTTCAGGCTGTCGAAGACGCGGAAGACGTCGACGCCGGTCTTGGCGGCCTGCAGGACGAAGCTGCGCACCACGTTGTCGGGGTAGTTGGTGTACCCCACGCCGTTGGACGCCCGCAGCAGCATCTGCGTCATCAGGTTCGGCATCGCCGCCCGCAGGTCGCGAAGCCGCTGCCACGGGCATTCCTGCAGGAAACGGTAGGCCACGTCGAAGGTCGCCCCGCCCCAGCATTCGACGCTGAACAGCTGCGGCAGGTTGGCCGCATAGGCGGGTGCCACCTTGATCATGTCGATCGACCGCATCCGAGTCGCCAGCAATGACTGGTGCCCGTCGCGCATCGTCGTGTCGGTCAGGAGGACCTTCTTCTGTTCCTTCATCCAATCCGCGACGGCTTGCGGACCCTTCTGCTCCAAGAGGTTCCGCGTGCCCATCGCGGGCGAGCCCTTCAGTGCGGGCGGCTTCGGAGCCTTTGCCTCTGCCGGGGGCTTCGGACGGCCTGCCGTCTCGGGGTGGCCGTTCACCGTGATGTCGGCGATGTAGAGAAGGATCTTTGTCGCCCGGTCGCGCCGCTTCTTGAAGGCGAAAAGCTCGGGCGTCGTGTCGATGAACTTGGTCGTGTAGGTGTCGTTCAGGAAGGTCGGGTGCTTGAGGAGGTTGATCACGAACTCGATGTTCGTGGCCACGCCCCGGATGCGGAATTCGCGCAGGGCCCGGTCCATCCGGGCAATGGCCTTTTCGGGGGTCTGGGCGTGCGCCGTGACCTTCACCAGCAGCGAGTCGTAATACCGCGTGATGACCGACCCCGCATAGGCCGTCCCGCCATCGAGGCGAATGCCGTTCCCGGTGGCGGACCGGTAGGCGGTCAGGCGGCCATAGTCCGGGATGAAGTTGTTCAGCGGGTCTTCCGTCGTCACCCGGCACTGCAGGGCGTGTCCGTTCAGCTTCACGTCGGCCTGGCTTGGCACGCCGGTCGCTTCGGGCAGGGACTTGCCTTCTTCGATCAGGATCTGGGCCTGGACGATGTCGATCCCGGTGACTTCCTCGGTCACCGTATGTTCGACCTGGACGCGGGGGTTCACCTCGATGAAGTAGAACTTCTCGGTGTCCATATCCATCAGGAACTCGACCGTCCCCGCGCATTCGTAGTTCACGTGGGAACAGATGCGCTTGGCCATCTCGCAGACGTCCTCGCGCTGCTTTTGCGTGAGGTACGGCGCGGGGGCGCGTTCGACGACCTTCTGGTTGCGGCGCTGGACGGTGCAGTCCCGCTCCCACAGGTGCCAGCAGTTGCCCTGCTTGTCGCCCAGGATCTGCACCTCGACGTGCCGGGCGCGCAGGATCATCTTTTCCAGATACCCCTCGCCGTTGCCGAAGGCGGCTTCCGCCTCGCGCCGGCCCTCGCGGACTTTGCCCTCCAGCTCTTCCTCGTTCAGGATAGGCCGCATTCCGCGTCCGCCCCCGCCCCAAGAGGCCTTGAGCATCAAGGGGTAGCCCACTTCGGCCGCCTGCTTCTTGATGAGGGCCATATCCTCGCCCAGGACCTCGGTCGCGGGGATCACTGGAACGCCCGCCTCCATAGCCACGCGGCGGGCCGAGGCCTTGTCGCCCAAGGCTCGCATCGTTTCGGCGCGCGGCCCGATGAAGGTGATACCGGCCTGGTCGCAGGCATCGACGAAATCGGGGTTCTCGGACAGAAGCCCATAGCCCGGGTGGATCGCATCCGCCCCGGCCATCCGCGCGACCCGGATGATCTCGGAGATCGAGAGGTAAGCGCCCACGGGGGTCATCCCCTCGCCGATCCGGTAGGCCTCATCCGCCTTGAAGCGGTGAAGCGAAAGCTTGTCCTCTTCGGCATAGACGGCGACGGTCTTCTTGCCCATCTCGTTGGCCGCCCGCATGACGCGGATCGCGATCTCGCCACGGTTGGCGACAAGGATTTTCTTGAACTCGGGCATTTGCGGCTCCCCCGGCAGCAGGACGGATGCACATTAGGGGTGCTGCGCTGCAGCGCAAGAGACTTTGACGCCCTTTTCCAACAGAATCGCGACAGGAGGGCGCAGCTCGCCGTTAGCGCAAACATCCGACTTGGGCGGCCCCTGAACATTCCTAGAACGCGGGACTTTCCCCCCGCGCCGAACAGGATATACTGCGGCGATGAACTCCTGGGACGAAGACCAGGCCTTCGAGGCCGCCGCCGCGCCCGTTCCGCTGTCGCAGCGCGCGATGGCGGCGCGGCCGATGCCCTATCTGGATGACCTGAACCCCGCACAACGCGCGGCGGTGGAGGCTTTGGACGGCCCGGTACTGATGCTTGCGGGAGCGGGGACGGGCAAGACCAAGGCGCTGACCGCGCGGATCGTGCATCTTCTGCACCAGCGGCGGGCGCGTCCGAACGAGATTTTGGCGGTGACCTTCACCAACAAGGCCGCGCGCGAGATGAAGGATCGGGTCGGGCGGCTTCTGGGCGAGGTGGCCGAGGGGATGCCCTGGATGGGCACTTTCCACTCGCTTTCGGTGAAGATCCTGCGGCGGCATGCTGAATTGGTGGGGCTGAAACCGAACTTCACCATTCTGGACACGGACGATCAGATCCGCCTTCTGAAACAGCTGATCCTTGCCGCGAACATCGATGAAAAGCGCTGGCCCGCGCGGATGCTGGCGGGGCTGATCGACGGCTGGAAGAACCGCGCCTGGACGCCCGAGAAGGTCCCGTCCTCCGAAGCAGGGGCCTACAACAACCGCGGGACCGAGCTTTACGCGGCCTATCAGGACCGGCTGAAGACCCTGAACGCCACCGATTTCGGCGACCTTCTTCTGCATTGCGTCACGATCTTCCAGACGCATCAAGACGTGCTGGAGCAGTACCAACGCTGGTTCCGCTACATCCTTGTCGACGAGTATCAGGACACCAACGTCTGCCAGTATCTCTGGCTGCGGCTTCTCGCGCAGGCGCACAAGAACATCTGCTGCGTTGGCGACGACGATCAGTCGATCTACGGCTGGCGGGGTGCCGAGGTCGGCAACATCCTGCGGTTCGAGAAGGACTTCCCGGGTGCCACGGTGATCCGGCTGGAGCAGAACTATCGCTCGACCGGGCATATCCTGGCGGCGGCGTCTGGGATCATCGCGAAGAACGCAGGCCGCTTGGGCAAGACGCTGTGGACGGCGGGGGCCCTGGGTGAGAAGGTTCGCCTGATCGGTCACTGGGACGGTGAGGAAGAGGCGCGCTGGATCGGCGAGGAGATCGAGGCGATCCAGCGCGGCACACGGGGTATGGACCCGGTCGACCTGAACCACCAGGCGATTTTGGTTCGCGCCTCCCACCAGATGCGGGCCTTCGAGGACCGCTTCCTGACGATTGGTCTGCCGTACCGGGTGATCGGCGGCCCCCGCTTCTACGAACGCCAGGAAATCCGTGATGCGATGGCCTATTTCCGGCTGGCGGTGTCTCCGGAGGATGATCTGGCGTTCGAACGGGTGGTGAACCTGCCGAAGCGGGGCCTGGGCGACACGGCGCAGGCGAAAATCAACGTGCTGGCCCGGGGGGCAGGGGTCTCGCTTCTCGACGGAGCGCGGGAGGCTTTGGCGAAGGGTGTGATCCCTGGGAAAGGGGCGTCGCAGCTGCGGGCCTTCGTGGACGGGGTTGATCGCTGGCACTTGGCGACGCTGCACCCGGAATACGACCATATCCGGCTGGCCGAAACGATCCTAGATGAATCCGGCTACACCGAGATGTGGCTGAACGACAAGACGCCGGAGGCTCCGGGGCGGCTGGACAACCTCAAGGAACTGATCAAGGCGCTGGAGCAGTTCGACAACCTGCAGGGGTTCCTGGAACACGTCTCCCTCATCATGGACAACGAGACCGAGGGCGCGGAGGAGAAGGTCACGATCATGACCCTTCACGCCGCGAAAGGGCTGGAGTTCCCGGTGGTCTTCTTGCCGGGGTGGGAGGACGGGCTGTTTCCCAGCCAGCGAAGCATGGACGAGAGCGGGCTGAAGGGGCTGGAGGAAGAACGGCGCCTCGCCTATGTCGGCATCACCCGGGCGGAGGAAGTCTGCACGATCAGCTTCGCGTCGAACCGGCGGGTCTACGGGCAGTGGCAGTCGCAGCTGCCCAGCCGTTTCATCGACGAACTGCCGGGCGAGCATGTCGAGGTGCTGACTGCACCCGGCCTGTATGGCGGCGGGTATGGGGCGGCGGCGCAGGTCGGGTTCGGCTCGGCGCTGGAGGAGCGGGTTTCGAAGGCGGACGTCTACAACTCACCCGGTTGGCGGCGAATGCAGGACAATTCCAACGTCCGCCCCATTCGGCAGCCGCAGGAGGCGCGGCATGTGGTGATCGATATGGAGGCAGCCTCGCCTTACGTGCTGGGGGACCGGGTCTTCCACCAGAAGTTCGGCTACGGCGAGATCATGGGGATCGAGGGGGACAAGCTGGACGTGGAGTTCGACCATGCCGGGTCGAAGAAGGTCGTCGCGCGCTGGGTGATCCCGGCGGATCAGGTGGACGACGTGCCGTTCTAAGCCGCGGCTGTCCACGCGTGGGCAGGTTCCCAGGGACAATGAAATCAATGGGTTGTCTGTGGGCATTTACGGATTGGTAACCCGAGGGCTGGCGCTACCCGCCCCTCTGCCGCCGGGACAACGATGCCGACCAGACTGGATCAATCATATGATGACGGTGTGGGGTAGCATCTACCACACAGCCTGCCAGGCTGGTGACAGGCAACGGTGCGTCACATCAAGACGGCTTGTCGCCGGAAAGGAAGGACGCCCGGAAGACCGGGCGCCCCGACGTTCAAGTCAACGTGCAACTACGATGACGGCCACTGCGACGACAAAGAGCGCAACCTGACCCACGAGCAGCTTGCGGTCCGTACTCCGTGCTGCCGCCAAGGACGCCGCGCTGTCCAATTCCGCTCTTGCAGTCCAGATCGCGCGAAGGAGCGTCAAAAGGACCAACGCATAGGCAACTGCATAGATCTTGTCGATCAGCACCAGGTAACCGACCTCTGGCAAGCCATCCGAATAGGATTGCTGCAGGAACACGGCGGTCAGCAGGCCCGTTGCAGGCAATGCAGTGCGGACGTCGATCTGTTTCGGGTTGAGGAACAGGACCATCCACGAGGCCAACAGCAGGATGAGCAGCGGGAGCATCAACTTCCAGATAAAGAAGTTTACCGGGCGAGAAATCTCAAGATCGAAGCGGAGCGTCGAATAGGTCGATGCACTGCCAGCGTTTTCGGCCCCAAAGAAGCTTCCGTAGTCATGAATGAGTTGCTGTGAAGACCAATTGTTGATCTGCCATCCGGGAATAGCCAACATGTGGCCATAGCCGCTGCCCTCGGTATCCATCACGTAGACAAGCTGATCTGACCCATATGTATTGTCTTCAAGGTAGACAGACAGTTTCTGCTTATCCAACGGATAATCCGCCAAAACGAAAGGCTGCATGAAACGCCCTTCCAGTTTCAGCAGTTTATACTTTGATCCGTCAGGCATCAAAATCGGCTCTTCGTTCAAAGCCGTAACCATCGCGCCCCATTCTTCCACCAGATTGGTGATTTCCATCGTCGCGGTTGGATCGATGTCGCCCTTCCATTTGAACCACAGGTAGGCATCAAGGTAGTAGGTGGAGCTTGCCACTTCCAGTTGATAAACCGTGTTGACGTACATCCCGACATTGACGATCTGAGCTGATGCGGCTTGCTCGCCCATCGGGGAAATGGTGCCAGCCGCTTCCGCCTGCGCGGATGACTTGGTGGCAGCGCCGAGCCACAAGGCAGCAAATGTCATGGCGGCAAATGCCGTTATCCGAATTAGTCGGTTGATATGGTTCATTTTGGTCCGATGCTCCCGGTTCTGGCGCAAGGCTGGCGATAGGACCGCTTCTGGACCTTCTCCAACTGTTTTTCGATTGTGGCGGCCGCGCGATCTTGTCCCCGGCACAGCGGCGGGACGTTCACTCTGTTTGATGCGCCGCTCAATCCCGTCTTTCGACACCGCATCCGCGCGAAAGTTTTGCGTTTTCAATTTCGTTTAGGTGTCCGCCCCATCGAGGCCCATCATGCGTGATATCATGCGCCCCTGCTTGAAGAGACCGGCTATGTAAGAAAGCAGGAGAACCCTCGCGTTGTTATTGGCATGACGAACCGTTGGGTGGTGGTCTTGGCCCCCTCCGCTGGGGTATCGCACCTGTTTTGAGAAGCGTGAGGTCTTCTTCTGATGTCCTTGGATCGGCAATCGGGCAACGGCCTGCTGTGGCGACGCCGTGCCGCGGCAGAAGCGTCTTGCAGAACCAATGCGATCAAGTGCTGAACTTTAGATGTTTTGCCAATCCGTACTGAACAAGGGCAACAAGGTCTGGCATGCTAAACGGACTGTCCTTATGTTTCGTACGATCCTCGTCAGTGCCGCCTTCGCCTTTGCCTTGGTCGCCCCGGCCCACGCGATGCAGATCTTCGTCACGACTCTGACCATCACGACCATAACCTTGGATGTCGAGCCGTCGGACACGATCGAGAATGTAAAGGCCAAGATTCAGGACAAGGAAGGCATTCCTCCGGATCAGCAAAGATTGATCTTTGCGGGTACGGAGCTGGAAGATAGTCGGACGTTGTCCGACTACAACATCCAGAAGGAAAGCACTCTGCATCTGGTTGTGTGTGTTGCAGTAAGCGCGAATGGTGTTTCCGACACAAATGCTGCGACACAGCTCTTGTCCGTTACGGATGCGGTTGGGGCCAGGGTGCGCGCGCAACTTGGCGGAACGCCGACGGTGAGCCCTGATTGGGTCTCCACTCCCGGAGCTGATCGGGAATGGACTGTCTGGGCAAGCTCGTCAACGCTTCAGTTCTCTGAAAGCGATGACGGCTACGGCGGCAACCTTACGGTAGGCGCGGATACGGGCATTGGACGCGATGTTATCGGGGGCTTCTACTTGGCCTACGACTGGTCCAGGGTGTCTGAAGAAGAGCAAGACAGTGCCGCACGCGCCCCGGCAGCCGGGGGCTACGTGGGGGCAAAGCTTGCTGAGCGCATCCTGCTTGATGCACACCTTGGTTTTGCGGCGCCTGAATACACCGTGGCTGGTTCTAATTTCCAAAGTCGTCGAGTGATGGGCTCGGTCGGCCTGACAGGATCATTGGAAACAGGCTCGATAGTCTGGTCCCCCGGGATCAGGGTAAGTGGGTACGCCGAGACTGTGCCCGCCCATTCCGAAGGCGCCAGTACCTTCGACGATGACAAGCGGCGGTTTTGGTCGACAGCCGCCAGCATTCGTGCCGCACCCAGGACAGGGCTGAACGGGAGTGACTTGCGTCCGTATGCGGAAGTCGCGTTTGCTCGATCTGGACGGAGTTCCGCCATTGATGGAGAGAGCTATCTTGGCACAAGCCGGGGTTCGCTGGGACTGACCGGTTCGCTGGGTTCGGGGACGCTTACGGTTGAAGTTTCTGGAGGTGACATTTTCGAGGACACCAGAGCTGGTGGTGTTTCGGCCAGCTACTCGATGAGGTTCTGACCCCATCACGTGGGATGGACCCGGCACGAACGAACCGGGCAATTCACGCGCCGCTGAACAAAGCACGGTCAAGGCGCGGGGCAGGTCCTTCTGCTGCAGCGGGAAGGATTGAACGCCGCGCAATCGCCGCCTTGCGCGGGCGGGCCGGGTTGCGCATGGTTCGGGGAAGTCGGGAGGCGCGGATGACGGGGCAGGGGATCGAGCTCAAGGGGCTGGCGGACGTGTTGGAGGCCCGCACGGCGGCCGGGCGGGTGATCGCGGCCATCGCCGGCGCGCCGGGCTCGGGAAAGTCGACGCTGGCGGAAAAGCTGGTCGGCAAGCTGAACGCGCGACAGCCGGGGATGGCGGCAGTGCTGCCGATGGACGGGTATCATTACGACGACCTGTACCTTGTCCCGGCGGGGTTGCGGCCCCGGAAGGGGGCTCCGATGACCTTTGATGTGGGGGGGCTTTTCCATACGCTGCAGCGGCTGCGGGCGCGGGACGAGGAGGAGGTCTCGGTGCCGGTCTTCGACCGCAAGATCGAGATCGCGCGGGCGGGGGCCCGGCTGATCCCTAAGGACGTGCCGGTGATCGTGGTCGAGGGGAACTGGCTTCTGCTGAACCAGGCCCCCTGGGACCGGTTGCGGCCGCTGTTCGACGTGACGGTGATGGTCGAGGTCCCGGAACACGTGCTGCGCGCCCGGCTGCGGGGGCGGTGGGAACGGCTGGGGCTGTCCGAGGCGGAGATCGTCGCGAAGCTGGAGGAGAACGACCTGCCGAACGGGCGGCTGGTCCGGGACGGGTCGGTCACGGCGGACCACGTGATCCGCAACGGCTGACGTCGCGACCAGCCCGCAAAAACCGATTCGCCCCGTCCTATTCGCGCTGGCCATGCTGCACGAATGGCGCTACTCTGACCCGTGAAGACCTGGGGGACACACCCGGGCTTCCAAAGGCAGAGCAGGCGTAACAGGCGGTTTTCCATGACTGAAATGGTCTATGGCTCCAATCCCGTACGGGTGTCGGAGCCGGTCATCCCCCGGTGGTGGCGCACGATAGACAAATGGGTGCTGACAAGCGTCTTTGTCCTGTTCGGGATCGGGCTGCTTTTGGGGCTGGCGGCCTCGGTGCCGCTGGCGTCGCGCAACGGGCTGGAGCCGTTCTACTATGTCCAGCGCCAGGCCTTCTTTGGCGGGATCGCGCTGGTGGTGATGATCGGGATCTCGATGATGCCGCCGGACATGGTGCGGCGGCTGGGCGTGCTGGGGTTCGCGGTGTCGATGGTGGCGCTGATGCTGCTGCCGGTCGCGGGGACGGATTTCGGCAAGGGCGCGGTGCGGTGGTTCTCGTTCGGTTTTGCGTCCGTCCAGCCGTCCGAGTTCCTGAAGCCGGGGTTCGTGATCGTGGTGGCCTGGCTGATCGCGGCCAGTCAGGATCTGGCGGGGCCGCCGGGCAAGACGATCAGTTTTGCGCTGACGCTGGTGGTGGTGGCGTTCCTGGCGATGCAGCCGGACTTCGGCCAGTCGGCGCTGATCCTGTTCGCCTGGGGCGTGGTGTATTTCGTCGGCGGCGCTCCGATGCTGCTGATCGGCTGCGTGGGCGGGATCGTTGCGGCGGCGGGGCTGGTGTTCTATGAAAGCTCGGAGCACTTCGCGCGGCGGATCGACGGGTTCCTGTCGCCGGACGTGGACCCCCGGACGCAGCTTGGTTATGCGGCGAACGCGATCCAGGAGGGCGGGTTCTTCGGGGTGGGCGTGGGCGAGGGGCAGGTGAAGTGGTCGCTGCCGGACGCGCATACCGACTTCATCATCGCCGTCGCGGCCGAGGAATACGGGTTGATTCTGGTCCTGCTGATCCTGGCGGTCTACGGGCTGATCGTGGTGCGGTCACTGTGGCGGCTTCTGCCCGAGCGTGACCCCTTCGCGCGGCTTGCGGGTGCAGGTCTGGCCTGCATCTTCGGGGTCCAGGCGATGATCAATATGGGCGTGGCCGTGCGCTTGCTGCCGGCGAAGGGGATGACGCTGCCGTTCGTGAGCTATGGAGGGTCGTCGGTCATCGCGGCGGGGATCACGCTGGGCATGCTTCTGGCCCTGACGCGGGAGCGGCCGCGGGGCCAGATGAGCGACGTCTTCCGGCGGGGTCGGTGATGGCGAAGCTGCTGCTCATCGCCGCTGGGGGCACGGGCGGGCATATGTTCCCGGCCCAGGCGCTGGCAGAGGCGATGCTGGCGCGGGGCTGGCGGGTGAAGCTGTCGACCGATGATCGGGGTGCGCGATATGCCGGCGGGTTTCCCGAGGCGGTGACGGTGGAGAAGGTGGCCTCGGCAACCTTTGCGCGGGGCGGGGTGGCGGCGAAGCTCATGGTGCCGTTCCGCATCTTTGGCGGGGTCTTGGGGGCGGTGGTGTCGCAGATGCGCGACAAGCCGGCGGTGGTGGTGGGGTTCGGGGGATATCCCTCGATCCCGGCGCTGTCGGCGGCCTGGCTGCTGCGGCGGCCTCGGATGATCCATGAGCAGAACGGTGTGCTGGGCCGGGTGAACCGGGTCTTTGCGCGCAAGGTGGACAAGGTGGCCTGCGGCACATGGCCCACGGTCCTGCCGCAGGGCGTGACGGGAGAGCCGACGGGCAATCCGGTGCGGCAGGCGGTCCTGGACCGGGCCTCGGCGCCCTATATCCCGCCGGGGGACTACCCGATGGCGATGGTGGTGATCGGCGGCAGTCAGGGCGCTCGGATCCTGTCGGATATGGTTCCGGCGGCGGTCGCGCTGCTGCCGGAAGGGCTGCGAGCGAATATTCGGGTGTCGCATCAGGCGCGGGACGAGGATGCGGCGCGAGCGGCGGCGGGGTATGAGGCGGCGGGGGTCAGGGCCGAGATCGCGCCGTTCTTTGCCGACATTCCGCGCAGGCTGTCCGAAGCGCAACTGGTGGTCAGTCGGTCGGGGGCATCATCCGTCGCGGATATCAGCGTGATCGGGCGGCCGGCGATCCTGATCCCGTTTGCTGCGGCGACGGGAGATCACCAGACGGCCAACGCGAAGGGGCTGGTTGACGCCGGGGCAGCGGTGGTGGTCCAGGAGAAGGCGCTTGACGCGGCCGCACTTGCGGGCCACATCGCCGCGATCCTGGAAGACCCCCACAAGGCCGAGGGCATGGCGCGTGCGGCGCTGGGCGAAGGCAAACCGGATGCGACGGCGCGGTTGGTGGCGCTGGTCGAAGACTTGGGCGGAGAGACGCAATGAACGCAGCAACCAAGCTTCCGCTGGAGCTGGGCCCGATCCATTTCGTGGGCATCGGCGGCATCGGCATGTCGGGCATCGCCGAGGTCCTGATGACGCTGGGCTATGCGGTGCAGGGGTCGGATGCGAAGGCCTCGAAGATCACCGAGCGTCTGGTGAAGCTTGGGGCGACGTTCTTCGAGGGACAGAAGGCCGAGAACATCGGGGACGGGGTGTCGGTGGTGGTGATCTCGTCCGCCATCAAGAAGGGCAACCCGGAGCTGGAAGAGGCGCGGCGCCGGAAGCTGCCGGTGGTGCGGCGGGCCGAGATGCTGGCCGAATTGATGCGGTTGAAGTCGAACATCGCCATTGCCGGAACGCATGGGAAAACGACGACGACGACGATGGTGGCGACGCTGCTGGACAAGGGCGGGTTTGACCCCACGGTCATCAACGGTGGGGTGATCCATGCCTATGGGTCCAACGCACGGGCCGGGGCTGGGGAATGGATGGTCGTGGAGGCGGACGAGTCCGACGGCAGCTTCAACCGGCTGCCTGCGACCATCGCCATCGTGACCAACATCGACCCCGAGCACATGGAGCATTGGGGGACCTTCGACGCGCTGCGGAAGGGGTTTCTGGATTTCGTGTCGAACATTCCCTTCTATGGCCTTGCGGTCTGCTGCACCGACCATCCCGAGGTGCAGGCGCTGGTCGGACGGGTCACGGATCGCCGCGTGGTAACCTTCGGCTTCAACGCCCAGGCCGATGTGCGCGCGCTGAACCTGCGGTACGAAAACGGCGTGGCGCATTTCGACATCGCCTTGCAGGGCGAGGGCGGGATGATCGAGGGCTGCACTCTGCCGATGCCGGGGGATCACAATGTCAGCAACGCCTTGGCGGCGGTGGCGGTGGCGCGGCATCTGGGCATGAAGCGGGACGAGATCCGTGAGGCCTTGGCGGGGTTTGCCGGGGTGAACCGGCGTTTCACCAAGGTGGCCGAGGTGAACGGTGTCACCATCATCGACGATTACGGCCACCACCCGGTGGAGATCGCCGCCGTCCTGAAGGCCGCGCGGCAGGCCACGAAAGGCCGGATCATCGCGATCCACCAGCCTCACCGCTATACGCGGCTGTCGAGCCTGTTCGAGGAATTCTGCACCTGCTTCAACGAGGCGGATGTCGTTGCGATCGCGGATGTCTACTCGGCCGGGGAGGACCCGATCCCGGGCGCGAGCCGTGACGATCTGGTGGCCGGGCTGATCGCCCACGGGCATCGGCACGCGCGGGCGCTGGCGGATGAATCCGAACTTGCCCGCCTTGTGAAGGAACAGGCGCAGCCGGGGGACATGGTCGTGTGCCTGGGGGCAGGCACGATCAGCGCCTGGGCTAATGCGCTGCCCGCCAGGCTGATGGGCAAGGCGGCATGAACGCGCCCCTTGCAGAGGTTGCAGCATGATCTGGGGGGTCGTCACTCCGCTGTTCTTCGGTTGCCTCTGGATCCTGTTGGCCGCCATCGTGGCCATGCTGCCGATGAAGCGGCAGATGGTTCCGGGGCTGATCCTGCTGGTGATCGCGCCCTTCCTTCTGGCCTGGATCGGCTGGTATCACGGCTGGGGCTGGATGCTGGCGGGGATCATCGGCTTTGCCTCGATGTTCCGCAATCCGCTGATCTATTTCGTCCGCCGCGCGCTGGGCAAACCCGCGCCCCTGCCGAAGGATCTGGAGAAGTGATGCAGACAGGATCCAGCAGGTCGGTCGGGGCAACTGGGCCGGGAGAGCGCGGATGATGGGGAATTTCGGTGCCGATCCCGACTATTGGCCGCTGGTCCTGAGCCTGCTGTGGCTGGTCGTGGCCAATGTGATCGCGATGTTCCCGTCGAAGGACAAGCATTGGCGGGCGGCCTATGTGCTGATCGTCGCGGGGGTGCCGCTTCTTGGATGGGTGACCTGGGTGGCGGGACCGGTCGTCGGACTGGTGCTGCTGGCCGCCGGCGCCTCGGTCCTGCGCTGGCCGGTGGTGTTTCTGTGGCGCTGGCTGCGCCGCCAGCTGGGCTAGGCGATGTCCGGGGTCTTCTGGGCGATTGGCGGCGGGATGGTCCTGCTGGTTGCCGTCCTGTCCTATGTGTTGACCCGCCGCTATGGCTGGGGCCAGGCGCTGGCGCTGCCGGTCCTGTCGCTGGCGGCCCTGGTGGCGATGCAGTGGCAGGAGCGGGCGACGACCGGCTTCGTGCTGGGCTGGGACACGCTGATCTTCGCCGCGCCGGTCCTGCTGGGCGCGGCGGCGGGGATCGCCGTGGCCCGGTTGAGGCGCGGCTGAGAGGCCTTGCAACGCGGGAAAAAGCGCCGCAGAACCGGCCCATGACCGAGCTTCCCCAGACGCGTGGCGTGCTGACGCCGAACCGAGCCTTGGCCGATCTGACCTGGTTGCGCGTGGGCGGGCCGGCGGATTGGCTGTATCAGCCGGCGGACGAGGCGGACCTTGCGGCCTTCCTTGCGGCTCTGGACCCTTCGGTTGCAGTCTTTCCGATGGGCGTGGGGTCGAACCTGATCGTGCGCGATGGCGGCATCCGGGCGGTGGTGATCCGGCTGGGGCGCGGCTTCAACGGGATCGAGGTTCAGGGCGACCGGGTGATCGCCGGGGCGGCGGCACTGGACGCTCATGTCGCGCGGCGCGCGGCCGAGGCGGGGCTGGACCTGACCTTCCTGCGGACCATTCCCGGCAGCATCGGCGGCGCGGTGCGGATGAATGCGGGATGCTACGGGGCCTACGTGGCGGACGTGCTGGACGAGGTGCGGATGGTCACCCGGTCGGGCGAGATCGTCACTTTGCCTGCGTCTGCGCTGCATTTGTGCTATCGGCAAAGCGATCTGCCCGAGGGGGCGGTCGTCGTCGCGGCGACGTTCCGGCCGGGCAGGGGTGATCCTGCGGCGCTGGAGGCGCGGATGGCCGACCAGATCGCCAAGCGCGACGCGTCCCAGCCCACAAAGGAGCGGTCGGCGGGGTCGACCTTTCGCAATCCGGCCGGGCGGTCCTCGACCGGGACGGCCGATGACACGCACGAATTGAAGGCCTGGAAGGTGATCGACGACGCCGGGATGCGCGGCGCGCGGTTGGGCGGGGCGCAGATGTCCACCATGCATTCCAACTTCCTGATCAATGCGGGCGGGGCGACGGCGGCGGACCTGGAAAATCTGGGCGAAGAGGTCAGGAAAAAGGTTTACCAATCAAGCGGTATCACGCTAGAGTGGGAAATCATGCGGGTCGGAGAATACCCACAGGACTAACAAATATCACGGGCCGCAAAAGGCTCGGATGAGGCAGTGTATGGCGGGCGCATCGAGCAGGATGTCCCCCGAAGTGGCGGTACTGATGGGTGGGCTTTCCGCAGAGCGGGAAGTGTCGCTTGTCTCTGGGCGCGAATGCGCCAAGGCCCTGCGGGAGGCTGGATACCAGGTGACGGAGGTCGATTGCGGCCCCGATCTGCCTGCGCGCCTGACCGAGCTGAAACCCGACGTCTGCTTCAACGCGCTCCATGGCCGCTGGGGCGAGGATGGTTGCGTCCAGGGTCTGCTGGAATGGCTGGGCATTCCCTATACGCATTCCGGGGTGCTTGCCTCGGCCCTGGCGATGGACAAGGTCAAGACCAAGGAAGTCTACAAGGCCGCCGGTCTGCCGGTGGTCGACAGCGTCCTGGCCAGCCGCGAGGACGTGGAGGCAGGGCATGTCCTGCCCGCGCCTTACGTGGTTAAGCCTTACAACGAAGGGTCTTCGGTCGGAGTCTATATCGTCCGCGAAGGGTCCAACGCCCCGCGTCTGGCGGCGTCGATGCCGGATGTGGTGATGGTGGAGACCTATGCCCCTGGCCGTGAGTTGACCACGACGGTGATGGGCGACCGGTCGCTGGGCGTCACGGACATCATCACCGACGGGTGGTACGACTATGACGCCAAGTACAAGCCGGGCGGCAGTCGGCATGAGTGCCCGGCGCAGCTGCCCAAGGACATCGAGGCGGCCTGTCTGGAGTACGCGCTGCGGGCGCACAAGGCTTTGGGCTGCCGGGGCGTGTCGCGCACGGACTTTCGCTGGGATGAGGCGCGGGGACTTGCCGGGCTGATCCTGCTGGAGACGAATACCCAGCCGGGGATGACTCCGACGTCGCTGGCCCCCGAACAGGCGGCGATGCAAGGGATCGGCTTTCCGGAATTCTGCGCCTGGATGGTGAGGGACGCGTCATGCAATCGTTGACCGCCCGTCGCCCCGCGTCCCGTGTCCGCCGCGACCCCGCGCCATCAAGATGGGCCTACCGGGTCCAGCGCTGGATGCTGACGCCTTACGTGCGCGGCTTTGTGATGAAGGGCTTGCCGACCCTGATCCTGCTGGGCGCGGGTGCCCTTTGGCTGGGACAAGAGCCGAACCGGCAGGCGGTGGTCGGGCAGCTGACCCACCTGCGGGACGAGTTTGAGGCGCGGCCGGAGTTCCGAGTGTCGCTGGCGCGGGTCGAGGGGGCTTCGGACGATCTGGCCGAGGCAGTGCGGGCCAAGCTGGCGCTGCCCCTGCCCATGTCGTCCTTCGACATCGACCTTGATGCCGCGCGCGACCGGATCGAGACGCTGGATGCGGTGCAGAAGGCCGACCTGCGCGTCCGGTCGGGCGGGGTCCTGCAGGTGCTGATCACCGAGCGGGTCCCCGTGGCCGTATGGCGCACCGAGGACGGGCTGACACTGGTGGACGAGACCGGGCACCGCGTCGCGGGCCTTCTGTCGCGGTCCGACCGTGCCGACCTGCCGCTGATCGCGGGGGAAGGGGCCGACACGGCCACGCCCGAGGCGCTGGACCTGATCGCTGCCGCAGGGCCGTTGACCCCCCGCGTCCGGGGTCTGGTCCGGATGGGCGAGCGTCGCTGGGACATCGTGCTTGACCGCAACCAGCGCATCCTGCTGCCCGAGAAGAATCCCGTCCAGGCCCTTGAACGCCTGCTCGCGCTTGACCATGCCCAGGACTTGATGAACCGCGACATCCTGACCGTGGACCTTCGGTCCGATCACCGCCCGACCCTTCGCCTTACCCCCAATGCCCTTGCCGATATCCGTCGCGCGCAAGGCCTAGAAACCGTGGAGAACGAACTGTGACCGATCTCTATACTTCCCAGCGCGCCATGCGGAACATGCGGAAGGCTGCCATGCAGCGCGGCGTGATCGCCATTCTGGACGTGGGCACCTCGAAGATCGCCTGCCTGATCCTGCGCTTTGACGGGCCGGACCGCCTGCGTGAGCAGGACGGGGTCGGGCCGATGGCGGGGCAAAGCCAGTTCCGGGTGATCGGGGCGGCCACCACCCGCTCGCGCGGGGTGCGCTTCGGCGAGATCGCGGTGATGAACGAGACGGAGCGGGCCATTCGCACGGCGGTGCAGGCGGCGCAGAAGATGGCGAACGTACGGGTCGACCATGTGATCGCATGCTTCGCGGGAGCCGAGCCGCGCAGCTACGGTCTGGAGGGCGAGCTGGACCTGCAAGACAGCGTGGTGACGGAACAGGACGTGAGCCGTGTGCTGGCCTCGTGCGATGTGCCGGACCTGGGGCAGGGGCGTGAGGTGTTGCACGCCCAGCCGGTGAATTTCGCGTTGGACCATCGGTCGGGGCTTGGCGATCCGCGCGGGCAGATCGGGCATCGGCTGGCGGTGGACATGCACCTTCTGTCGGTGGACGGCGACGTGGTGCAGAACCTGCTCTACTGCATCAAGCGCTGCGATCTGGAATTGGCGGGAATTGCGTCCTCGGCCTATGTCTCGGCGATTTCGTCGCTGGTTGAGGACGAGCAGGAGCTGGGCGCGGCCTGCATCGACATGGGCGGCGGGGCCACCGGCATCTCGATCTTCATGAAGAAGCACATGATCTATGCGGATTCGGTCCGCATGGGCGGGGACCATGTGACCTCGGACATCTCCAAGGGTCTGCAGATCCCAATGGCGACGGCCGAGAAGATCAAGACGCGGCACGGCGGGCTTTATGCCACGGGCATGGACGACCGCGAGATGATCGATATCGGCGGAGACAGCGGCGACTGGGAAAAGGACCGCCGGCAGATCACCCGGACCGAGCTGATCGGGATCATGCGGCCGCGTGTCGAGGAGATTCTGGAGGAAGTGCGCGCAACGCTGGATGCGGCGGGTTTCGACACGCTGCCCAGCCAGCAGATCGTTCTGACCGGTGGCGGCAGCCAGATCCCCGGTCTCGACGGCATCGCCACGCGGGTGCTGGGACAGAGGGTGCGACTGGGTCGACCCCTGCGGGTGCAAGGGTTGCCGCAGGCTGCGACCGGGGCGGCATTCGCCAGCGCCGTGGGCCTGTGCCTTTTCGCGGCGCATCCGCAGGACGAATGGTGGGATTTCGAGATTCCGGCGGAGCGCTACCCCGCACGCTCGCTGCGGCGGGCCGTCAAATGGTTCAAGGATAACTGGTGACCACAATATCGCAGAGGAAAGTGCGAAATACCGCTGATTTCGGAGGGTTGCCCCCCAGATTTCGTGGTTCAGCAAGAGTTTTTGCGTGACCTTTGCAAGTGTTGTGGATAGAATCGGGGATAAGTCGGCCTTCCGCGGGGGTTCAGTAGCGGAAAGGTGGTAAACAGGCGGCGGATATAGGGACAGGCAAACCCATGGCACTCAATTTGACGATGACTTCGCAGCGTGAAGAGCTGCGGCCGCGCATCACCGTGTTCGGTGTGGGCGGTGCGGGCGGCAACGCGGTGAACAACATGATCGACAAGATGCTGGAAGGCGTCGAGTTCGTCGTGGCGAACACCGATGCGCAGGCCCTCCAGCAAAGCCGGGCGGGCGCGCGCATCCAGATGGGTGTCAAGGCGACGGAAGGACTTGGGGCAGGGGCGAAGCCAACGGTGGGTGCCGCTGCGGCGGAAGAGACGATCGAAGAAATCGTCGACCACCTGGCAGGCGCGCATATGTGCTTCATCACCGCCGGAATGGGCGGCGGCACCGGGACGGGTGCGGCGCCGATCATCGCGCAGGCCGCGCGGGAGCTGGGCGTGCTGACCGTGGGCGTCGTGACGAAGCCCTTCCAGTTCGAAGGCGCCAAGCGGATGCGGCAGGCCGAAGAGGGCATCGAGTCCCTGCAGAAGGTCGTCGACACGCTGATCATCATTCCGAACCAGAACCTGTTCCGTCTGGCGAACGAACGCACCACCTTTACCGAAGCTTTCGCGATGGCGGACGATGTTCTGTATCAGGGCGTGAAGGGCGTGACCGACCTGATGGTGCGGCCGGGCCTGATCAACCTTGATTTCGCCGACGTCCGCTCGGTGATGGACGAGATGGGCAAGGCGATGATGGGCACCGGCGAAGCGCAGGGCGACGACCGCGCCGTGCAGGCCGCCGAGAAGGCGATCGCCAACCCGCTTCTGGACGAAATCAGCCTGAACGGCGCCAAGGGTGTGCTGATCAACATCACTGGTGGCCATGACCTGACGTTGTTCGAGCTGGACGAGGCCGCGAACATCATCCGCGAGAAGGTGGACCCCGAAGCCAACATCATCGTCGGATCGACGCTGGACACCGCGATGGAAGGTCGTATCCGCGTGTCGGTCGTGGCCACGGGCATCGATGCGTCGGCCGCGAACAAGGCGGAACCACCTGTCGCCCGCCGTTCGATGGGCGCACCGCTGACCCTGTCGCAAGAAGCCCCTCGTGAGCCGGCACGGGCTGCGGCCCCGGCCTACGCTCCGGCTCCGGCACCAGTGGTGGAAGAGCGCGCGCCCTTCCAGGAAGAAGTGGACTCGGTCGCCGATGCGGCGTTTGACGCCGTTGCATCGAAGGCCGACATGGACGCCGACGACTTCGCCATCGCCGACGTTCTGCCGCCCCCGGCCTACCGTCCGCAGCCCGCGCCGCAGTCGATGCCGGTTCGGTCGGCCGCTTCGGCCATCGAAGCGGATGCGTCCCAGTTCGTCGCCCCGCGTCCGCGTGTGCCCGGTCAACCGACGCCCGAGGCGCTGGCCCGTCTTCAAGCCGCCGTCAGCCGTCCGGGTGCCGCTCCGGCGAAGTTCAACCGCACGGCCCCGGCCGCCGTGGCGGCCCCGCAACCAGCTGCGGCCGCCAGCGCCAAACCGCGCTTTGGGATTGGCACGCTCATCAACCGGATGGCCGGTCACGCGGACGCCAACCAGGCAAGCCCGGCTGTCCGGACCCAGCCCCCTGTCACCGCCTACGACGACGACCACGACATGGGCTCGGACCAGGATCGGATCGAGATTCCTGCCTTCCTGCGCCGCCAGGCAAACTGAAAAGAACGCGGCATCAACCTTTCGGAAAGGCTCGGGCGACCGGGCCTTTTCTTTTTTGTTTCAAGGTGTTGCGCCGTGTTTCAAAGCTGACACATACCGTCACAAAGAGTGAGTTGAGCTTCAAACCCCTAACGAATACCTAACATGCAACCGGAAGGGGCATGGAACCCGTTCCACATGAGGGCGAGCGAGACGTGCAGAACACCCTGAAATCCCCTGCCGCATTCACCGGTGTCGGCCTGCATGGCGGCGCTGCGGTGCGGATGGTCGTGCGTCCGGCACCGGCCGATCACGGGGTCTGGTTCCGCCGGTCTGACGTGGCGGATCTGGACCCGATGGTCCCGGCCCGCTGGGATGCGGTGACGCCCTCGCGCCTGTGCACGGTGATCGAGAATGCCGACGGCGTGTCGGTGTCCACCATCGAGCACATCATGGCCGCGCTGGCCGGTTTCGCCATCCACAACGCCCTGATCGAGATCGACGGGCCGGAAGTGCCGATCCTTGACGGCTCGGCTGTGTCTTTCGTCGAGAGTTTCCTGGCTGCAGGGATCGAGGAGCAGGACCTGCCGGTCCGGGCGGTTCGGGTACTGAAAGGCGTCGAAGTGCGCGAGGGTGATGCCGTCGCGCGGCTGGAGCCGGCCGAGATGCTGGAGATCGACTTCCGGATCGATTTTGCCGACGAGGCGATCGGCGTGCAGGCGCGGCGGCTGAACATGGCCAACGGCGCCTTCGTGCGCGAGCTGTCGGACAGCCGGACCTTCTGCCGCCAATCGGATGTCGACGCCATGCGCGCCAAGGGTCTGGCCCTGGGTGGCACGCTGGAAAACGCGGTGGTCTTCGATGGCGACCAGGTACTTTCGCCCGGCGGCCTGCGCCATGCGGACGAACCAGTGCGACACAAGATGCTGGACGCCGTGGGCGACCTGGCGCTGGCGGGGGGGCCGATTCTGGGACGCTACGTGGGCGAGCGGGCGGGCCACGCGCTGACGAACCGCCTGCTGCGCAAGCTTTTTGCCGATCGCTCGGCTTTCGAAATCGTCGACTGCGGCCCGCGCACGCTGGGCAAGTTGCCGGGCGTGGGTGTCCATGCCGGGGACCTGCCGGTGCGCACCTGACTTCACACTGGCCTGAAAAGTCACGAAAGGCGTTTTGCGCCCCGGATTTTTCTGTGCTAGGACAGGCACAACGAGACGAGCCAAGGGTGGGGCAACCATCCGGGCTGCAGGTTGGATAGGCAAAGAATGTCAGGCAGACAGCCCGGCGCAGGGTTCCTCAAGGCGGCGCTTTTGGCGTCGATGCTCGCCGGGTGCGGAGTATTGGGATCCAACGAGCGCCCGTTGGACAGCTATACGGCGGAAGAGATCTACAAGAAGGGCGAGCTGGAGCTGGAAACCAGCCGCCGCCCGAAGGATGCGCTGATCTACTTCGAGGAAGTCGAGCGGCTGTATCCCTACACCGAATTTGCCAAGCGTGCCTTGATCATGCAGGCCTTCACCCATCACAAGGTCAAGGAATACCCCGAGGCCCGCGATGCGGCGCAGCGCTACCTCGACTTCTATCCGGGGGACGAGGACGCGCCCTATGCGCTTTATCTGATGGCGCTGTCCTACTACGACCAGATCGACGACGTGGGCCGCGACCAGGGCATCACCTTCCAGGCTCTGCAGGGCATGCGCGACGTGATCGAGACCTATCCCGACAGCGAATACGCACGGTCTGCCATGCTGAAGTTCGACCTTGCCTTCGACCAGTTGGCGGCGAAGGAGATGGAAGTCGGGCGCTATTACCTGAAGCGCGGGCATTACACGGCGGCGATCAACCGGTTCCGGACCGTCGTGGCAGATTACCAGACCACCTCGCATACGGCCGAGGCCCTGCACCGGTTGGTGGAATGCTATCTGGCGCTTGGCCTGACCGATGAGGCGCAAACGGCCGGGGCGATTCTGGGGTACAACTACCAGGCCTCGCCGTTCTACGACGACACGTTCCGCCTGTTGAAGGGCAGGGGCCTGTCGCCGGAAGCCAAGGGCGAAGGTTGGCTGCGTTCCATCTATCGCCAGATGGTAAAGGGTGAGTGGTTGTGAGGATGGTGCGCTGTAGCGCACCCTACGCCTGACGATGCTGCGTAGCCTGGATATCCGCGATGTGCTGATCATCGACCGGCTGAGCCTGGAGCTGCAGCCGGGCCTCAATGTGCTGACCGGCGAGACGGGGGCGGGGAAGTCGATCCTTCTTGATGCGCTGGGCTTCGTGCTGGGGTGGCGCGGCCGGGCGGAACTGGTCCGGCAGGGGGCCGCGCAGGGCGAGGTGACGGCGGTGTTCGATCTGGCCCCGGCCCATGCGGCGCGCGTGGTGCTGGAGGAAGCGGGGATCGAAGCCGAGGACGAGCTGATCCTGCGGCGGGTCAATGCCTCGGACGGGCGCAAGACGGCTTTTGTGAATGACCGGCGGGTGTCGGGCGAGGTCTTGCGGGACCTGTCGGATACCTTGGTGGAGCTGCATGGGCAGCACGACGACCGGGGCCTTTTGAACCCACGCGGACATCGGGCGCTGCTGGATGCTTTCGCGGGGCTGGATCTTGGACCCTTGCGCGCGGCCTGGGCTGCACAGCGCGAGGCGCGCGCCCGCTTGGCCGAGGCGGAGGGGGCACTGGCGCGGGCGTCGGCCGAAGAAGAGTTTCTGCGCCATGCGGTGACCGAACTGGACAAGCTGGACCCCAAGCCGGGTGAGGACGAGGCGCTGGACGCCCGTCGTCGGCTGATGCAGGGCGCGGGGCGGATCCGCGAGGATGTGGCGAAGGCGCTTGTGGCCCTGTCGGACGAGGGCGCCGAGGGCCGGATGCGCGATGCGCTGCGCTGGCTGGATGGCGCGGCGGAAAAGGCCGAAGGGCGGCTCGACGCGCCGATGGAGGCCTTGAACCGAGCCCTGATCGAGCTGGGTGAGGCGCAGGACGGGGTGGAGCGCGCGCTGGACGCGCTGGACTTCGATCCCGGAGAGCTGGAGCGGGTCGAAGAGCGGCTCTTCGCGATCCGCGCGCTGGCACGGAAGCATGGCGTGCTGGCGGATGACCTTGGTGGGTTTGCCGACGGGCTTCGGGCGCGGCTGGCGGCCATCGACGGCGGCGCGGCAGGATTGGCGAAGCTGGGGATGGCTGTGGCCGAGGCCGAGGGTGCCTATGCCGCCGAGGCGGCTCGGGTCACGCAGGCCAGGGTCGTGGCGGCGAAGAAGCTGGATGCGGCGATGGCGTCAGAGCTGGCACCGCTGAAGATGGAGCGGGCAGTCTTTGCGACCGAGGTGACGGCAGGGGAGCCGGGGCCAGAGGGGGTGGATGCGGTGACCTTCACGGTGGCCACGAACCCTGGCGCGCCTTCTGGACCCTTGAACCGGATCGCCTCGGGCGGGGAACTGTCGCGGTTCCTGCTGGCGCTGAAGGTCTGCCTGACGGGCGACAGCTCCGGCCTGACGCTGATCTTCGACGAGATCGACCGGGGCGTCGGTGGGGCCACGGCCGATGCGGTGGGACGGCGGCTGAAGGCGCTGGCCCAGGGCGCGCAGGTGCTCGTCGTGACGCACTCGCCGCAAGTGGCGGCGTTTGGCGCGCGGCACTGGCGGGTCGAGAAGCGGGTGGCGAATGGGCAGACGCTGTCGACCGTCACCGGGTTGGACGAAGCCGAACGGGTCGAAGAAATCGCGCGGATGCTGGCGGGCGATACGGTGACCGAGGCCGCGCGCGCTGCGGCGCGGGCCTTGCTGCAAGGCTAGACTCCACTGCTGGATTTTTCGGCAGGATTGCGTCGACCCATGCGTCTGGCGCATGGCGGCACGTCTGATGTGACTCTACAATGCTGCGCCGCAGCGTCCTATCTTCAGGGCTAGAAGAAAGGACATCATCATGTTCAACCTGTTCAAATCCCTGGTGAACGGCAGCGCCTTCCCCCGCGTCGCGGATCTGGAGCGTGCCTATCTGAATGCCTCGGTCAGCCGGATCGACCTGGAACGCCGCCAGCGCGAGGTCGAGAACGGCCTGTTCCGCCGGTCGAGCTTTGACCTTTGATCAACCCTGACCGGGGACCACTTTCCCCGGGTTCATGAGGTTGAGCGGGTCAAGCGCGGCTTTCACGGCGCCCATGACCTGCCAGCCCGCCCCGTGTTCGGCCTGCATGAGGCCAAGCTTGCCGAAGCCGACGCCATGTTCGCCGGTGATCGTGCCGCCGAGACGCAGCGAACGCTGGGCCATCCGTGTCGCCAGCGCCTTGGCGGTCACCGCTTCCTCGGGCCGCGCAGGGTCCACCATGAGGATTGCGTGGAAGTTTCCGTCGCCCACATGGCCGAGGATCGGGCCGGGGATGCCCGAAGCCGCGATATCGGCCCGCGTCTCCTCCACCGCCTGGGCCAGAGCCGAGATCGGCACGCAGACATCCGTCACCACAGCCTTCGCCCCCGGTCGTGAGGCCAGGATCGCGCGGTAGGCTGCGTGGCGGGCGGCCCAGAGGCGGGTGCGGTCTTCCTGTCTTTCGGCCCAGTCCAGCCCCTCGGCCCCGAAGTCGGCGGCTAGGGTGCGGAAACGTGCCACGTCTTCGGCCAGACCTTCCGGGTGGCCATGGAATTCGACCAGAAGCTGCGGGGCAAGCGGCAGAGAAAGCTGGGAATAGGCGTTGCAGGCGGCGACGGTGTCGATGTCCAGAAACTCGATCCTGGCAGGGGTCAGGCCCATCTGCATGGTGGCGATGACGCAATCCACCGCCGCGCCGACCGTGGGGAAAGCCGCGACGGCGGTCATCACCGCCTCGGGCTGGCCATGCAGTTTCAGCGTCAGTTCGGTGATCAGCCCCAGCGTGCCCTCGGAGCCAACGAAAAGCGCGGTCAGGTCGTAACCCGCTGCCGTCTTCGGCGCGCCGGTGCCGGTGTGGATGACCTCGCCACCCGCCAGAACCACCTCCAGCCCCCGGACATTGTCGCGCATCGTGCCGTAGCGGACAGCGGTAGTTCCCGAGGCGCGGGTCGCGGCCATACCGCCGAGCGAGGCGTTGGCGCCCGGGTCGACCGAGAACATCAGTCCGGTGGTCCGCAACTCGCGGTTCAGGGCCTCACGCGTGAGCCCTGGCTGGACGCGGACGAGGCGGTCTTCGGGGCGGACCTCGATTACGGCGGCCATGTCGCGGAAGTCGACGACGACGCCGCCAGCCACGGCTAGCGCGTGGCCTTCCAGCGAGGTGCCTGCACCCCAGCCGATCAGCGGCACGCGATGGGCCGTCGACCAGGCGGCCAGAGCGGCGACCTCGGCCGTGGTGCGGGGGAAGGCCACGGCGTCGGGACTGCCGCCGGACACCAGGCTTTCGCTTTGCGCATGTTCGGACAGGATGGCGGCAGCGACCGAGACCCGGTCACCAAGGATGGAGTGCAGTGCGGAGAGGGCAGGTTTGGTCAGCATCCGCCCAACGTAGCGACTGCAAGGCGCGGCGCAAGCACTGGAGCTTTCCGGCGCTTTGGGCTATCAGGCGCTCAATCCCAAACAGGAGTCGTCCCGATGAAAGCCGCCGTCGTCACCTTCCCGGGTTCGAACTGCGACCGCGACCTTGCCGTCGCCTTCGAAGGCGCCGGGTTCAAGGTCGACCGAGTCTGGCACAAGGACACCGAGCTGCCCAAGGGCGTGGATGTGGTGGGCGTGCCGGGGGGCTTCAGCTTTGGCGACTACCTGCGTTGCGGGGCGATTGCGGCCCAGTCGCCGATCAGCGCCGCCATCCGCGCCCATGCCGAAAAGGGCGGCTACGTCCTTGGCATCTGCAACGGCTTTCAGGTCATCACCGAGATGGGCCTTCTGCCCGGCGTCCTGATGCGCAATGCGACGCTGAAGTTTGTCTGCCGGACGGTCACGCTGAAGGTGGCGACGACGGATTCGGGCTTTACCGGTGCCTACAATGCCGGCCAGCTGATCCGCGTCCCGATCGCGCACCATGACGGCAACTATACCATCGACCCCGACGGCCTGGCGCGGCTGCAGGGTGAGGACCGGATCGCCTTCACCTATGCGCAGAACCCGAATGGCAGCATGGCCGACATCGCGGGCGTGCTGTCGGAAAATCGCCGCGTGCTGGGGATGATGCCGCACCCGGAACGCGCCACCGAGCCCGCCTTGGGCAGTTCTGACGGCAAGGGCGTCTTTGCCTCGCTGATGGGCGGGATGGCGCTGGCCTGAGGGCCTTTTGCTTGAGGCCCTTCCGGCGCGGCCCTACTCTCCCGCCATGACCGCAACCGATCTAGCCGCCGCTTCACCCACGACGCCGGGCTTGCCCTGGCGCGCCAAGCTGGCTGTGGTCCTGCTGGTGATTCTGGCGGTGGTCGTGGTGCTGGTGTCGAACCGCCTTCTCACCGACCGCTACACGGCGGACACCCGCAGCCGGGCAGAAGTGCGGCTGGCGCTGTACACCGGTAACCTGATGGCCGAACTGCAGCGGACTTCGGTCGTGCCGCTGCTGCTGGCAGGGGACCCGGACCTGATCACGGCGCTGAAGGACGGCAACTTTTCGGGCACGTCGGCCAAGCTGATCTCGCTGCAAAGCCAGTTGGGGGTGGCCTCGATCCGGTTGGTGGATTCCGACGGGCGAGTGGTCGGAGCCACGAACCGCAATGTGCTGGGCACAAGCCATCGCAACGAGACCTACTTCGTCGATGCGCAGCGCGCGAAAGAGACGGTCTTTACCCCGGTGATGCGCGATGCAGGGGGGTTCGACTTCGTCTATTCGCGCGCAGTCATGGCCGAGTCCAAGGTGATGGGGGTGATCATCGTCTCGGTCGACCTGATGAAATACGAACGCGCCTGGGCGGGGTTGCAGGACGCGATCATGGTCACCGACAGCGAGGGCATCGTCATGCTGTCGACCGAGCCGCGCTGGCGTGGTCTGCCGATGGCCGATGCGCTGGCGTTGCGCGATCCTCCGTCAGCGATTTCGCGGGCGTTGCAGGCGACGACGGAATGGGCGCAGAACGCCCCCGACGCCTATGTCCGCGGCGAGGCGGTGATGAAGACCGAGGCGCGGGTTCCGTTCCGGGGCTGGAAGATCGCCACCTTCACGGCCTACGATTCCGTGCGCGAGCAAGTGAACGGCATCCTGGCGCTGGAGATCATGGGGTTCGCCATCCTGATGGCCTTCACCTTCTACTTGCTGTCGCGCCGGGCCTGGTCGCGGTCGGTGTCGTTCCAGCGGGAATCGGCGGAACTTCGGCTCTTGAACGCGCGGCTGCAGCGGGCGATCGCGGAACGCGAGAAGGTGAAGAAGGACCTGGAAGTCGCGGAACTGACGCTGGCACAGTCGTCGAAGCTGGCCGCATTGGGCGAGATGTCAGCGGCGGTGAGCCACGAGTTGAACCAGCCCCTGGCGGCAATGAAGACCTATCTGGCGGGTGCGCGGCTGTTGTTGCAGCGCAAGCGGCTGGATGAGGCCTTGTCGTCGTTCCAACGCGTGGACGACCTGATCGAACGGATGGGCGCGATCACCCGACAGTTAAAGTCTTACGCGAGGAAAGGCGGAGAAGCCTTTGAAGAGGTTGATCTTCGCGCCTGCATCTCCTCGGCACTGGCAATGATGGAGCCACAGCTGAAGGCGCGTGTCGTGAAGATCAGCCGGGGCATGCCGCGGCAGGCGGTGATGGTGATGGCCGACCGGCTGCGTCTGGAGCAGGTCATCATCAACCTTCTGCGCAATGCGCTGGACGCCACGAAAGACACCAAGGACCCGCAGATCGACATCCTTTTGTCGGCGGGCGAAACCGCGACCCTCACGGTGCGCGACAATGGCCACGGGATCACCGATCTCGAGAACCTGTTCGAACCCTTCTACACGACGAAGAAACCGGGAGAGGGCGTGGGGCTTGGCCTTGCGATCTCGTCCGGGATCGTCACCGATCTGGGCGGGCGTCTGACCGCGCGGAACGGGGACGGGGGCGGCGCCGTTTTCGAGATGCAGTTGCCGATCCTGGGCAACAAACAGGAAGCAGCAGAATGAAGAGGTCCCAATGGCCCGCGCAATGAAAGTGGCAATCGTCGATGACGAGGCCGACATGCGGCAATCGATCAGCCAGTGGCTGGCCTTGTCGGGGTTCGACACGGAAACCTTTGCCAGCGCCGAAGACGCGTTGAAGGTGATCGGGCCGGATTTCCAAGGAGTCGTGGTCAGCGACATCAAGATGCCGGGGATGGACGGGATGTCCTTCCTCAAGCGGTTGATGGGGCAGGACAGCGGGCTGCCCGTGATCATGATCACCGGCCACGGCGACGTGCCGATGGCGGTCGAGGCGATGCGGGTGGGGGCCTTCGACTTCCTGGAGAAGCCTTTCAACCCCGACCGGATGACCGAGCTTGCCAAGCGCGCGACCCAGGCCCGGCGGATGACGCTGGACAACCGGGCGCTGCGGAAAGAGCTTTCGGACGGGTCGACGATCATCAAGAAGTTGATCGGCACCAGCCCGGCGATGGAGCGGTTGCGGGAGGATATCCTGGATCTCGGCCAAGCGGACAGCCACGTGCTGATCGATGGCGAGACGGGGACGGGGAAGACGCTGGTCGCCCATGCCCTTCACGCGGTGGGGCCGCGGGCGTCGAAGAAGTTCGTGGCGATCTCTTGCGCGGCCTGGTCCGAGGACAAGCTGGCCGGTCGGCTCTTTGGCCCGGGTGAGGACGGCGCGCTGCCGCTGGTCGAGGAGGCGCGGGGCGGGACGCTGTGCCTGGAGGATATCGAGGCGATGCCGGGGGCGCTGCAGGCGCGGCTTCTGACCTTCATCAACGACCAGGGAATGCCCCCCGAAACCCGGATCATCGCGATCTGCAACAGCCACGCGCCGGACACCACGCTGGAGCAGACGCTGCGACCGGATCTGTTCTACCGGCTTGGGGCGATGACGATCCTACTGCCGCCCCTGCGGACGCGGGGCGAGGATATCCTGCAGCTGTTCACCCGCCTCAGCGAGCAGTTCGCCGAGGAATACGGCTGCGACGCTCCGCAGGTGACAGCGCAAGAGGCGGCGCAGCTTCTGCAGGCGCCGTGGCCGGGGAACGTGCGGCAGCTGGTCAACATCGCCGAGCGGGCGGTTCTTCAGAACCGGCGGGGGTCGGGGTCGATTGCGAGCCTGCTGATGGCCGAGAACGAGGCTTCGGGGCCGGCGCTGACGACGGAAGGCAAGCCGTTGAAGGACTATGTGGAGGCCTTCGAGCGAATGCTGATCGACAACACGATGCGGCGGCACAAGGGGTCGATCGTGGCGGTGATGGAGGAGCTTTGCCTCCCGCGCCGGACGCTGAACGAGAAGATGGCGAAGTATGGCCTCAGCCGGGGGGACTATGTCTGACCCTGCGGGGTGTCCGCGCGTGGGCAGGAATTGGCGCCTTTGGGAATCAATGGCTTGGCAGCGGCCGTTAGGGTCCTGTTAGGAACAGTCCGCGCCTGACGGGTGCCCCTTGTCTGTCCGGGGACACTGGATACCGGACTTGCCAGCTTCCCGCATCCCGTGGCTTTCTGCTCGGACGAAGCGCGGAGGTGGCCGATTGCGGAACGGGTGGCTTGGAGCGGGTCTTCTTCTGACGGCGGCTCCGGCACGGGCGGAGTGTCTGGGGGCCTGCGCGAAGGACCTGGAGGCGGCGCTTCTGTCGCTGGTGGTCTATCTTGTGATCGGGGTCACGCTTCTGGTGATGCTCCTCCGCGCCAAGTGGCGGCGAGCGGGGCTTTGGTCGCTGGGCGTTGTCACGGTGCTTGCGGTCGGGGTGCCGATGGTCAGTCAGGTATGGACAGGCTGGAAATTGCAGGCGGTCGAAGGGCGCGAGATCGTGGCGACGCCCCCGCCCTTGGCCGGGCGGACGCCGCTTCTGCTGACGCCGGACGAGTATTGCAGCGACAGTGCCTGCGAGGCGGTGGTGCGGGGGCGCGGCCCATCGGGTGTTTATGTTCTGCTGACCTCGGCGCTGGAGGGGATGGACCTGACGCGTCCGGTGACCATCGCGGACCTGCCCATCGGGATCTGGGCGCTAGCGACGGTTGGCGGGGAAATCCAGCGTCGGGTCCTGACGGCTGCGGAACGGCAGGCAGCGGCGACCCGGATCGACTATCTGGTGGTGACCGCCTGGCCCTACCATCCGGCCGAGCCGGGGCCCATCGAAGCGGGTCTGCGGGCAAACCCCGCCGTGACGGGCATGGGCTCGCGTGAGGTGGTACGGTTCCTGATGGCCCCGCTGGACCCGGCGCAGGGTGCCATTGCCTTTGCCGGGCTGACCCCCGACCTTCTGGACCTGTGCCTTTTGGACCGCGCATTGGCGATACCGTTGGCGCCACGCAACCTTCAGGGCGCGGGAAACTTGTCGGTCGACATGGCCGCCGCCGCAGCCGCGATCTGCCCGGCGGATGATCCCAGCGGCAATTGCCTGTCCTTGCTGGAGCGATAAGCCGCCGGCCGGGCCAACGAAATTCGCCATTGCCCTTCACGCCGCTTCCCCATAGGGTTGCGGGGAGGCAGTCTGTCTGCCCGAGGAATTCTCTCCTTTGTAGCCGGGCGCGTGAAATTCGTGTCCCTTCAAAGGAGCCGGATCGGCCGCAAGGCCGTGCACATTGCCGGCAAGTCCCTGGATTTGTTGGCTAGATTAGGTGGAGGGCCCGAAAGGCCCTTCAATTGTAACCGCGATGAGGCGTGCAGGTATTTTAAGCAACGGACCAGTCGACCCACAGGGTCGAGGACCGCTGCATGTGCCCGCTGCCCGCGCCCAGACAAGCCGCCCCGTCCGTTCCGTTTCCCCGTCTGGTCCGCCAGACGACCCGTTGCGCTTGGGGCGCAGTGGACCAACATGTCAAAGAAAATGCTTATCGACGCCACCCACCCCGAGGAAACCCGGGTGGTCGTGGTCGACGGAAACAAGGTCGAAGAGTTCGACTTCGAGACCGTAAACAAACGCCAGCTTGCCGGAAACATCTACCTTGCCAAGGTGACGCGCGTCGAGCCGTCGTTGCAGGCGGCCTTTGTGGAATACGGCGGGAACCGGCACGGGTTCCTGGCCTTTGCCGAAATCCACCCGGACTACTACCAGATCCCCGTCGCCGACCGTAAGGCGCTGATCGAGGAAGAGCGGGCGATGGCCCGCGCTGAGGAAGAGGAAGACAACCGCCGCTCGCGCCGCCGCGGTCCCCGGCCGCAGGGCAAGGCCGAGGCGGTGAAATCGGACGACGCGGTCGCCGAGGGCCCCTCTGGCATGGATGTCGTCGATCTGGACGACGACGAAGCGAACGAAGCGCCGCTGGTTGCCGAACCGGAAGCGGAGCAGGACCACGCCGATCATGACCACGGCGATCATGACCACGGCGAGGATCATGAACACGGGCATGATCATGACCATGACCATGACCACCACAACGAATCCACCGACATCGGCAATGGCGGACGCTACCGCGCCGTGGACCATGCCTCGGACACCGACGAAGAGATCGAATCCATCGCCGAAGAGGACGTGGCCGAGGAAATCGCCCAGCCGCGTCGCCCGCGCGCCCGGCGCTACAAGATCCAGGAAGTGGTCAAGGTCCGGCAGATCATGCTTGTCCAGGTCGTCAAGGAAGAGCGTGGCAACAAGGGTGCGGCGCTGACCACCTACCTGTCGCTGGCGGGCCGCTACTGTGTGCTGATGCCGAACACGGCCCGGGGCGGCGGGATCTCTCGCAAGATCACCAACGCCGTTGACCGCAAGAAGCTGAAGGAAATAGCGGGCGAGCTGGAGGTGCCGGAAGGTGCGGGCCTGATCGTCCGGACGGCCGGTGCAAAACGCACGAAGCCTGAAATCAAGCGCGACTATGAATACCTGATGCGGCTGTGGGAGCAGATCCGCGAACTGACGATGAAGTCGATCGCCCCCGCCAAGATCTATGAGGAAGGCGACCTGATCAAACGGTCGATCCGCGATCTGTACAGCCGCGAGATCGACGAGGTTCTGGTCGAGGGCGCCGCCGGGTACCGGACCGCCACGGCCTTCATGCGGATGATCATGCCGAGCCACGCCAAGCAGGTGGTGCGCTATACCGAGCAGACCCCGCTTTTCGCCAAGTACCAGGTCGAAGGCTACCTTGCGGGCATGTTCAACCCGGTGGTGCAGTTGAAATCCGGTGGCTACATCGTGATTGGTGTCACCGAGGCGCTGGTGGCGATCGACGTGAACTCGGGCCGGGCCACGAAGGAAGGGTCCATCGAGGAAACCGCGCTGAAGACCAACGTCGAGGCGGCCGAAGAGATCGCGCGGCAGCTTCGCCTGCGCGACCTTGCGGGTCTGATCGTCATCGACTTCATCGACATGGAAGAGCGGCGCAACAACGCCACGGTCGAGAAGCGGCTGAAGGAAAAGCTGAAGACGGACCGGGCGCGCATCCAGATCGGGCGCATCTCGGGATTTGGCCTGTTGGAGATGAGCCGGCAGCGGTTGCGGCCGGGGATGCTGGAATCGACGACACAGCCCTGCCCGCATTGCCACGGCACCGGGCTGATCCGGTCGGACGATTCGATGGCGTTGCAGGTCCTGCGCGCGCTG
>JAIXSA010000173.1 GCA_027484915.1 Paracoccaceae bacterium | reverse complement strand
TGTTCTCGGCCCTGGTGCTGGGGCTGGGCTACGGGCTGATCTACCTGCGCTTCCGGGGCCGGCTGCACCGGCTGGGCGAAGACATGATGAACGCCTATGAGGACCGCTTCGTCGTGGCGCAGGAGGCGACGGGCGGAATCAAGGACGTGAAGGTCATGGGCCTGGAGGCAGGCTATGTCGCGAGCTACGCCAAGGCCGCGCGCAAGGCGGCGCATTCGGGCGCGACCATGGGCGTGATGGGGGAACTGCCGCGCTTTATCCTGGAGGCGATCACCTTCGGCACGCTTCTGGGACTGATCCTGCTTCTCTTGTTCCGCAATGAGGGCAACATCACCGCCATCGTGCCCACGCTGGGGGTCATCGCGTTCTCGACCATGCGTCTTCTGCCGTCGCTGCAGCAGATCTACCATTCGCTGGTGTCGCTGCGCGGGGCGACGGCGATCCTGGACACGATCGTGCATGATATCGCGGCGACGCCGCCGCGGCCGATCCTGGACGCTCCGGCTGTGAAGCCCATGGCGCTGGAACGCGCGCTTGAGTTGTCGAAGATCAGTTTCGCCTATGCCAGTGCCGAGCGGCCGACGCTGAGGGGGGTGGATCTTGCGATCCGCGCCCGCACGACGGTGGGGATTGTGGGCGGGACCGGGGCGGGGAAGACGACGCTTGTTGACCTGATCCTGGGGCTGCTAGCGCCGGACGAGGGGATGATCCGGGTCGACGGCACCCCGATCACCGACGCGAACCGCCGCGCCTGGCAGATGACGCTGGGCTATGTGCCGCAGTCGATCTTCCTGACCGACGACAGCATCGCCGCCAACATCGCCTTCGGCGTGCCGAAGGACCAGATCGACATGGCCGGGGTCGAGCGGGCGGCGCGCACGGCGGCGCTGCATGACTTTGTCATGTCCGACCTGCCGCAGGGCTATCTGACTCTGGTCGGCGAACGTGGGGTTCGGCTTTCCGGCGGGCAGCGCCAGCGGATTGGTATCGCCCGCGCCCTGTACCGCGACCCGACCCTCTTGATCATGGACGAGGCGACTTCGGCCCTGGACAACATCACCGAGCGGGTGGTGATGGAGGCGGTGCAGAACATCCGCGCCGACAAGACGATCATCCTGATCGCCCACCGGCTGAGCACGGTGAAGAGTTGCGACACGATCTTCCTGATGGATCGTGGCCGGTTGCTGGCGCAGGGCAGCTATGACGAGCTTCTGGCCGGGAACGAAGTGTTCCGGCGCATGGTTTCCGGCGGGGTGGAGGAAGCCCATGCCACGCTTTGACCGTTCATCCTTCTATCCCGGGCGGCCCGTCCGCCCGTTTTGCAGACTAGACTGAGAGGTTATCATGTCCGTCAATTCTCTGGTCATCGACCCAGAAACGCTGCTGATTTCGGCTGACGACGCGCGCGAGTTCGGCAAGGCCGCCGCGGCGGAATATCGGGGCCGCAAGCCCTATCCCTATGGCTGCTTCGACAACTTCATGCCGCCCGAGATCCTGGACCGGGTGCGGGAGGAGTTGCGCACCCTCCCGGCCGCCGAGACCTTCTTCAACCGCCCGCAGGAAAAGCTGAAGGCGGCCTATATGCCGGAACGGCTGGGACCCTATACCCGTGCACTGTTCCATTCGCTGAACTCCAAAGCCTTTCTCGCCTTCCTGGAAGAGCTGACCGGAATCGAGGGCCTGATCCCCGACCCCTATTTCGCGGGCGGCGGCATCCATGTGGTGTCGAATGGCGGGCATCTGGATATCCATGCCGACTTCAACCACCACGGCAAGCTGAACCTGGAACGCCGGATGAACGTCCTCATCTACCTGAACAAGGACTGGAAAGAGGACTACGGCGGGTCCTTCGAGATCTGGAACGAGGACATGACTGCCAAGGTCGCGGGCTTCGTGCCGATCTTCAACCGGATGTGCTGCTTCAACACGGCCTCGGACACCTGGCATGGCAACCCCGAGCCGGTGAACCATCCCGACGGTGAGCCGCGGATGTCGATCGCGCTTTACTACTACACCGCCACCTGGGACACGACGCGCGAGGCGCATACCACCCTGTTCAAGCCGCGGCCCGGCACGAAGGACAAGCGCGATTCCATCGAGGCCCGGCATCGGTTCCTGAACAATGTCCTGCCGCCCTTCATCTATCGCCGTCTGGACGGACGCCTGCGCCGGATCGGTATCTGATCCCTCAGCGGCGGCGGATCGTCGCCAGGAAAGCCGCCACTTCGCGCGCGATGACCGCGGGCGTGAAGCGCGCCTCGACCTCGGCGCGGGCCGCCTGGCCCAGCCGAAGTGTGAGGGCCGGGTCGGCCAGCAGTCGCAGGCAGGCCCCGGCCATTGCGGCCGGGTCTTCGGGCGGGACCAGCAGCCCGGTCTCGCCATCGCGCAGGATTTCCTTGCAGCCCCCCGCGCGGGTGGAGACCACTGCCGAGCCGGCCGCCAGGGCCTCGATCAAGGCGACGCCGAAGGTCTCATACCGCGAGGCGAGGAGCGTGATCGGGTAGTGACGGCGCAGCTCGGTGATCTGGTCGCGGCTGAGATGGCCCAGAACCTCGATCCGGTCGCGATTCGCGGCGGGGAGGCGCGCCAGGCCCTCGGCCAGATGCAGGCGGGACCCGTCGGATTGCAGGATGCCGATGTCCGGACCGACGAAGGTCAGGCGGGCCGCCGGATGAACGGCAGCGACCCGGGCGAAGGCGTCGAGGAGGACGTCGGCACCCTTGATCCGGTCGAAGCGCCCGATGAAGAGGAGCCGGGCCTCGGCTGACTGCGCTGCGGGCCGGTCGATGCTGGGCAGGGCCACGGCATTGCCGATCACCGTCGTCGGCACATCCGGCAGGCCCCATTCCGACCGGGTGCGGTCGAGGACATCGCGCGAGGGCGAGATGATCGCGTCGACGTGCTGCAACCCGGCCCGTTCCCAGCGTTCGCGGCGTGCGTCGGGCCCCCGGCGCGGTGGCTGGGCTGCCACCCGGTGCAGCCATTGCGGCCCGTGCAGGACGGCCACCACGGGAATCGGGATCGCGGCGCGGACGGGTCCGACCCAGCCGTGCGATTCCTCCATGAGAAGGACCTCGATCCCATGCGTGGCAATGGCCTCGCGGGCGGCCAGGATCAGCTTGCGGATGTTTACCCCGCGCAAGCCGCGGTCGGGCTGGAAGCGGCCGACCAGGCGTTCGGACAGGCTGAAGGGCAGCGGCAGCAGCGGAATCAGCCGCGGATGCGCATGCGGACCGTCGATCACGCCGGTCAGGATCGTGACCTCATGTCCGATGGCGGTCAGCCCGTGCGCCAGATGCGCCGTGGCCGAGGCGATGCCGTTCGCGATGGCCGTGCCGGGCCAGGCCGGGGTCAGAAGCCCGATCCGGAGCGGTCGGGCAGCCGGACTGGGGGTCATCGTGTGGTGCCCCGAGGCTCTGACCGTTTCTGCCGGATGGGCGGGGCGGCTACCTCGGGCATCAGCCAGGATGCGCGGGCGCTTGGCGCAGGGACAGGGCCTGCGCCCTTGGCATCGGTGGCCGCGCCGCTTTCCCTTGGCTCGCGCCAGAGGACATGCCCGGTGACGGCCCCGGCCAGAAGCCAGACATAGTTCACCAGCCCCGCGTTCGGCAGCAGGTCCATGAGGTTCGCCGCAAGTACCATCATCAGGCCGGGCGTGATCAGCGAGGGCCCCAGTTGGCGTTGTCGCAGGGCGTAGAAGAGGATCGGGGCGGTCAGAAGGCCGAAGCGCCCGATGTAGCCTATCCAGCCGTACGTGCCGATCAGGATGATCCAGATGCCGTCGGTGGTGCTGATCATCACGCCGGTTTCGGGATCGAAAAGCTGGTTGCGGCCCCAGCTGCCCCAGCCAGCCAGCGGTTTCTCGTTGGCGTGCTCCAGCAGCGCGTCTTCGTTGTCCAGACGGAACTTGAGCGAGGCAGCGCGCTCTTCGCTGATCGACAGGGCCAGGTTGTAGACCGTGTCCACCGGAATCCACCCGGCACCGCGCAGCATCGGGTAAAGCATCACGATCACCGCGACCGCCACAGCCAGAGCGATCTGTACCCTGCGGCCGAGGAACAGCACGGCCGCCCCGAAGAGGATGGCGAGGACCAGAGCGCCAAGGGTCTTGGTAAGGTAGAGTACCCCCGTCAGCCAGATCATCGCGAGCAGCCAGTGCCGGGCCTTGCTGCCCTCGCGCCGGGCCTCACGGTAAAGGACCGCCGAGGCGATGATGCCGATGCAGAAATAGATGCCGACCATGAGGCCGTGGTTCTGGAAAACCACCGGGCGGAAGCCGCCGTCGCGGATGTGCTGGACGAAGTTGTGGGGGAAGAAGCCGTAGATCCAGTTGTGCAGCTGCGGGCTGATCCGAATCTCGAGCAGGGCCGGGAAGGTGTAGAGGACGGCCGAGATCACGAAAGCCTCAAGCAGCGCGCGGTGACCGTCGCGGGTGTTCAGGTAGCGCAGGCCCAGCCAGAGCGGGATGAGCGTCGCAAGGATCGAGGAGATCATGCTGAACGCGTCATACATCCCGAGGCCGGGCAGGAAGGTCCGGCCGTCGACCACGGGCTCGGCGTTCTGCAGCACGGTTAGGAAGGGCGTCAGCAGAACCAGCGCCAGCAGGATGAAGATCACCTTCCGTCCGAAGCGGGCCTCGACATCGGTGGCAAGCCGTTGCCGCGGGGCCATGATGGCGCAGAGGACAAGTGCGGAAAGGGCAGGGACGATCGTCCGGTCGATCTGCGGCAACATCGGGAATTTGATGTGCATCGACGATGGCAGCAGCAGATGGCCCGAGATCAGCGTCCAGATCAGCGCGCGCTGCAAGGGCAGGCGCCGGAAGAGCAGCACCGCGAACAGCGGAAAGCTTAGAAGAACAATATAGGCAAAAGTGTTCGGCATCCGGGCCCGTTCGGCAGCGGTTGAATGGACCTGTTCTACCCGGTCTCGGGGTCGAAGGAAAATGTCATCTCGGTCGCAGGGGCCATCGGGGACAGAATTCGTCGGCCTCCCGGCCTTGGAAGGGCGGCGCTTTTCCGTCAAGGTGCCGCCATGAGCCTGCCTGATCCGACATGCCGCCGGTAACCGACCCAAATCCCCCGCCCGGACGCGTGGGTGCCGTGATCATCGGCCGCAACGAAGGGGCGCGGCTGGTGGCGTGTCTCGGTTCATTCCCGGCCTGGGTGCGTCCGCTGGTCTATGTCGATTCGGGCTCGACCGACGGCAGCGTCAAGGCGGCGCGGGCAGCGGGCGCCGAGGTGGTGGCGCTGGACATGGCCCAGCCGTTCACGGCGGCGCGGGCCCGGAACGCGGGGTTCGCGCGGCTGCAGGAGCTGGGCGCGCCCGAGGTCGTGCAGTTCGTGGACGGGGATTGCCGACTGCAGCCGGGTTGGCTGGAGGCGGCCGTTGCCTTTCTGGCAGCCCGACCGGCCGTCGCCGTCGTTTGCGGGCGACGGCGTGAAATACGGCCTGATGCTTCGGTCTGGAACCGGCTGTGCGATGCGGAATGGGATACTCCGGTCGGCAAGGCGAAGGCCTGCGGGGGTGATGCGCTGATGCGGGTCGCCGCAGTGGCCCAGGTGGGCGGCTATGATCCCGGCCTGATCGCGGGCGAGGAGCCGGAGCTTTGCGTCCGGCTGCGGCAAGCCGGGTGGGAGGTGTGGCGGATCGGCCAGGAGATGACGATGCACGATGCGGCCATGACGCGCTTCGGCCAATGGTGGAAGCGGACCCGGCGCGGGGGGCATGCCTTTGCCGAGGGGGCCGCGATGCACGGCGCACCGCCCGAGCGCCATTGGGTCGCCGAGACCCGGCGGGCGGTCCTGTGGGGGGCTGTGCTGCCGCTCGCGGCACTTCTGGGTCTGGCGCTGACGCCATGGTCGCTGGCGCTGCTGCTGGCCTATCCTTTGCAGATGCTGCGCCTGTCGCGCCGCTGGGGCTGGGAGCGTGGTGTCTTCACTGTGCTGGCCAAGATCCCGGAGGCGCAGGGGGTGCTGGAGTTCCACCTGAACCGGCTGCGGCACCGCAAGGCGGGGTTGATCGAGTACAAGTAGCGGCGGCTCCTCGTGCGCCTTCGGCTTCTCGTCGCGGGGCGTCAGGGACGCAGGCGACCCTGTGGCCCGCCCTGTCGGAAGAGCTGAGCCAGCCAGGCGCCTTCGCGGGCGATGTCGAAGCCCTGCTCGACGGCGTTTCGCCCGGCCTCGCCCATGTCGCGGGCGGCGTTGGGGTTGTCCATCAGCCGCAGGATCCGGTCGACCAGCGTCGGCAGGTCGCCCGGCGGGACGGCATAGCCTGTCACCCCGTCCTCGACCAGTTCCTGCACCCCGGCCACGCGACTGGCGACCACGGGGATGCGGGAGGCAAGCGCCTCCATGTAGACGACCGGCAGGCCTTCGGCGAAAGAGGGCAGGACCAGCATGTCGGAACTGGCCAGCAGATCGGCGACCTCGCCCTGGGTCATGAAACCGGCGAAACGCACTGCGCGGTCGATCCCCAGCGCCTTGGCGCGGGCCTCGGCGCCGGCGCGGGCGGGGCCGTCACCGGCCAGAGTGAGGGTTGCGTCGGGATGGACCTTCAGCACCTCGGCCATCGCCTCGATGAGGAGGAGCGCGCCCTTCACGGGATCAAGGCGGCCAACGAACGCGACGCGCTTGCCGTTGCCGCCGGGATTGCGCCGGTAGCTGGAGGGGGTCACGCCGCAGTGGACGATGGCGATCTTCGGCCAGTCGGCGGGCTTGGAGAAGAGCATCAGCTGTGCGCGGCAGAAATGCGTGATCGCGACGACGAACCTTGCCCGGGCGATCTTTTCCGGCAAGGACCAGCGGTCGACCTCGAAGAAGATAGCAGGGCCGTGTTCGGTGAAGCTGAACGGGATACCGGCGAGCGGTGCGGCAAGGACCGCGACGGAACAGCTGGAATTGCCGAAATGGTTATGCAGGTGGCGGACATTGTTGCGGCGCAAGTGGTCGGCAAGGACCCCGGCCTCGAGGAAGTAGAAGATCTGCCAGATCAGCGCCTTGAGACCGGGTGAGCGCATCCGGATCGCAAGCGCCAGCGTCGCGGCCCAGGTCCCCGGCGCGCGCAGGATGGCCCGGCCATGTGCGGCCAGAAGGCGCAGCGGGTTCCTTGCGGCGGCGATGACGTAGAAGGTTTCGGTGCGGGCCTGCAGTTCCTCCTGGCCCTTGAATTCGGACGCCGGGGGTTGACGGATGGAGCAGGTGATCACCGGGACCCCGGCCGCGCGGACGGCCTGAACTTCGCGCAGGATGAAGGTGTGCGAGACCTTGGGATAGTCGCCGGTCAGATAGGCGACAGAGTCGGGCGTATCGGTCATGCGGATGCCTTTCGCCGCCACCACAAAAGCTTGCCTGCCCCGCCGGTGGCGGCGAGGGAGTAGCGGACGGACTGGGCGTGCGAGACGGGCCGCGCCAGAACCGATGCCAGCCCAAAGAGCACCAGCTGTACGAGGCCGACGCCCATCCAGAGCGTGACCCGGCCCGTGCCCTTCAGCCCGCCGGCGTCGCTTTCGACAAGGCAGCGCAACTGGCCGTCGCTGAACCGGCGCTTACGCAGGAACGACAGGGTGGCGCGGTGCGGGGGGACGATCTCATGCACAAGGGCGTCGGGGCGCCAGAGCATCGGCACGCGGTGGCGGTCGACCAGCTGGCGGAAGAGCCAGACGTCCTCGCCCCCTGCGTTGAACGTGGTGTCGAAGGGTGGGTCGACAAGGGCCAGCGTTGCGCGGGCGAACATCGAATTGCCCGAGCCGAGATAGGCGCGCAGGTGCTGGACCTCGGCCCCTGCGGCGGCGGGCAGGCGGCGGCTGAAGATCCGGTCGAGCGGGCCCCGCAGGGCAGGGGGCGGGTCTTCGGGATAGAAGGGTTCGACTGCGCCGAAGACGGCGGGTGCGCCGGTGGCTGCGGCGTCGGCGAAGGCGGCGAGCCAGCCGGGGGCCGGGGTTTCGTCATCGTCGAGGAAGATCACGTGGGCGCCCCGCGCCTCGGCCACGCCACGGTTGCGGGCCTGGGCGACACCGGTGCGGGGTTCGTGGATGTAGCGGACGAAATCTGGGGTGGGGACCGCGCGGGCCGAGGCTTCGGGGGAATTGTCGACCAGCACCAGTTCGACGGGAAGATCGACCGCGGCGATCTGCGCGGCGACGGCCTGGAAGAGCGGGGGCAGGAACGCCTCACGCCGGAAAGTCGGGACGATGATGGAGAGCGCAGGATCATGTGCAAGGTCGGACCTGGTAGGTGCCTTTTCCAAATCCTTGTCCGCGAATGCCACGAAAAAACCCTGCCAATCCTGTCTGATGCGAGACTATCGGCTTGACGGCCAATGGACAATCGCCTGCAAACCGGGATCATGACGGCAGAGTTTGACGACAGAATGGCATATGGAGACGACGATTTGACCGACCGTGCCGCAGCGCGCCAGGACCCGCTGGCGCTGGTCAATTTCCCGACCGAGGCGGCGTTGCTGGCCGACATCGAGGCGCGCCTTCACGCAGGGCAGGGCTTTGCCATCGCGACGCTGAACCTGGACCACGTGGTGAAGATGCGCCGGAACCCGGACTTCCTGCGGGCCTACCTCGCGCACAGTCATGTGGTTGCGGACGGCAACCCGATCGTCTGGCTGTCGCGCCTGTCGGGGCGGCCCGATGTGGCGCTGGTGCCGGGGTCCGAGCTGATCGATCCTGTGGCGGGGCTGGCGGCCCGGCTGGGCGCGCCTTTGGCGTTCCTTGGGTCGACGGGGCCGGTCCTGCAGGCCGCCGCGACGGCGCTGGAGGCGGAGTATCCGGGGTTGCGCGTGGCGGCCCGTCTGGCCCCGCCCTACGGGTTCGACCCGGAAAGCGCTGCGGCGGATGCCATGCTGGACGAGGTTGCAGCTTCTGGGGCGCGGATTTGTCTCTTGGCATTGGGTGCCCCGAAGCAGGAAGTGCTGGCGGCGCGTGGACTGGCGCGGCATCCACAGCTTGGGTTCCTGTCCATCGGGGGCGGGCTGGACTTCATCGCCGGGCATCAGGTGCGCGCGCCGGTCTGGGTGCGCAAGATCGCGATGGAATGGCTGTGGCGGATGCTGAGCAACCCTCGCAGGTTGGCGCGGCGCTATCTGGACTGCGCGCTGGTCCTGCCGTCGCTGACCGGCACGGCTCTGTCCGTGCGGAGAAAGCAGGGATGAGCGGAGGGCCGACTGTCCTGACGGTGCTGCTGAACTGGCGCACCGCAGAGATGACGCTGAAGGCGGCCGCCGCGGCCGAGCGCGCGATGGAGGGGATCGCGGGCGGGATCGTCGTGGTGGACAACGATTCGCAGGATGGCTCGTACGAGGGGCTGTCTGACGCCCTGCGTGATCATGTGCGGTTTCGGGTGGTCCAGTCGGGCCATAATGGGGGCTTCGGGGCGGGCAACAACGTGGGCATGCGCCTAGGCCTGCCGGGTGGGGTGCGGCCGGACTATGTCTACATCCTGAATTCCGACGCGTTCCCGGCCGCGGATGCGATCCGCCTGCTGCTGGACTACCTTGAAGCGCATCCCAAGGTCGGCATCGCGGGCAGCTACATCCACGGCCCCGACGGCGAGGCGCACTGGACCTGTTTCCGCTTCCCCTCGGTCGCGTCCGAGTTTGAGGTTTCCGCGCGGACCGGACCGATCTCGCGGCTTCTGGCGCATCGGACCGTGTCGATCCCGGTGCCCGAGGCGACCGGACGGGTGGACTGGCTGGCCGGTGCCAGCATGATGATGCGCGAGGCGGTGGTTCATGCGACCGGCGGGTTCGACGAGACGTTCTTTCTGTATTTCGAGGAGACCGACCTGTGTCGCCGTGCCGCCGAAGCAGGCTGGCCCACGCATTTCGTCCGCGAAAGCCGGGTGGAGCACATCGGGTCGGTGTCGACGGGGATGAAGGCGTGGCGGCGGGTGCCGGGATATTGGTTCGACAGCCGCTGGTACTATTTCCGCAAGACCGGTGGCACGAAGCGCGCGGTGGTGGCGACGCTGGCGCATGTTGCCGGAGGCCTGATCCTGAGGGTGCGCCGCCTGATCCGTCCCAGCATTCCGCCTGGCGCGCCGCATTTCCTGCGGGACCTGATGGCCCATGCGGTCCGGCAGCTGACGCGCGGGTCCCGCAAGGGCTGAGGGTCAGGGACGGACCTGGAACTCGCGGCTGAGGGCGACGAAGACCCCGGGCGAGGTGGCGCGGCCATCCAGATCCGCGCGCACGGTGTAGGCGACCCCGGAGTCGACATTCCATGCCTCGGTCAGACGGTGGCTGTAGCCGGCACCGATGGTGAACTGGTCGATCGTTTCGATGTCGGAGGTGCTGTGCTCGTACTCGATATCCAGCGAGATCGCCGAGATGTCGTTGACGTTCTTCAGCCAGGTGACATTGACGATGGAGGTGCCAAGCTCACCCTCGACCTCGTCGAAGCTGATCCGGTGTGCCAGTTCAACGCCAAGCGATCCGTCGGGCAGGGTACGGTCCCAGAGGATGAGACCGACGAGGTCGGTGCCGGTCGAATCGGCCTGGGTCACGCCCACGCGCGCCGAGATCGTGTCGCGGGGCGTTTCGAGATCGCGGCCGATCTCGAAGGAGGTGCGGCGACCCTCTTCGTCGCTGGTCGTCACGCGCAGTTCGGCGGAGGCGGTGCCCACGGGAAGGTCGTAGGTTCCGCCGACACGAAGATCGGGTCCCGTTACCCGGTCGATGACATCGAAATCCTCGGTCTCGATTTCGGAATAGCCAAGCTCGGCGCTGAGGTCGAGGCGCGGGGTGATCGCATAGTCGAGGCCCGCGTAGGAGACGAGAGTCTGGGTGACGGTCGTACCTGGCGTGTCTTCTTCGCGTTCAGAGTACCGCGCGCCGATTCGACCCGTCGCCACTTCCGAGAAGTGCAGGACGACGGCGGCATCTGCACTGGCTTCGGTGATGTCGACCAGATCAGGATCCGAGGCGTCCTGGTAATCAGTTCCGCTGTATCCCAGGCCAAGCGCCAGGCCCACCGCCGATGTGCGGCCGGTCTCGAGCCTGGCGGACACGCTGTAATCGGTCTGGGTACCGCTTTCGTCCGCCGCTGCCAGATCGTCGAAGCTGCCGATGTCGTCGTTGCGCAAGGTCGCGCCGAGTTCCAGGAAGGCCGCTGGCACCTCGCGGCGGTAGTCGAGCGAGAGGGCCGCACGACCGAAGTCGAGTTCGGTGCCAGCCGGGCCTGCCGCATTCTCGACAATCGCGGCACCCGAGGCGAGGAAGGACAGTCTTTCCAGTTCCGTCTCGCTGCTAAGCCCGAAGGACAGCAGCGTCACGTTGGCCACGTCGGTCCCTTCGGCGGGGACGGAGAGCGGCTCGTTCCGGATGAGTTCGAGGCGGTTCTCGATGCCGAAGGTCAGCAGAACGCCACCGTCCTGCGCCGTGGCGGCAAGAGGTGACATGGCTGCAGCGACGGCACAAACCCCGCCGAACGCGATGCCGGAGCGGTGCATGCCGACTTACTCGAACAGTTTGCGCTGCGGGATGACGATCACGTCGCCGCTTTGCAGCCGGGTGGCGCCGCCACCGGCCTCACCCCGCTCGATCGCGTCGAGGTCGAACTTGTACACCTGTTCCGTCCCGGACTTGTCGACCCGGCGAAGCTGGACCCGCTTTTTCGCGGCGAAGGGCGACAGGCCGCCTGCCTGGGCCAGAGCCTGAAGCAGCGTGGCACCGGGCTTGACGTCGACCTTGCCGGGCGTGTTCGCGGCGCCGAGGACGTAGATGTCGATGGTGCGGATGGTGGCTGCGGTGGCCGGAACGCGTTCGGCCAGAGCGCTGAGCGTCACGAAGACGGTGGGCGGAGCGGCGAAGTTCGGGGCAAGGCGCGCGGTCAGCTCTTCCTGAACCTGGGCCAGGCTGCGGCCGGCAGCAGGGACCGAGCCGACGAGCGGCAGCGAGATCTGACCGTCAGGCAGGACGATGGCGCTGCGGTTCAGCGTGGCATCTTCCAGCACCTCGATCTGCAGGACATCGCCCGAACGGACGCGGTAATCCTGGGCCCAGGCCGAGGCTGCCAGAAACGGCAGCACGAACACGAGGGCGAGCAAGCGGCGAAGGATGGACATCGAAAAACTCCTTGGCGACCGAAAGGGTGGGGCGCATCTACTGCCTGAAACAGTATTTGCACCGCGACACTTCCGAAAGAGGAAATGCATCAGCATTCGGACCGAATCATGGTCGGCGGTTGGCTGAATGATCGTTTGAGAGCAGCGGTGGCCCAAATGCCACATCACGCGGCGAGGCCGGACAACCCCAGGCTGAATACCACAGAGCGGGTCGTCTCTTGCATAAGCCGGGCGACGTCGGGGTCCGGTGCGTCGGCGGGCGAGCCGTCGGCGCGGTTCAAGGCAGCGGGAAGCCCAACGGGATCAGCCTGATAGAGCACGGCGTAATGGACGAGGGCGACGAGATAGTTGCCAAGGTCGTTGACGTGGATCGTGTCCAGGGTGCCGTCGGCGGCCCGCTGGAAAAGGTCGGTCCGGTCGCGGACATTGCCGACCCCGCCGCGGGCTTCAACCTCGCGGACGAAGGCGGCCAGCACCTGTCCGGCGGGGATGACGCGGATCTGGGCGGTTGGGGGCAGGTCTTTCAGCGCAGGACCCAGGACTCGGGACAGCCAGTAGCGGTCGAGATCGCGGTCGAGCCGGGTCAGCCAGCCTTCGGGGTCGTCCAGTGGATGCCAGGTCTCGTAGAGGTACAGCCGGACATCGGGACGACCGCGAAGCGCCAGTTCCGCCCATTTCGCCAAGTACCTTGGGCTTTCGTACCAGCGGATCGAGGCCCGGATCTCGACCATTTCGGTCAGGACGATTGCGTCATAGTCGCCGCTTGCGACCGCTTCGTGCGCGGGGCGGAAGCGGGGATGGTCGTTCTCGGCTTCGAAGCCGTTTATGGGGGCGTCGCCCCAGTGGGCCTGAAGCGTGGTGCCCCAGCCGAGCTGGCTGTCATAGCGGTGCCCCTGTGGGGAAAGCTGCGCCAACATTGCCGGCATGGTCTGGTTGACGAGGCTGTGGCCAAGATGGAAGACGTTCAACGGTTTGGCCGGTGGGGGAAGTGCGGTCAGCCGGGCCCGGACGGAAGCGGCTGACGGGGGGCGGGTCAGCGTCCAGTAGGCCAGTCCGGCCACCGCTGCCCCTGCACTTGCAATACCTGCCACCAGCGCCGAACGTCGCGTCATCTTCACCATGCCACCCCCGCCAGAATCACGCCGTCCACGCGCGCGATGGTCCCGGTCAGGACCTGCCCGGCCCGGAACGCCCCGACGCTGATACGGAACTGGGCATGGAAGGCGCCTTCGGCAAGGGTCACCTCAAGCGCGTCGAAGCCGAACATCGCGCGCGCGTCGGGCGGCTGCGCCTTGAAGACCGCCTCCTTGGCGCAGAAGACCTGACGGACCAGCAGACCCCTGTTGCAAAGGAGGCGGGCCAGTTCGTCAGGGGAGCAGATGACGGGCCAGAGGTCCGGCTCCAGCGGAGTGTCGGGTTCAAGGTCGACGCCGACCGGCGCGCCCCTGCGGCCGATGGCGACAGCCAGGCTGGCGTCGTGGGCGACGGCGCCGCAGATGCCCGCTGGCCAAACGGCAGCCCGGTCCGCGTCCACGGCCAGGGCCGCCGGTGAGTGATCGAGGGCCGAGAGCACCCGGCGCGCGGCGGCCCGTCCGGCTGCGAACTCGGCCAGGCGTTGGGGGACCGCGCCCTGGATCGCGCGCTGTTCCTCGGGCCAGAGTGACGTCGCCTGCGCCTGTCCGATCCGTTCGGCGGCGACGGCCACTCCGGCGGGGAAAAGCCCGCGCAGGGCCGCTTCGACCGCCAAGGGCGTGGTCATCCCATCGCCTTTTCCCGCGCCTCGCGCATCGCCCGGCGGCGGGCCATCGCGTCCATCCGGGTGTCGGCGGTCGCATCGCCGGTGGCAGCGGGTGCCGCGGGTGGTTGCGGGGTGGCTGCCGAAGGGCTCGGCGCGGGCGTCGGGACCGTGGTGATCGACTTGCCAAGGTGTGCCGCCAGGGCCGAGACGACGGGGAAGCGGAAGATGTCGGTGATCGCCAGCCGGTCAGAGTTGAGCGCCACCTTCATTTCGCGGTGCGCCTGCACGGCCAGCAGGGAATGGCCGCCGAGGGTGAAGAAGTTGTCGTTGCGCCCGACCTGCGGCACGCCAAGGACGCGGGCCCAGACGGCGGCGATGGCATCTTCGAGGGTGCCCGAGATGGCGATGGCTGGGGGGCTCTCTGCGACGGGCTGCGGAGCGGGCGGGGCGCTGGGGGAGGCCACTGGAGCAGGGGCCGCGGCAAAGGGCGCGGGCAGGGCCTTGCGGTCTACCTTGCCGTTCGGCGTCAGCGGGAAGGCCTCCAGCTTCACGATATGGGCGGGGACCATGACCTCGGGCAGATGTTCGGCCAAGGTGGCCTTCAGGGCCGCCCCGTCGATGGGGCCGCCTGCCGTGACATAGGCCACGAGGCGCACGTCGCCCGGCTGATCCTCGCGCGCGATGACGACGACCTGGCGGATGCCGGGGGCGGATTCGAGCGCGGTCTCGATTTCTCCAAGCTCGATCCGGTGGCCGCGGATCTTGACCTGGAAGTCGGCGCGGCCGAGGTAGTCGAGCTTGCCGTCAGGGCGTTTCCGAACAAGGTCGCCGGTGCGGTACATCCGTCCGCTGCCCGCGAACGGATCGGGGCGGAAGCGGTCGGCGGTCAGGTCAGGGCGCTGGAAATAGCCCTGCGCCACGCCTTCGCCGCCGATCCAAAGCTCGCCCTCTTGCCCGTCGGGGACGGGGGCCTGCGTGTCGTCCAGGACATAAAGCGCCGTGTTGGCAATGGGTTGGCCGATGTTGACCACGCCCTCGCCGCCCGTGGTGGCTTCGACCGAGGACCAGATGGTGGTCTCGGTCGGGCCGTACATGTTCAGGACTGGCGTGCCGGTCAGAGCGGCGAGGTCGGCGGCCAGGCGGCCCGTCAGGGCCTCACCGCCGACGAGCATCTGCTTCAGGGTCTTCAGGGCCGCGCGGGCACCATCGTCCTCGGCAAGCATCCGGGCCATCGAGGGGGTGCATTGCAGGTGCGTGACCTTGTGGCGCTGGATCAGGCCCGCCATCGTCTGGTCGTCCTCGGCGCCGGAGTTGGTGATCTTCAGGACCTCGGCCACCAGCTTAAGCCCGTCGAGCACCACATGCGTCGGGATGCCGTAGTCGATCAGGCAGGCAACCTCGTCGATGTCGATGGTCTTAAGTTGTTCGACCCGCGCCACGGCATCTTCCACCGTACCGAAAAGGCCGGAATCGTCGAAATAGCGCAGGAAGGCGAAGTCCAGGATCGCCTCCAGCTCATCGGGGGCCAGCGACCCAAGGTCGATGTCCATCGGGTTCGCCACGCCTTGGGGTTTCTTGAAGGCCGGGAAGGCCCAGGCGTACTGCTTGATCAGTGCTGCGGCTGAACGGAGGTAGTTCTTCATCGGCTCGCGCGCGACTTCTCTTGCGGCCTCTCGGTCATGGGCGAGGAAGGTGTGCAGCATCAGCGTCACTTTGAAATTCGACGGGTTGTGCCCTGCGTCCTTCAAGGCCTGGCGGTAGAGCTTCACCTTGCCCGAAACCTCGTCGATCGACTGGCCCAGAAGGTGGGTCAGCACATGAGCACCCATCTTCCCGGCCTCGCGCCAGGTTTCGGGGTTGCCGGCGGTGGTAACCCAGGCCTCGACCTCTTTCGACACGGGGCGGGGTTGGGTTTTCACGGCGAAGGGGGTGCCGTCTTTGCGCGGGAATTCAACGGCTTCGCCACGCCACAGCTTGCGGACGGCTTCGAGGGAATCGAAGAGGGCCTGCCGGTTGGCGGGGGGCGTGTTTTCGGGCCGCAGGACGAAGTCGTCGGGCTGCCAGCCCGAGGCGAAGGCCATCCCGGCGCGGCCGTTGGTCAGGTTGTCGATGACAGCCCATTCCTCGGCGATCCTTGCCGGGTGGTGCAGGGGGGCGACGATGGACCCGGCACGAACGCCGATGTTCTTCGTCACGGCGGCGGCGGCGGCACCGGTGACGGCGGGGTTGGGGTAGGGGCCGCCAAAGGCGTGGAAGTGACGCTCGGGCGTCCAGACGGCGACGAAACCGTGCTGGTCGGCGAACTTGGCACCTTCGAGCAGAAGCTCGTATTTCGAGGGACCGGGCAGGTCGTCGTTGCCCCAGTAGTAGACCGAAAAGTCCATCTTGCGGGGGTCGATCGTGGAGTCTCCCGAAGGGCGGACGCGGGCAGAATCGTCGGCAAGGACCACGGTGAACCCGTTGGTCAGGGTCCAGAAGAGTTCGAGAATGGAGATGTCGAAGCTGAGCGAGGTGACAGCCAGCCAGGTGCCGGGGTCGGTGCCAAGCCGGTCGTCCATCCCCGCGAAGAAGTTCAGCGCGTTGCGGTGGGTGACGACCACGCCCTTCGGGCGGCCGGTAGAGCCGGAGGTGTAGATGACATAAGCCGGGTCTTCGGCTGCGGGACCGGTCGGGGCGGTGGTGGAAGCGT
>JAIXSA010000168.1 GCA_027484915.1 Paracoccaceae bacterium | reverse complement strand
CGGTCGCGGCGGCGGAAGCGGCGGTGACGCGGATGGTGGGGACGGCGGATGGGGAGACGGGCGATGGAGCTGGCTGAGGCGGACCCGAAGGGGTTGGTGCGGGAAAGCTATCGGATCGAGGGGATCACGGCAGGCGAATGCCGGTCGATCTTCATGGACTGGGCCTTGTCGATCCCTGTCGGTGCTCCGGTCACGGATGCTGTCCGGACGCTGATCGCCACCTATGGCATCCCCAACCCCGACCACCCGATGACCACGGTCCTGCACCAGGCCCTGACCGCCCCAGAAGCCCCCCGCCGCCGGGGCGGCAGGGTCGGGCGCCAGGCCCTTGGCGCTTAGGCGCTGCGGGGCAGGGCGGCGGCTTCGCGTGCAAGCGTGGTGATCGCGGCCCAATCGCCCTTTGCCATCGCATCCTTGGGAGCAACCCAGCTGCCACCGACGCACAGGATATTCTTCAGGCTTAGGTAATCCGGAGCGATCTTCAGGCTGATCCCGCCCGTCGGGCAGAACTTCACCTGCGGGATGGGCGAGCCGATGGATTTCAGGTAGGCCGCACCCCCCGCCTGCTCGGCCGGGAAGAACTTCTGAACCGTGTAGCCCTTCTCCAGCAGCGCCATGATCTCGCTGGCCGTCGCCGCCCCCGGCAGCAGTGGCAGCCCCTCGTCCTCGCAGGCGGCAATGATGCGCTCCGTGGCCCCCGGAGAGACGCCGAAGGTCGCCCCCGCCGCCTTTGCGGCCTTCACGTCGGCGGGCGTGAGCAGGGTGCCTGCACCCACCACACCCCCCGGCACCTCGGCCATCGCCCGGATCGCGTCCAGTGCCACGGGCGTGCGCAGCGTCACCTCCAGCGCGGGCAAACCGCCTGCGACCAGCGCCTGGGCGAGCAGCTTGGCATGGGCAAGATCGTCGATCACCAGCACGGGAACGACAGGGGCAAGGCGGCAGATCTCGGCGGCTTTGGCGGATTGCTGGGCGGGGGTCATGGGTCGGCTCCTTCAAGGCCCCGTCGTCGGGGAAGGTGGATGGTGCGGGAGCCTCCGGCGGGGATATTTGCGCCAGTATGAAGGCGATAGGGCAGGGCTGACCCCCCAACCTCGGGCCCGATGTCGGGGGGAGGCAGGGGGTCTTTCACACTGGACGGTCATCGGCGTCCCCGCCTGTACCGTATCCAGATGTTGCACCGCCAATCCTTTCATACTGGTTAAAATATCCCCGCCGGAGGCATCCGACAGAGGTTAAAGGCGCGCCGGTTTACAGGACCAGCGCACCTCCGGTATCGGCAGACCCGGCGTGGCGGCGGAAGGCGGCGAAGAGCTCGCGGCCGATGCCGTGTTCGTTGTCAGAAAGGTCGACCTCGACGGGTGTGCGGCTTTCGAAATCCGGGGTCAGCACCGTCAGCGTGCCCGCTACCGCGTCCAGCCGGACAATGTCGCCGTCGCGCAGCTTCGCCAGCGGACCACCCGCCGCGGCCTCGGGCGCCACATGGATTGCCGCCGGGACCTTGCCGGAGGCGCCAGACATCCGCCCGTCCGTCACGAGTGCCACGCGCAGACCCCGGTCCTGCAGGACCGACAATGTGGGTGTCAGCGAATGCAGTTCCGGCATCCCGTTGGCCTTCGGTCCCTGGAAGCGGACCACGACGATCGTATCGCCGGTGAATTCCCCGGCCTTGAATGCGGCCTTCACCGCGTCCTGGCTGTGGAATACCCGCGCCGGTGCCTCGAGCACGTGCCGCTCGGGCGCCACGGCCGAGACCTTGATCACCCCGCGCCCGAGGTTTCCGGTCAGCTGCTTCAGCCCGCCCTGCGGGGCGAAGGGGTCCGTCGCCGGACGCACGACCTTTTCGTTCAGGCTTGTCTTCGGCCCATCGCGCCAGGCGAGCCGACCCTCGGCAAGCACCGGTTCCTGGCGGTAGGCGGCCAGCCCGTCGCCCGCCACGGTCTTCGCGTCGGGATGCAGAAGGCCCGCGTCCAGAAGCTGGCCGATCAGGAACTGCAGCCCACCGGCAGCGTGGAAGTGGTTCACGTCCGCCAACCCGTTTGGATAGACCTTGGCCATCAGCGGCACGGCTTCACTGAGGTCGGCAAAATCCTGCAGGTCAAGGATCACGCCCGAGGCGCGCGCCATCGCCGGCAGGTGCAGGACCAGGTTCGTCGACCCGCCCGTGGCCATCAGCCCGACGATCCCGTTCACGTAAGCCCGCTCGTCCAGGATCTCGCCCGCCGGGCGGAAGTCGTTGCCAAGCGCGGTGATCGCCGCCGCCCGCTCCACCGCCGCCGTGGTCAGCGCATCGCGCAGGGGCGTGCCGGGGTTCACGAAGCTGGCGCCTGGCAGGTGAAGTCCCATCACCTCCATCAGCATCTGGTTGGTGTTGGCCGTGCCGTAGAAGGTGCAGGTTCCCGGCCCGTGATAGCTGGCCATCTCGGCCGCCATCAGCTCTTCCCGCGTGGCCTTCCCTTCGGCATAGGCGTTGCGGACGCGGGACTTCTCGTCGTTCGGAATACCGCTTGTCATCGGCCCGGCCGGAACGAAGACCGCCGGAATATGCCCGAAGGTCGCTGCCGCCATGATCAATCCCGGCACGATCTTGTCGCAGACGCCCAGGTACAGGGCCGCGTCAAAGCAGTTGTGGCTCATCGCCACGCCCGCCGCGAGGGCGATCACGTCGCGGCTGAAGAGCGACAGTTCCATCCCCGGCTGACCCTGCGTGACCCCGTCGCACATCGCCGGGACTCCGCCCGCGACCTGAACCGTCACCCCCGCCTTCGCCGCCGCCGCGCGGATCAGGTCCGGATAGCGCTCGAACGGCTGGTGCGCCGACAACATGTCGTTGTACGCCGTCACGATTCCGAGGTTCGGCACCTTGGCCTGTGCCAGCGTATCTTTCGCGTCTCCCATAGCCGCATAGGCATGGGCCTGGTTCCCGCAGCTCAGATGCGCCCGTACCGGCCCGCTTGAAACCGCCTTCGCCATCCGCTCAAGATATACGCCGCGCGAGGATTCAGAGCGCGCGCGGATGCGGTCGGTGACACGGGATAGCGTTGGGTGCAGCGGCATGGCGTCCTCTGGGTGGGGTCGGTGCGCATATAGCATTGACTGTTAGCGCTAACAACCCGGATTTTGCTCTCGCAATCGCGCAATCACTATAGTCGCAGCGTATTGATCACGTCTGAACGACAACCGCCACTCCTTAGCCCGATTGTGACCTGAATCTTAGCTGGAACCGGTCCAAATGCTACCACGGGGTTGTGTTATCCAAGGGCACATAAACGGTCCCAGGAGTATCCACCATGAAGAACCTCTCGATCCTGCTTCCCGCCGCGGTTGCCGGTGTTCTTGTCGCCGCAATGGTGATGGCCGCACCGCAGCCGGTCGGTGGCAAGTCCGCTTCGATCCCCTCGCTGGACCGCGCGGCAGCCTACCAGCTCGCCACCGCCGACTGATCCCCCGAACCGCCCTTCCGGGTTGGCGCAAAAGCGGCTATTCGGTCAGCTTGGATTGCCAGGTCCGGAAGGGGTCACCATGTCGGAAGTCGAGGGTTCGCTCAGGTCTTTGCCGGTTGTCCGGCTGAAACCGAAGGCCGAGGCGCGGGCGATCCGGCACGGCTTTCCCTGGGTCTATGCCGACGAACTGGTGACCGACCGCCGTACCCAGGGCCTTGCCCCTGGCGCCTTGGCGGTGCTTGAGGATGGCGACCGGCGCCCGCTGGGTCTTGTCACCGTCAACGTCAAATCGAAGATCATCGCCCGGATGCTGGACCGCGACCCGGACGCGGTGATCGACCAGACCTGGTTTGCCCAACGGCTGGGCCGGGCGCTTGCCCATCGGGCGCGGCTTTATCCCGATCCCTTCTACCGGCTGGTCCATGCCGAATCCGACGGCTTGCCCGGCGTGGTGATCGACCGGTTCGGGGATGTGGCCGTGATCCAGCCGAATGCCGCCTGGGCCGAGGCGCATTTGTCCGATCTCGTGGCAGCGTTGGTGTCCGTGACCGGGGTTGCCAGCGGGATCAAGAACGGGTCGGGCCGGTCGCGCGGGCTGGAGGGGCTGGCCGAAGAGGTTCTGGTCAGTCACGGCACCGCCCCTGTCGGCCCGATCCTGGTGCCGATGAACGGCGCGACCTACATGGCCGACCTTCTGGGCGGGCAGAAGACCGGCCTCTTCTTCGACCAGCGCGAGAACCAAGCCTTTGCGGCCCGCCTGGCCCGGGGGGCGACGGTGCTGGACATGTTCAGCCATGTCGGCGGCTTCGCCCTGGCCGCGCTGGCCGGGGGGGCCAGCACGGCGCTGGCGGTCGACGCTTCGGCCGCGGCGCTGGCGCTGGCCTCGCAAGGGGCCAAGGCTTCGGGCTTCGGCGACCGCTTCGCCACCCGGCAGGGCGATGCGTTCGAGGTGCTGGAGGCCCTGGGGGCTGAAGGCGCGCGCTTCGATCTGGTGGTCTGCGACCCGCCCGCCTTCGCACCCGCAAAGCCTGCGCTTGAGGCGGGGCTGCGCGCCTATGAACGCATCGCGCGTCTTGCCGCACCTCTGGTGGCGCCGGGGGGCTACCTTGTCTTGTGCTCTTGCAGCCATGCCGCCGACCTGCACGCCTTCCGCAACGCCAGCGCGCGCGGCATCGGGCGCGGCGGGCGGCGGGGGCAGATCATCCACACCGGCTTTGCCGGCCCCGACCATCCGGTTCTGCCGCAACTGGCAGAGTCGTCCTACCTCAAGGCGCTGGCTTTCCGGCTGGATGGGTAAGGTGGGCAAGTCTGCCTACCCTACGCCGGCGCGCGGCGTGCCGAAGGCAGTCCTTGACGCCTGCGTCCTTTATCCAACCGTGCTGCGCGAGATCCTGCAGGGTGCCGCCGAGGCGGGGCTCTACCAGCCGGTCTTCTCGGACCGCATCCTGCGCGAATGGGTGCTGGCGACTGCCAAGCTTGGCCCAGCCGCACCCGCCATCGCCGAGGGTGAGGCCGCGCTGCTCCGCGCCGCCTTCCCCCGCGCGTTGGTCCGCGAGCATTCCGAGATCGAGGCACGGCTTCTGCTTCCCGACCCGAACGACCGCCACGTGCTTGCCACCGCCATCGCCAGCGGGGCCGATGCCATCATCACCTTCAACGCGCAGGACTTCCCCGGCCATGTCCTTGCCGCCGAAGGCATCACGCGCCGCGACCCGGACGGCTTTCTGTGGGAACTGCAATCGCGCCACCCCGAGGCGATGGCGCGCGTCGTCGAAGCGGTGCGGGCGAAGGCCGAGGCGATTTCCGGCCAGCCGCAGCAACTGAAGCCGCTTGTGAAACGCGCGCGGCTTTATCGGCTGGCCAAGGCGCTAGGGGTGTAGGTCAAATTCCTTAATCAAGGAATTTGCCAAATTTCTTGCTTAAGAAATTTGACCCTTACCCGACCCAGCGCGCCTCGTTGGCTTCGATGGCCGCGATGCGCTCTTCGGTCTTGGGATGGCTCAGCAGCCAGGCCGGCACGCCCTGACCTGCGTTCCGGGTCAAGGCACCGAGCTTGCGGAACAGCGACTTCTGCGGCGCGGTCCCGATCCCCGACTTGATCAGCAGGGCGCTGGCATAGGCGTCTGCCTCGAACTCATCGCGGCGGCTGAGCCGCGCCATCAGCGCAGTGGAGATCAGGTTGGCGATCCAGATCCCGATGATCGGCAGAAAGCGGTTCAGCAGGGCCGACAGCATCACGAAGACCGCGTTCTGCCCGGTGAAATCGATCATCCGCCGCCGCATGTGCCCCATTGCGACATGGCCCAGCTCATGCGCGATGACGCTGGCCAGCTCTTCGTCCGTGACCTCACCCTTCGCGCGCCGGTCAAGGAACCCGCGCGTCAGGTAGATCCGGCCATCGGGCGAGGCGAGGCCGTTGACCGGCTCGATCTCGAACACCCGCACCTCGATCTTCGGCACCCCCAGCGCCTGCGCCATCCGGTCTGCCAGTCGCGCCAACTCCGGGTCGCGCAGCGGCACCGACTTTTCGTCCAGCACCTTGCGCGTGCGCCAGACCGAGACCTGCATCATCAGGACTGCATAACCGACGGCCAGAAGGAGAGAGATTACAAGAGCGCTCATCCCGCCGATATATGCCGGGGCAGGGCGGCTTCAAACCCCCTGTCGCCCGCTGCCGAAAAGCCAGTACCCCAGCGCAACGACCGCACCCGCCCCGCCGACCATGCCCAGGACGGACCCCAGCATGTCGCTTGCCGCCTCGACATTCCCGCCAAAGCCGTATCCGAAGCCCACGTAAAGCCCCGCCCAGACGCTTTCGCCCGCGACCCCGGCCACAGTGAACCGCGGCCAGCCGTACCGGGTGCTGCCCGCGATCAGGTTGACATAGGGGCCAAGCGGGCTGACCAGCCAGCGCGACAGGAAGACCGCGACGATGCCCCTGTGGTCCATCAGCGCATCCGCCTTCGCCAGCAGCCGGTCCCGGCCCGGATCGGTCCTGAGCCGCGCCAGGACCCTCGCGCCAAACCCCCGCCCGGCCCAATAGCCCAGCTGATCCCCCGCGATCCCGCCCGCCGCCGCCGCCCCGAAGGCCTGCCACAGCACCAGATCCCCCGCCGCCGCGAAGCCCCCTGCCGTCAACATCAGGATCGAGGCGGGAAAGGGCAGGGCGAGGCAGGACAGGAACGTCGCCGCCGCCAGAAGCCAAAGCCCATACTGCGGCACCAGACCCAGCAGCCAGTCGGTCATTCCGACGCCTCGCGGGCCTTCAGCCTGGCAATGGCCGCCTCCACCTCGGCGATCACCTGATCGACCGGCACGCCCCGGTCCTGCGCGATCTCGGCCAGGGGCTGCGGTCGGCCCTTCACCTCGGGCAGGGGCAGGCCCGCCGCCGCATCCAGCGCGCGTGGATCAAGGTCCCAGGACCGCGCGACATAGCCCACCGTCATCCAGGGCTGCACCGGCATCTCCTGGTGCGTCGCCCAATAGGCGGTGAAGAAGACCAGCCGGCCGGCAAAGAACAGCGTGACCGCGCAGGCCAGAACGAAGGCCGAGGTCAGCCAAGGCCGCGTCCGCCACGCCGTGAAAAGCCGTCTCATCGCAACTCCCGTATCCCGCGCGCCAACCCGTCCAGCGTCATCGGCACCATCCGGCCCTCGAAGATCTCGCGGATCATGGCCGTCGAGCGGGCATAGCCCCAGGCCCGCTCCTCGACCGGGTTGATCCAGACATGATACGGCCATTGCGCGCGGATCCGTCGGAGCCAGACCTCGCCCGCCTCGCGGTTCCAATGTTCGTTGGCACCCCCCGGATGGGTGATCTCGTAAGGCGACATCGCCGCGTCGCCCACGACGATCAGCCGCCAGTCCGCGCCATAGGTCCGGATCACGTCCCAGGTCGGGGTCTGATGGTCCCACCGGCGACGGTTGTCGCGCCAGAGCCCCTCATAGACGCAGTTGTGGAAATAGAAGACCTCCAGATGCCGGAATTCGGCCTTTGCGGCGGTGAACAGCTCTTCCATCACCCGGACATGCGGGTCCATCGACCCGCCGATGTCCAGAAGCAGCAGCACCTTCACCGCATTGCGCCGTTCGGGCCGGGTCTGCACGTCAAGCCAGCCCTGCGCCGCCGTGGCCTTGATCGTGCTGTCCAGGTCCAGTTCCTGGTCCGCGCCCTCGCGCGCCCAGCGGCGCAGGCGGCGAAGCGCCAGCTTCATCGTCCGCGTGCCGATCTCGGCATCGCCGTCCAGATTGCGGAACTCGCGCCGGTCCCAGACCTTGACCGCGCGCTGGTGGCGGCTTTCCTCCTGCCCGATCCGCACGCCCTCGGGGTTGTAGCCATAGGCGCCGAAGGGTGAGGTCCCGGCGGTCCCGATCCACTTCGATCCGCCCTGGTGCCGCCCCTTCTGCTCTTCCAGCCTTTGCCGCAGCGTCTCCATCAGCTTGTCGAAGCCGCCCAAGGCCTGGATCGCCGCGCGTTCCTCCTCGGACAGGTGCCGCTCTGCCAGTTTTTCCAACCAGTCGCGCGGCAGGTCGAGAGCCTCCAGCACCTGATCCGCAGTCACTGCCTCCAGCCCCGCGAAAGCCCGCGCAAAAGCCCTGTCAAAGCGGTCGATGTGGCGTTCGTCCTTGACCAGCGTCAGCCGGGCCAGGTGGTAGAAGCCTTCGGGGTCGTAGATAACCAGTCCCGCCGCCATTGCTTCCAGAAAACTCAGGAACTCGCGGAGCGACACCGGCACTCCTTCCTCCCGCAAGGTCTGAAAGAAAGGTAGGAACATGAGCTAGCCGCCGATTTGTTGGAAGAAATCGGACCGGAGCCTTCGAAGGCTCCGCAGCGGAATTTTCAAAAATTCCGCGTCGCGCCCGATCATCAGGCGCGCAGCATGCGATCAAGGTAGATGGTGACGAACAGACCCATCAGCGCGAAGATCAGCCCGTGGACGAAAGCGTATTGCAGGATGTCCGCAAGCTTGCCGCCGCGGGCCCTGGCCCGTAGCCCGCCGCCGATTGCGCCAAGAAGAAAGCCGCCGATCACGAACATGCCGCCCCATTTCCGGGACGCAGGCGCGCCCCCTCAACCGTTGTCTGCGCGGTCCGCCACGGCGGCGATATCGCGCATCCGGGCCTGGACCAGCTGGTCAGGCCCGAAGCCATAGCGCGCGTAGGGCGCACTGTCCATGCGCAGCGCCGCCGCAGCCGAGGCATTGCCAAGCGCCTCCAGCGCCTCGGCCTTGATGAGCATGAGCGTTGCAAGAAGGGCGGCATTCTCGTGTTGGCGGACCACCGGAATCGCCCGGTCGGCAAGTCGCGCGGCGTCTTCGGGCAGACCGCCTGCCAGCGCCATCGCCGCCATCTGCATGTCGACATGGGCCAGTTGCAGCGACCCACCCGGCAGCCCGGCATAGATCGAGCCGGCCTGCTGGAACGCGTCCAGCGCCCGGGCCGGATCGCTTGCGGCCATCAACCGACCGACAGCGAAATAGCTGAACGCCAGGCGTCCGTCCCGGAAGCCCGATGCGAGTGCGATGTCCAGTGCCCGTTCTGCCGATGCCTGTCGGGTGGCCAACGATCCGGTCCGTCCCAGCGAGGCCTCGATCGCGCGTGTCCAGTCGACCGGATTGCCCGACCGGGCGCCCGGTGCTGCCCCCAGCCGTGCAGCGACCTCATCGCGCCGCATGCCGCTGGTCAGCGCCGCAGAGTAGGTGAGCCGCAGGATGTCCATGTCGAAACCGGTCAATACGGAATGGAAGTTGTCGTCGTTGAAGACGCTGTCGGGCAGCCGGTAAAGGTCGTTCAGCGGCCCGAGAGCCTGCGCAAGCTCTTCATGCAGGCAGTCGCGCACCTCTTGCGGACTGGTGTCGGCGGGGATGAAGATCGCCGCCCGCTCGCGCCTTGTGACCTGGGCCCAGTCGACCGCGTCCGACCCCCGTTTGCGGCGGTATTCGGCCAGCGAGCCGACATTGGGCACCACGAAGCAGGCGGCCGTCGGTGCCAGACGGCGCAGCTCGGACCGGCTGGCAAACTCGACCGTGATCGACGCCGAGCCTTGACCGGGCCGGATGTCGATCCCGGCCTCGGACTGCAACCGCCCGATCAGCGCGCCCAGATCGCGACCCGCACTGGCCGGGACATTTCCCGTCATCGCGACGGTGACAGTCCCCTCGAAGCGACTGAAGACCTCAAGGTCGCGCCCGCTTTCCATCGCGAAGGTCAGGTCCATGAAGTCTCGCACCAGCGACCCTTTGGCTGCAGGTGCCGCAGCGGGAAGCTGTGCGCCAGGCCGACCGAAGCCGACGCCCACCTCGGTGGGTGGAGCGTTCTTCGACACTTGCGCTGGTGGAGCGCAGGCGGAAACCACGCAGAGCGCGGCAAGGATCACGGGCAGGCGCATGTCGGATCCGTCAGGCAACGGCCCCGGGCAGCAGGGGCAAGGCAAGTGTCGGACCCGATCGGCCAATGAGTCAATTCAGGAAAATGATTGGTTTTTCGGGCCACTACTGGTCGCGGTTGAAGTGCTTCGCGGCGCAGGATGTATCCCAGCTGTCTCACGCATTGTTACAAATCGGACAATGCCAAAAGCGAGCCAACGGAGTGAACATGATTCGGAGTTGCCGACAGCGGTCATAATAATTACCAATAAGAAATATAACTAATGGGTGATTCCATGACTCCGCAGGACGACCCGCTGTCCCGGACTTTCCTGGCGCTTGCCGATCCGACCCGGCGGGCGATCCTTGCGCGGATCGCCGAGGGGGCGGTGACGGTGAACGAGCTTGTCGCCGCCAGCCACCTCTCGCAGCCCGGCATCTCCAAGCACCTGAAAGTGCTGGAGGAAGCGGGCCTGATCCGACGCGAGCGGGTGGCCAAGACCCGCCCGGTCCATCTCGCGCCCGAGGGCCTGCAGCGCGCCGCCACCTGGATCGACCACTACCGCAAGCACTGGGAAGGGGCCTTCGACCGCATCGACGCTCTCATCACCCGCCTCAAGGACGAGGAGACGAAGAATGGACGACAATAGCGCCAATGCCCTTCGGCTGACCCGCCATTTTGCCGGACCTCCCGAGCTTGTCTGGGCGATCTGGACGCGGCCCGAGCTGATCCGTTCGTGGTTCGGCTCGTCGCACGGCTTCCGTGCGCATGACATCGCCGTCGACCTTCGTCCCGGCGGCAACTGGTCCTTGCGCAACGTCAACGGGACCATCACCGAACACGTCAGCGGCACCTACCACGAGGTCCACCCCCACCGCCGCCTCGTCTATTCCTACCACTTTGAAGGTACCGACTTCTTCTCGGTCATCTCGGCCGAGTTCACCCCCGATGGCGCGGGTACCCAGCTTCACTTCCTGCAGACCGGGTTCCCTGACGCGCGAGCACGGATCGAGCATGCCCGCGGTTGGCCCCATGCGCTGAAGGTGATGTCGGACGCGATGCTGGCGATGCACGGGATCGGCACCTTCTGGCCGAAGATGCCGGAAAAGACCCGTCTGGACGGTGTCGCCCGCGACCTTGAGGCCGCCCGTCAGCGTCTGGCCGAGGAGACCGCCCAATGACCCACCCGAACCTGCTGGCCCTTGACCGCCATTTCGACGCAAGCCCCGCTTTCGTCTACGCTCTGTGGTCGCACCCGTCGCTCCTTGCCACCTGGTGGGGACCCGAAGGCCACCACCTCACCACTTGCGAGGTCGACCTTCGCCCCGGCGGGACCTGGCGCTTCAACATGGAGCGGGACGGAGAGGCGCACTGGATTCACGGCACCTACCACGAAGTGATCCCCGACCAGCGCCTGCTCTTCTCATCGCATTTCGACGAGTTCGGCGTCCATTCCATCATCTCGGTCCGCTTCACGCCCGAAGGGCAAGGCACCCGGATGCCCTTCCTGCAGACCGGCTTTCCAGATCCAGAAAACTGGCGCGGCCACCAATCCGGCTGGCTTTCCAGCTTTTCAATCCTTGAAGACCTGCTCCTGCGGCTTCACGGAATTGGCTCTGTCTATCCAACCCTTCCGCCCGCAAGACTGTCAGGTGTTGCAAAAGACCTGGCCGAGGCGCGCCTTCGCCATGACGCCGAGACTACCGCTGCCCCCGCGCCATGAAGGCCAACCGCTCGAACAGTTGCACATCCTGCTCGTTCTTCAACAGCGCCCCGTGCAGCTTCGGCAGCGCCGACTTGGCGTCCTTGCGCAAATCCTCGGGCGCCAGATCCTCGGCCAGGAGAAGTCTTAGCCAGTCAAGCACCTCGCTGGTGGATGGCTTCTTCTTCAGCCCCGGAACATCCCGGATCTCGTAGAACTGGGTCAATGCCGCCGTCAGCAGCCGATCCTTGATGTCGGGATAATGCACCCGGACGATGGCCGCCAAAGTCTCGGCATCGGGAAAGCGGATGTAGTGGAAGAAGCAGCGCCGCAGGAAGGCGTCCGGCAGCTCTTTTTCATTGTTCGAGGTGATGATGACCACAGGCCTGTGCCGCGCCTTGACCGTCTCGCCGGTCTCGTAGACGTGGAACTCCATCCGGTCCAACTCTTGCAAGAGGTCGTTCGGAAACTCGATGTCCGCCTTGTCGACCTCGTCGATCAGCAGCACAACCCGCCCCTCGGCCTCGAAGGCCTGCCAGAGCTTGCCCTTGCGGATGTAGTTGCGCACGTCGTGGACCCGCGCTTCGCCCAATTGGCTGTCACGCAACCGGCTGACCGCGTCGTATTCGTAAAGCCCTTGCTGCGCCTTCGTCGTCGACTTCACGTGCCACTCGATCAAGGGCAGTCCCAGCGCCGCTGACACCTGCCGCGCGAGTTCCGTCTTGCCCGTCCCCGGCTCGCCCTTGACCAGAAGCGGCCGCTGCAGCGTGACCGCCGCGTTGACCGCCAGCGCCAGATCGTCCGACGCCACGTAAGTCTCTGTCGAGCCGAATTTCATTGCGCTTTCAACATCCTGTTTCCCGGTCTTTCACAAACCCTACCGGTGCCCAGAAAATGTCGCAACCGCTAGTGACAATCCATTGGCCTTAAGATAAATGCGCCGCAACAGGAGCGCGTCCATGACAGAAGCCCACCTGTCGGAGCGATCCGGCGTTAAGGAGAGTGTTTCGATGAAGGCCGAGGTTTTCCTCCCCGACGATTACCGTCCCGCCGAGGACGAACCGTTCATGAACGACCGCCAGCTTGAATACTTCCGCCGCAAGCTTCTGGTCTGGAAACAGGAACTGCTGGACCAGTCTGCGGAAACCATCGACAGCCTGCAGGACAGCGCCCGCAACGTGCCCGACATCGCGGACCGTGCCTCGGAAGAGACTGACCGCGCGCTTGAACTGCGCACGCGCGACCGCCAGCGCAAGCTGGTCGCCAAGATCGACGCGGCCCTCCGCCGGATCGAGAACGGCGAATTCGGCTACTGCGAAGTGACGGGTGAGCCGATCAGCCTGAAACGCCTCGATGCGCGGCCCATCGCCACGATGACGCTGGAAGCTCAGGAAAAGCATGAACGCCGCGAGAAGGTCCACCGCGACGACTGATGTCCGCCGCGACAGTGTGCACTCTTGACGCCGGGCCCTTGGTCCGGCGTTGTCGTCTCTGAAGGGATGCGGAAGATGAGCCTGATCGGCCAAAGCGTGACGATCATCGGGGCAGGGGTCGCGGGCCTTGCCGCCGCCCGGGCGCTGGCCCTACGGGGGGCGAAGGTCACCGTCCTCGAACAGGCCGACGCGATCCGCGAGGTTGGCGCGGGGCTGCAGATTTCACCCAACGGGGCCTGCGTCCTGCGTGCGCTTGGCCTGCAAGCTGGCCTTGAAGCGGCCTCCACCCGGGCCGAAGCCGTGCAACTGATCGATGGTCCGACGGGCGACCCCGTGGCACGCCTCGATCTTGCCCGTCTGCGCCCCGGACAGGGCTACCATTTCCTGCACCGCGCGGATCTGATCGCGCTTCTCCTGAACGGGGCGCAAGAGGCCGGAGCGACGGTCCGCCTTCTTTCCCGCATCAACAGCGTCGACCTGTCCGGTGCGCGTCCCGTGGTGGCGTTGGAGACCGGGGAGCGCATCGAAACGCCCCTCCTGATCGGTGCTGACGGCCTTCACTCGAAGACCCGCACCGCGCTGAACGGGGCGGAACAGCCCTTTTTCACCAATCAGGTCGCCTGGCGCGCGGTGATCCCCTGCGAATCCGGCGCGGCCCCCGTGGCCGAGGTTCACATGGGCCCCGGCCGCCACCTGGTCAGCTACCCCCTGCGCGACGGTAGCTTGCGCAACATCGTGGCCGTGGAAGAGCGCCAGAAATGGGCCGAGGAAAGCTGGTCCCTCCGCGACGATCCGATGGACCTGCGCCTGGCTTTCGAGGGCTTCTCTCCCCGCGTCCGGGACTGGCTGGACAGGGTCGAGGACCCCTGGCTCTGGGGCCTCTTCCGCCACACTGTCGCGGGAAACTGGGTGAAGCCGATGGGGCAGGGCGGGGCAGCGATCCTGGGCGACGCCGCGCATCCGACGCTGCCGTTCCTGGCGCAAGGCGCGTCAATGGGCCTGGAAGACGCGTGGGTTCTGGCCCACAGCCTTGCCACCCATGACACGGTCGCGGCGGCACTTTCTGCTTATCAGACGCTTCGGAAACCCCGCACTACCCGCATCGTCGCCGCCGCCAACGCCAACGCGCGCGCCTACCATCTTTCCGGGCTGCCCCGCTTGATCGGCCATACGGGCCTGCGCCTACTGGGCCGCCTGTCCCCCGGCGCGATGGTTGCCCGCTTTGACTGGCTCTACGATCACGACGTCACCCAAATTCCTTAAGCAAGGAATTTGTCAAAATCCTTACTCAAGGATTTTGGTTCCGCTCCGGTGACTGCCCGATCAATCCAGTCCGAAGACCTGATACTCCCGGCCGATCCCTTGCGTGGCGTGGCCCCAGGCCGAGGCCCGCGTCCGGCTTTGGTGTCGGGCAGAGGCCTCGCGGTCGATGAAGCGCTCCTCGACGTGCCAGACCAGCGGATCCTCCGTCGGCGCGACGTGGAAGGCCAGACAGCCCGGTTCGGCCCGCGTCAGGCAGAGATGATCGGCAAGGTGATGCCGCACGATCTCGGCCTCTGCGTCGCAGGCGCAGATCAGCCGGCCCGTCAACCTGACCTCGCCCAACGCCATCACCACCACCCCCGAATGTTGTCCGAACAGCGTTACCAGAACCTGAACGCCCGCAGACAAGCCCTTGTTTTTCCTTGCCCGCCTAGCGTCGCCGCGCGCGGCGCTCAGGCCGCGATCTCGACCCAGACCGGCACGTGGTCACTGGGCTTGTCGCCCCCCCGCACCGCCTTGTCGATCCCCGCCGCCTCCAGCCGGTCTGCCGCCTGGGGGCTGCACATCACATGGTCGATCCGGATGCCGTTGTTCCGCTCCCACGCCCCGGCCTGGTAGTCCCAGAACGTATAGACCCCGGGCGAGGGGTCCCGCACTCGTACGGCATCGGTCAGGCCAAGGTTCGCCAGCCTGCGAAACGCTGCCCGGCTTTCCGGCAGGAACAGCGCGTCGTGGACCCAGACCTCCGGCTTTGCCGCATCCACCGCCTGCGGGATCACGTTGTAATCGCCCAGACAGATGAACAGCTCTTCCGACGCCAGAAGCTCCCGCACCCGCGCCTCCATCCGTGCCATCCAGGCAAGCTTGTAGTCGTACTTCGGACCGGGAGCCGGGTTCCCGTTCGGCAGGTACAACCCGCAGACCCGCACCGGCCGACCGGCATCCACCACCGCCTCGATCCAGCGCGCCTGTTCGTCGCTGTCGTCTCCCGGCAGCCCGCGCCGCACGTCCGACAACGGCAGCTTCGACAGGATCGCCACCCCGTTGAAGCCCTTCTGCCCATGGGTCTCGACCCGGTAGCCCATCGCCTCGATCTCGGCGCGGGGGAAGCCTTCGTCCACCGACTTGATCTCTTGCAGGCAGACCACGTCCGGCGCCGCCTGCTCCAGCCACGATTTCAGCGCCTCGATCCGCGCCTTGATCCCATTGATGTTGAATGTCGCCAGCTTCATGCCCAGGCCCTCCACCCCGCAACCCTAGGCCGCGACGCGGCCGGGCTCAACCCGCCTGGCGCAACGGCAGCGCTGCAGCCGCCAGCCACAGCGCGTCCAGCCGGTCCAGCGCCGCCACGTCGAAGCGGCCCGGCTCTTCCCAGTAACGGCCCGAGGGGACGCGGTAATCCAGCTCGGCTTCCATCGCCAGCGCGGCATCGACCAGCCGGGCATCCCCGGCGAAAGGCACCGCAGCAGCAGAAGCGGCCTGTGTGCAGCGCGGAAAGACCAGACGCGACGGTCCCGTGGACAGGTTCACCATCGCGCAACCCTGCCGCGCCGCCATCACCATCAAGCGCGCGGCCTTTGCCTCCAGGCTGCGCAGGGTCACATCGGGCCGCAAAGGGTCCGGAGTGCCCGCGCCATAGAAATGCGTCGGGGCCCCAGCCGGATAATGCATGTCGCAGCCATAGACCGCGATGACCGACGGCTTCAGGGCCGCCAAAGCCCAATATCCCGCTGTGAACGCCATTGTTGCGCCTGCGTAGACAAATCCACCGTAGAGATTCTGCGCCGGGACAAAGTCGACCTCGGTCACGACGCGCTGACCAGGGCCTGCGACAGCCTGCCGGTCCTGCGGAAAGTCGTAGGGGTGGATCGCTACATCCCAATCCGCCCGGATCCGCCAGGCATTGTTGATCGCCAGCACCAGGTCGAACGGCTCGCGCTGCCAATCGGCCGCGGACGCCGCCATGGGTGCCGACCCCAACATCAGAATACGCATCGACTATCCCTCGATCCTACGCTGCACACCGAGATAGCCCGGCGTTGCAGCGCGGCGAGAGGGTCACATCGAAAAACTGGTGCCGCAGCCGCAGCTGGACTTCGCGTTGGGGTTTTCCACCACGAAACGCGCGCCAATCAATTCATCGGTGAAATCGATCACGGCGTTCGACAGGAACGGCAGGCTGACCTGGTCGACCAGGACCTTCTGGCCATCCTTCTCCAACACCAGATCGTCCGCTGCGGGCTGATCGAGGGTGATCGAATACTGAAAACCCGAACACCCCCCACCATCCACCGCCACACGCAACGGTTTCACCTCGCCCGTGGCTTCGGCAATCTCGGCCAGCCTGGCAAAGGCCCGGTCGGTGACTTTCGGCGGCAGCGTCAGTTCCATGACTGTTCCCGTATCCTTCGGCGTCCTTGCCAAATATATGAAACCTGACCGCCTGCCACAAGGACAAGCCCCGAATGCTCGCCCCCTATGCCTGCCAACCCGACGCCAGCCGCGGCAGGCTGTGGCCCGAGCGGCTGTCTTCGTTCCGATCGCCCTTCCAGCGCGACCGGGATCGGATCATCCATTCCAGCGCCTTCAGGCGGCTGAAGCACAAGACGCAAGTGTTCGTCGAACACGAGGGCGACTACTACCGCACCCGCCTGACCCACACGATCGAGGTGGCCCAGGTCGCCCGCACCATCGCCGGGGTCCTTGGCCTGAACACCGACCTTGCGGAAGCCGTTGCCCTG
>JAIXSA010000094.1 GCA_027484915.1 Paracoccaceae bacterium | reverse complement strand
CGCTGGGGGAGGGGCGAAAGCTTGCCCAGAGGCTGGACCCATCACGTGTGATCGCGAAACATTTCTTCGTAGTCAGTCCGGCGCTGTTCCCAAAATTCAGGCAGCGCTTCCGATGGACTGTCCGGCAGGCCGCGACAAGCCTGGGCCAATCCCGGAGTGTCTTGGAAATCCCGCAGCAATTCTGCCAGAGTCGAGCGTGACGAACGCGGGATGGCTTCCCATGCACGATCAAGGTTAGTTGCACCAGTGGCGATCTGCAGCCTGTAGTAAGGCCCCCTCTCACCCTCTGCCACAATCAGGCGCACCTTGCCGAAAGTGCATACTACACCCGGCCATTCGTCATGCGATTGCTTTGTCGACCAGGAAGAACGCACTTCAACTTACCCCGCTTCGAATCTGCTTGTGCGAGGGTCATACATTTCGCCGCAAAGGTGAATTTTGTTTGCGCCCGAGTCTGGCGCTAACCGCAAAGGATCGGCGCACACCCAGCGCCAAGCGTTTTTAGGATGGTGGGTTCATTGATGGGTAAAGCCGCCAAATCGGCTAAATAATCAATGATTTCAAAGGGGAGTGGCGGACCCGGAGCGATTCGAACGCCCGACCCTCAGATTCGTAGTCTGATGCTCTATCCAGCTGAGCTACGGGTCCGCAATGTCGGGCGATGTAGCCTTGCGCGGCGGGCAATGCAAGGGCGAAATCACGGGGCGTGCTCGGTCGTTTCCTTCGGCAGGTGGATCGCGAACTCGGTGCCCTCGGCATCGCTGCGCACCAGCTCCAGACGGCCGCCGTGGCCGCGGACCAGTTCGGCGGCGATGGCAAGTCCAAGGCCGGTGCCACCCTTGCGCGCCCCGCCCTGGAAGGCGGCAAAAAGGTGCTCGCGCGCCTTGGGGGGCAAGCCCGGCCCGGTGTCGCCCACCCGGACCCACCATTCGCCCTCGTCCTCGCCGGCCGAAACCTCGATGGTGCCGGGCTGGCCCGTCGCCTCGATCGCCTGCCGGGCATTGCGTATGAGGTTGGACAGCACGCGGAAGAGCTGCTCGCCATCCACACGGATGATCAGGCCGGGCGGTACCTCGATCAGGCAGGTGATCGAACTGTCAGCCCCCAGCGCCTCGCCCTCGGCCACTTCGCCTACCAGCTGCGCCAGGTTCAGCCGGCGAAGTTGCGGCGGCGGCTCTTCGGCCTTGCCGAAGACCAAGGTCGCTTCGCACAGGGAAACCGCCCGGCTGATCGAGTTGATCAGCTTCGGCGCTGCACGCGCGACGACGGGGTCGGCGCTGCCCTCCAGTCGGTCGGCGAAAAGCTGCGCCGTGGTCAGGATGTTGCGCAAATCATGGCTGATCTTCGCCACTGCGCCACCCAGCTGGGCCAGCCGCTCTTTCTGACGCAACGCGTTGGTCAGCTGCATCTGCATCGACTGCAGCGCCTCTTCAGCCGAGCGCAGTTCCTCGACATCGGCGTTGGGCTCGATCACGCGACGCGCGTCCTCGGGCGCCTCGGCATAGGTTTGCATGTGATGAACCACTCGGCGGATCGGCGTGACCAGAAGGCGCTGGACGGCCAGGAACAGCAAGAGCGCGGTGACGATCGAAATGAGGGCCGACAGGATCAGGATGCGCAAGCCGTAGTCCACCATCGCCTCGCGCAGGGGCCTGGTCTCCATCGTCACTTCGATCAGGGTTCCGGCCTCTTGAACCGGGTAGCCGATCACCCGCACCACGCGATCGTGCGGGTCCAGCAGGCAGGCGAAGGCATCGCGGATCAGCTCCCACGGGCCGGCCATGCGCAAATCGTAGGTCTCGTAGATTTCGCCGGGGATGGGTGAGGACAGCACCAGTTGCCGCACCTCGTCGCGCCGCAGGACCACGTTGTAGACTTCGGCATTGGCCAGAAGCTCGGCCTCCAGCTCGGGCGAGACCATGTCCTCGGCGGCAAGCTGGGTCAGGGCGGCGATCTGCGCCTGCTTCAGCCGGGTCAGCATGAAGTCGGCCCGGAACCGCGCGATGGAGGGCACGAAGATCAGCACTTCGGCCAGCATCACGAAGATGACGGTCAGCATCAGGAAGCGCCCCGAAAGCGTCTTGAGAAATCTCTTGCGTCTTTCGGCCACCCGAACCTTCCTTGTCCGGCTTCAAGGGACCCAGCGTTGCACGAACCTGACCAGGCGCTTCAACGTCGGGTTTTCAAACAGCTTGGGGCTAAAATAGGCACCTGCCGCGCGTTTGGAAACCTCTCCCAGTGTCGGATAGGGCGCGACCATTCCGGCAATCGCCGACATCTTCATCCGTGCCGAGATCGCGAGCGCCCAGAGCCCGATCAACTCTCCGGCCTGCGGGCCGACAATGCTGGCCCCCACGGGGCGGCCCTTCACGACCATGACCTTGACCAGACCCTTGCCCTTGCTCTCGGCGATGGCGCGGTCGTTGTGGGCGAATTCGGCCCGCACCACTGTAACGCCGTCGCCATGCTGTTGGCGCGCCTCGGCTTCGGTCAGGCCCGCCTGGGCGAGTTCGGGGTCGGTAAAGGTTGCCCTCGACAGGGCCCGGGGATCGGCTTTTGCGGGCAGACCAAGGACCGCCTGCCGGATCACGATCCCGGCGTGCCAGGCCGCGACCTGGGTGAACTGCAGCCCGCCTGCGACATCCCCCACCGCATAGACGCGACGGTTCGACGACCTTAGCCGGGCGTCCACGGTGATGCCCTTGGGCGTATGCGCCACCCCGGCTGCTTCCAGGTTCATCCCCTCCAACGCCACCTTGCGACCGACCGCCAGCAGGAGGTGCGAGCCTTGGATTTGCTGCCCGTCACCCAGCGTGACCTCCACCGCGCCGTCACTGCCGGAAAGGCGCACGACCGGCTGGCCCTCGACGAAGGCGATGCCCTCGGCCTGCAGGGCTGCGATCACCACGGCGGCAAGCTCGGGGTCCTCGCGGCCAAGGACGCTTGCCCCCTCGATCACGGTGACCTTGCAGCCCAAGCGCCGGTGCGCCTGTGCCATTTCTACCCCGATCGGGCCGCCGCCGATGACGATCAGGTGGTCGGGTCGGACGCGGAGGTCGAAGATCGTCTCGTTGGTCAGGTAGGGAACCGTGTCGACGCCCTGGATTGGCGGCACCAGCGCGCGCGACCCGGTGGCGATCACGAAGCGCCGGGCGCGCACGATGGTGTCACCCGCCTGCACCTCGCGCGGGCCCGTGAAGCGGGCGAAGGCGCGAATCACGATGCAGCCCAGACCCTCGAACCGTTCCTGGCTGTCGACATGGGCGATTTCCTCGATCACGGCGGTCACGTAATCCTTGACCCCGGCGAAGTCGACCTGCGGCGCCACGGGTGCGATCCCGCGAAAGCCGCGCCGTTGCGCCTCGGCCGCCTTCGCGGCGGCGATCAGCGCCTTCGAGGGGACGCAGCCGGTGTTCAGGCAGTCGCCGCCCATCTCGTCGGCCTCGATGAGCACGACGCGTGCGCCCATCTGCACCGCCCCGGCTGCGACCGAAAGGCCCCCGGAGCCCGCTCCTATCACGCAGATGTCCGTGTCGATCCGTTGCATTCAGCGCTCTCCCTTGATTGCCCGCAGCACCATCGGCAGGGCGGCCAGTGCGGCCAGACCCAAGAGGGGCAGCAGGACCGGCGGGGTGAAGATGATGTGGAGGTCGGGCACATCGCCACGCGAGAAGACCTCACCCAGTCCCGAGCCGACCGAGGTGAAGACGAGGGCACCGGGGATGATGCCGAGGAAGGTCGATATGGCAAAGCGGAACAGGCTCGTGCCGACGAAGGCCGGGATCAGGTTGGCAATGAAGAACGGAACCAGCGGCACAAGGCGCATCAGGAACAGGACCGACCATTCGTTCTTGCGCAGCGCCGCCTGCAGCCTTGCCGCCTTGCCGCCCGCCGTCTCGAGCTTCCGCGCCAGGTCCGCGCCGAAACCGGTGCGGGCCGCCAGAAAGACCAGCACGGCCCCCGTGCCAGCGCCCAGGACGTTGAAAAGCACACCCGGGAAAAGGCCGAACAGGAACCCCCCGGCGAGCGTCGCCACCGTACCCCCCGGCAGGCTGAGCGCCACGATCCCCAGATAGGCCGCAAGAAACGCCAGCACGGCCCAGACGTAATGCGCATCGCGGAAGGCCAGCAGCTGGTCGTGGTGGCGGGCGAGGGTCGCGAAGCTGAACTCGTCCCGCAGGGCGATGGCGCCCAGCAGGGCCACAGCCAGAATCACCAGGAAGGGCAGCCGCCGCAGCCAGGTTCGGGTCGTGGAGCTTTCAGTGTCGGGGGACATTTCGGGACCTTGCATGGGTGCCGAACATGGCGCAGGTCGGTGCTGGAGGACAGGGGTTTCACGCGGCCTTGATCCCATCCGGCACATTCCCGGACCTATTGAAACATATCCCGTAGCCGACACGTGAAATGTTGCAGGAAATCCGCGATGTCCGCGTTGACTTGGGCCCAAACCGCCCGTAAATGACGGGCTTCAAGTTACGGGCCCTCGAATCCGCCGGGTTCGGGTCAAGTCTAATGGAGAGCCGCGATGAAGCGCACCTTTCAACCGTCGAACCTGGTTCGCAAGCGCCGCCACGGCTTCCGTGCGCGCATGGCCACCAAGAACGGCCGCCTGGTCCTGGCCGCTCGCCGCGCCAAGGGCCGTCATAAGCTGACCGCCTGATCACGCGCCCCGAGGGGCGTCAGGACAAGCGCATGACACCGCCGGAGACCCAGGGCCAAGGCATCGCCGCCGAAGCGCCCCAAGGCTCTCCGGCGGTTTCGCTTTGCGTGATGCGCAAGCGCGCCGATTTCCTGAAGGCGGCTTCGGCCCGTCGCCAGGGCACCGGGGGTTTTCTGCTGCAGGCCCGTGACCGGGGGGATGCCGATCCGCAGACCCGCATCGGTTTCACCGCGTCGAAGAAGATCGGCAACGCCGTCCTGCGCAACCGCGCCAAGCGTCGCCTGCGGGCCCTGTCGCGTGAGGTGCTGGCGCGTCACGCGCGGCCCGGCTGGGACTATGTCCTTGTGGCCCGGCCCGAGGCGACCGTCTCGCGCGCCTATGCCGATCTTTGCTCCGATCTTGAGCAGGCCCTGCGCAGCATCCACCGGGACCGGTCATGAGCCCGCTTGCGCACCTTGTGGCGCTGCCGGTCCGCGCCTACCGGCTGGTCTTGTCGCCATGGGTGGGTCACGGCTGCCGGTTTCAGCCCACCTGCTCGGCCTATGCGCTTGAGGCGTTGGAGCGGCACGGCGCCTTGAAAGGGAGCTATTTGGCGGCGCACCGGATCTGTCGCTGCCACCCTTGGGGCGGGCAGGGCTATGATCCCGTTCCCGGGGCGGATCCCGACCACGACGCGGGCCGCTAGGTCATTCCATCGTCGCGATCAGCGCGCGCAGGGTTTCGATCCCTTCGCCCTTTTCCGAGCTTGTCACCACGATCTCGGGATAGGCCGCCGGGTGTTTGCCCAGGGCTCCCTTGACCTGTTCGATCACCGCTTCGCGTTCCACGCGATTGATCTTGTCGACCTTGGTCAGCACCGCCTGGAAGGTCACGGCGCTGCGGTCCAGAAGCGTGAGGATTTCCTCGTCCACCGCCTTGACCCCATGCCGCGCGTCGATCAGCACGAAAGCCCGGCGCAGGGTGACGCGGCCCGAGAGGTACTGTTTCAGCAGCGCCTGCCACTTGGCGACGATGGCAACCGGAGCCTCGGCATAGCCGTAGCCGGGCAGGTCGACGAGAAAGCGTTCTTCCCCCAGGGCGAAATAGTTGATCTCCTGCGTCCTGCCCGGCGTGTTCGAGGCGCGGGCCAGAGTCTTCCGCCCAGTCAGCGCGTTGATGAGGCTGGACTTTCCGACGTTCGAACGGCCCGCGAAGCAGACCTCCAGCCGGTCGGCGGGGGGCAGGCCGGACATGGCCACGACACCCTTCACGAAGGTGACCGGACCGGCGAAGAGGAGCCGCCCTGCTTCGCGCGCCTCGTCCTCGGGCTCGGGCGTCAGAGTGAAGGTCATGGCCATCAGCGCACCTCGTCTCCAACGGCAACTTTGCCACCGACAATCACCCGGGCAAAGACGCCGAAATCAGTGTGGCCGTAGTGGGATTCGAGCGCGGCCATCGTGTCGATATCCTGGACGCCGGTCTCGGGATTGGCACCCGTGGCACGGCAGCGGCCGATCGGCTCTTCCACCCGCAGGCGGGACGCCCCGATGGTGATGTCCCGACCGACGAGATCAAGCTCGGCCCAGGGTGCCCAGCCGTCGACCCAGATGTTCCCGCGGAAGCGATGCTGCGACAGGGCGCTGTCGATCCGCGTCGACAGGTCCGCCAGCGACGCGACCGAATTGATCGAGATCAGCGGTTGATCCTGATCGGTCAGCGCCTGGCCGGGGACGCGGATCACTCGTGCGGGTTCGGGCCGGTTTTCGGGCCAGAGGGGACGCAGCCAGTCGATCAGCCGGGCAGCATCGGCCGGGTCGTCGGGGCAGAAGCTGGCGGTCGGTCGGCTGGGGTGGCTCAGCGTCACCCGATCCTGGGCGGGGTCGGACTGGCAGGAGATCGCCATCAGGTCGGCCGAGCCCCATCCCCGCAGGAACTGCAGCTTCGGAGCCCAGGTCGGTGGATCGGTGATGCGCGCGGCAGCATGGGCCACGGCCCAGATGCGGTCGAAGGGGAACGCCGCGCCTTCGGTCAGGGTGGCATGGTCGACAGACTCGTACCCGGCAGACTTGATCGGATGGCGCATCAGCTGGGTGACGCGCCCCCGGTCCTGGCCGGTCACTTCTTGCCCTTCTTCGGCGCCGGCGCGGCCGGGGTCGCAGCCTTTGCCTTCGCCGCGGCCTTCGCGGCCTTGGCCGAGCGGATGTTGTCGAAGATGTCCGGGCGCTTACCGTGGCTCCACATGATCAGGTACTGCTGGATGAACGTGATCGTGTTGTTGGTGATCCAGTAGATCACCAGGCCGCTGGCGAAGCCGCCCAGCATGAACATGAACACCCAGGGCATCCAGGCGAAGATCGAGGCCTGGACCGGGTCGGTGGGGGCGGGGTTCAGCTTCTGCTGCAGCCACATGGTGATGCCCAGAAGGATGGGGAGTGCACCGATGAAGATCAGGTGCAGGACCGTGCCCGCCGCGGGGGCGTCCCAGGGCAGCAGGCCGAACAAGTTGTAAAGCGAGGACGGGTCGGGCGCGGACAGGTCCCTGAGCCAGCCGAAGAACGGCGCGTGCCGAAGTTCGATGGTGACGAAGATCACCTTGTAGAGGCTGAAGAAGATCGGGATCTGGATCAGGATCGGCAGGCAACCCGCAGCGGGGTTCACCTTCTTGTCCTTGTAGAGTTGCATCATCTCGCGCTGGAGCTTCTGGCGGTCATCTCCGGCGCGTTCCTTCAGCGCCTCCATCTCGGGCTGAAGCTCCTTCATCCGCGCCATCGAAACGTAGGATTTGTAGGCCAGCGGCAGGACGAGGAATTTGAGGAAGAAGGTCAGTGCGATGATCGCCACGCCCATGTTGCCGATCAGGCCATGCAGCCAGTGCAGGACTGCGAAGATCGGTTTGGTCAGGAAGTAGAACCAGCCCCAGTCGATCGAGTCGAGGAAGCCGGGGATCCCGTCCCTGTTCTCGTAGGCGCGGATCGTGGCCCATTCCTTCGCGCCGGCGAAGAAGCGGATCGACGAGGTCGCGGATGCACCCGGTGCGACCGAGACGGACGGCTGGCGAACCTCGGCCTGGTAGATGCCGGCGGTCGGTACATACTTCAGGACCGATTTGAAGGGCTTGCCCTGTTCAGGGACCAGGGTCGTCATCCAGTAGTGGTCGGTGAAACCGATCCAGCCATCGGTCGTGGCTTCGGTGACTTCGGCCGGCAGCCCTTCGCGGGTGTCGACCTCAAGTTCGGTCACGTCCTTGTAGTCGGTCTCGGCCAGCTTGCCGTCGATCCGCTGGATTGCGCCTTCGTGCACGACGAAGATGTTCTGCAGCTTCGGCAGCCCGTGCCGTGCGACGATTCCGTAGGGTTGCAACGCCACGGCGGTGGCCGAGCCGTTCTGGACGGTGTCCGTCACGGTGAACATGAAGTCCTCGTCGACGGCGATCTCGCGCTGGAAGGTCAGGCCCTTGCCGTTGTCCCAGCGCAGCGTGACCGGTTTGCCGGGCGACAGGGTGGCACCTGCGTCCGAAGTCCAAGCGGTGTTGGCGTCGGGCACATCGGCCGACTCAAGCCCCGTGCCGGGCAGCCAGCCGAAGACCGAATAGTAGGCCAGATCTTCACCGACCGGAGACAGGAGACGCACGGTCGGCGAATCCGGAGCCAATTGCTCGCGGTAGGTCTTCAACGACAGATCGTCGATCCGGCCGCCGCGCAGCGACAGAGAGCCTGCAAGCTTGGGCGTGTCGATTGTGAGCCTTGGCGCTTCGGGCACAGGGTCCGCTTCGGCCTGCAGCTGGGTCGCCGTGGTTTCCGCCGGAGCTGTTGCAACGGTTTCGGCTACTGGGCTGGTGGTCGCCGTCTGCGCCGGCGCAGTCGGCTCGGGCGGCGGGAAGAAGATGAACCAGACGAGCATCACTGCCGCGCTAAGAACCATCGCCAGGATCAGGTTCTTGTTGTTCTGCTCTTCCATGCCGAAAACCACCATGCAGATCGATCAGCGGTGCTTCAACGACAGGGGCGGGCAAAGGTCAAGCAGTTTCGGCCTGTCCCGCCTAGTGTTCCGATCAATTCGCAGCCAGTGGCGCCTGCCCGCAAGAAACGGTCGACGCGGATTTCACTGCCGCGTGATGGCAGGGGCTATCGCGCGCGCATACCGATCCGGATCGCCTCGCGCTGGCGGTCGCGATGGGCCAGCAGCCAGCGGACCAGATCCCCGATCGGCATCGGCTTTGCGATGGCGTAACCCTGCACGTGCCCGCAGCCCAGTTGCGCGAGGAGGGCATGTTCGGCGGGGGTCTCCACCCCTTCGGCCAGGGTCTCGATCCCCAGCCGTTCTGCCAGGGAGAGGATCGCAGTCACCAGTTTCTGCTGGTCGCGGTTCTGGTCCACCGCATGGACGAAGCTGCGGTCGATCTTCAGCCGGTTCAGCGCGAACCGGCGGATCGCGGTGATCGAGGCGTTGCCGGTGCCGAAGTCGTCGAGGTCAACCGCGCAGCCCATCGCGGCGATCCTGCCGATGTTCGCGGCGATGACGTCATCGCCATCCCCGGCGACCACAGATTCCAGCACTTCGACTGTCAGTCTTGCCGGAGCCAGCCGGAACCGGTCCAGCGTCCAGCGCAGGCGGTCGGGCAACTGCGGGTCACGAAGCTCTTGCGCCGAGAAGTTCACTGCGACGGAGGGAACGCGCAATCCCCTTTGGTCGAACTCGGCCAGCGCGGCTAGCGACTGCACCAGCATCGTCTGGCTGAGGAGTTCCATCAGCTCGGACCCTTCGATGGCGGGCAGGAAGCTGGCGGGGGCCAGCAGGCCACGCTCGGGATGCTGCCATCGGACCAGGGCCTCGATCCCCGAAACCTCGCCGCTGTCGGTCGAAAGTTGCGGCTGGAACCAGGCCTTGATCTCGCCCAGGTCGACGGCCCGCGAGAAACCAGCACGCAGCGCGTCGCGGTCGGCGCGGGCGCGGGCCAGATCGTCGGAGTAGCCGCGGATTGCCCCCGGCCGATGGCTGGCAGCTTCGTCCGCAGCAACCTGGGCGGCGTCCAGAAGTGCACGGCCGGCGGGCTTTCGCAGTTGGTCCGAATGGCAAAAGCCGATGGAGCAGGTCACCTGCGCCGGGCCATCCGCGAGCGTCATGGGTTGCTGCACCACCAGATGCAGCCGGGCAGCGATGCGCACCATGAGCTCGGCGTCCAGTCGCGGCGTTGCGGCAAGCGTCACGACCAGGCTGCCATCCTCCATCGGGAAGAGCATGTCGCCGGGGCGCAGCGCCCCCCGCAGACGGGCGATGGAGGCGGCAATCACCTCGCACTGGCGGGTCCGGCCCAGACGGTCCGCCAGATGCGCGGGGTCGTCGAACTGGATCACGAAACACCCGGTCGCGCCGCCCTTTGCGCTGATGTCGGACAGAGCCTGGTCCAATTGGTTGATCACCTGGCCGGAAGCCGCCAAGGGTGCCGCGCGGCGCTGGTAAAGGCGGTAGGCCAGCACCCCAATCGGCAGCGCCGCGGTCAGGGCGACCAGTGCAAGTTCACCGCCCGCCCAAAACCCGCCAAGCGCGAGGACGGGCAGGATCGCAAGCAACTGCCAAGGCAGGTCGGACCCGCGCGGAAACGCAAACAGCATGGCAGCCTTCCCTTCCATCGGCGGGCGCAGGTCCCGCGGCCTGGAGTCAGGCTAGCCGGATGTTCATGATCGGTTCCTTAACGCTCACCCGGAAGTTGCGTAGAATTTTCCGCATCGGCCATCGCTGCGGCAAGACCCGCGAAATCAAACAGCGTCGGATCCGCCAAGTGCGAGGGCCGCACGTTCATGAGCGAGCGGAACATCACCTGCCGGCGGCCGGGTGTCCGGGCTTCCCAATCGTCGAGGAGCCTCTTCACCTGCGCCCGCTGCAACCCCTCCTGGCTGCCACAAAGGTCGCAGGGGATGATCGGGTACTGCATCGCCGACGCGAACTTGCCGCAGTCTTCTTCCGAGACGAAGGCCAGGGGACGTGCGACGAAGAGGTCGCCATCCTCGTTCAGAAGGCGCGGCGGCATACTGGCAAGGCGGCCGCCGTGGAAGAGGTTCATGAAGAAGGTTTCCAGGATGTCGTCGCGGTGGTGGCCCAGGACGACGGTCGAACAGCCCTCTTCCCGCGCGATCCGGTAAAGATTTCCACGTCTTAGCCGGGAGCAGAGCGAGCACATCGTCCCGCCGGGTTTGATCTTGTCGATGACGACGGAATAGGTGTCCTGGTATTCGATCCGATGCTGGACGCCCATCCTGGTCAGGAATTCGGGCAGGACCGTCGCGGGGAAGTTCGGCTGGCCCTGGTCGAGGTTGCAGGCCAGGAGGTCCACAGGCAGAAGGCCGCGCCATTTCAATTCGGTCAGGATGGCCAGCAGGGTGTAGCTGTCCTTGCCACCCGACAGGCATACGAGCCACCGGTCGCCCGCGCGTGCCATGCCGTAAGTGTCGATCGCCTCGCGCACCTGTTGCACCAGGCGTTTGCGGAGCTTGCGGAACTCCAGCCCTTTTGGGGCCCCGTGGAAAAGCGGGTGGATGTCGTCGGTGTCGTCAAGCATGGGCAGACCTTTCGGGATGCGCCCTTATGCCAGAGCGGTGGCGGGGGTGCAAAGGTCGGCTCATCGCTTCCTGCGGTCTCTCTTCGCAATGCCGCCCGTGAAAATCCCCGGTCAGACGTGCTGGGCGCCGTTGACCTCGATCTCGGCGCCCGAGATGTAGCTGGACTGGTCGGAACACAGGAACCAGATGGCGTCGGCGACTTCCTTCGGCTGGCCCAGGCGGCGCATCGGCAGTTGCTCGACGATCTTGTCGGTGCCGGGGGAGAGGATCGCGGTTTCCACCTCTCCCGGCGCGATGGCGTTGACGCGCACGCCCAGGGGCCCGAAATCATGGGCCATTTCCCGGGTCAGCGCTGCAAGGGCCGCCTTCGACGTGGCGTAGGCCGCACCGGCAAAGGGGTGGACGCGGACCCCGGCGATGGAGGTGACGTTGACGATGGAGCCCTTGGTGGCGGTCAGCTCGTCCTTGAGGCCCCGGGCCAGGATCACGGGGGCGAAGAAGTTGACGTGGAAGACATGGCCCCAGGTGCGCAGGTCGGTGGTCATGGTGTTCAGCCGCGCCCCGCCCGGACCTTTGGGGCTGATTCCGGCATTGTTCACAAGGGCATGGATGCGACCGCCGACCTTCTGCTTGATCGTCTCGATGGCGGCGATGGTCTTGTTGGGGTCGGCGAGGTCGATCTCGATGTGGTTCTCTTCACCCCCTGGCCAGGGGCAGCGCGGGTCGAAGGGCTGGCGCGAGCAGGTGAGGACCCGCCAGCCCTCGGCGCCAAACCGCTTGACGGTGGCATGGCCGATCCCACGGCTTGCGCCGGTCAGGACAAGGGTCTTCTGTTCGGACATCGAAGTCTCCTTTATGGGGAAGGCTACCCTTCCGCGCGGGGAAGGCAAGGCTTGGCAGAGGGAATGAAAAAGCATATGCGGCGCGAAGCGATGGAGGCCCCGATGAAGCAGCAGACCCTGACGCCTGAAGACGCAAAGACGACTGCCAAGATGCTGTCCGAGGCGCTGCCCTACCTTCAGCGGTTCGAAGATGCCGTGGTGGTCGTGAAGTTCGGCGGCAACGCGATGGGCGACGATGCGGCGATGGCGGAATTCGCCCGTGACATCGTGCTGATGAAGCAGGTCGGCGTGCACCCCGTGGTGGTCCACGGCGGCGGGCCGATGATCAACGAGATGCTGCAAAAGCTTGGAATCAAGTCGGAATTTGTCCGCGGCAAGCGGGTGACGGACAAGGCCACGGTCGAGGTGGTCGAGATGATCCTGTCGGGCCTGGTGAACAAGCGGATCGTGCAGGCGATCATGGACGCGGGCGGCCGCGCGGTGGGGATTTCCGGCAAGGACGACGACTTGATGGTCTGCGAGGCGGATGACCCGGAACTGGGCTATGTCGGCCGCCCGGTCGAGATGAACGTCCAGGTGCTGCGTGATCTCTACAACGCCGGGATCATCCCGGTGGTGGCCCCGGTGGCGACGGGGATGAAGGACAACGAGACCTTCAACGTGAACGGCGATACGGCGGCGGGGGCGATTGCGGGGGCGCTCAAGGCGGACCGGCTGTTGTTGCTGACCGACGTGCCGGGGGTGAAGGACGCCAATGGTCAGGTGATGACCCAGATCACCCCGGAAGAGATTCGCCGGATGACGGCTGAAGGCGTGATCTCGGGCGGGATGATCCCCAAGACCGAAACCGCGCTCATGGCCATCGAGCAGGGGACGCGGGCGGTGACGATCCTGGACGGGAAGGTGCCGAACGCCTGCCTGCTGGAACTGTTCACCGACCACGGAGCCGGGAGCCAGATCCGAAGCACGGAGCCGCGGGTGAAGCCGCATGTCCGGCGCTGATCGGTCGGGGCGATAACCGACTGACTTTGCTTCCATTTCGGCGTCTTGCCTACATCTTCCTTACGTTTTCCTTCCGTCTCTACGCGCGGAAGACGTCCATGGCATTAACCTTTCCGTGCGAATCGGCTGTAAGGTTGCGGGATGGAGCATGACCTTCTCTTGCGTGGCGGGGTCTTCCTTGGCCTCTTCGCCCTCTTCGCGGGGCTGGAGGCCGTGGTCCCGCGCCGTCCGCGTGCCCTATCGCGGACGCGGCGCTGGCCGACCAATCTGGCGATGACGGTGCTGAACACGCTGGCCTTGCGCGGGCTGGCGGTTCTGCTGCCGCTGTTGGCCATCGGGGCCGCGCTGGACGCCGGGGCGCAAGGGTGGGGGCTGTTCAACCGGCTGGACTGGCCGGGCTGGGTGGAGCTGGTGCTGGCCGTCCTGATCCTGGACCTGGCGATCTGGGCGCAGCACCTGGTGACGCACAGGGTGCCGCTCTTCTGGCGGTTCCACCGGGTCCATCATGCCGACCGGGACATGGACGTGACGACGGGATTCCGGTTTCATCCGGTGGAGATCCTCGCCTCGATGGGGCTGAAGGTCGGGCTGGTTTATGCGTTGGGGCCGTCGGCGCTGGCGGTGCTGGTGTTTGAGATCGTCTTGAGCGGGACGGCGCTGTTCAACCATTCCAACCTTGCCCTGCCGGGGTGGCTGGATCGGGTGGTTCGGCTGGTGCTGGTGACGCCCGACATGCACCGGGTGCACCATTCGATCCACCGGGAGGAGCATGACAGCAATTACGGCTTTGCCCTGTCGGTTTGGGACCGGCTTTTCCGCACCTATGTGCCAGAACCGAAGGCAGGGCATAAAGCGATGACGGTGGGGCTGGAATGGCAGGACGAGAGACCGGCGCGGCTGGGATGGGCGCTGTGGCTGCCCTTTCGACGCTAGAGGCCCGGCTGGCCGAGGAGCGGCTGGAGGTGCTGGGCGGGTTCTCCGTGGCCGAGGGCGAAGCGGGCTTTCCGGCGGGGACGCGGACGCTGCTGATGCTGGGGCCGAAGGAGCCGGGGTTCTGGGCACATCTGCAGGCGCAGCCGGAGTGGGGCAGCGCTGACCCGGTGGACCGCTGGTCGCGGCGCGTGATCGGGCGGATTGCCTGTGACCTGGGGGCCAAGGCGCTGTTTCCCTTCGGGGGGCCGCCGTACCATCCATTCTACCGCTGGGCGTTGCGGACGGGGCAGGTCTGGGACAGCCCGGTGCGGCTGTTGGTCCATGCGGGTCAGGGGCTGATGGTGAGTTTCCGGGGGGCGCTGGCGTTGAAGGAGGTGGTGGAGGTGCCGCCTCCGGCTGTCCGGCCCTGCGACGCCTGCCCGGCCCCCTGCCTGACCGCCTGCCCTGCGGGAGCGCTGACCGGGGCGGGGTATGATGTGCCCGGCTGCCATGCCTGGCTGGACCGTGCCGAGGGGGCAGACTGCCTGTCGGGCGGTTGCCTCGTCCGCCGCGCTTGCCCGGTGTCGCAAAGCTATGCAAGACTGCCCGAACAGTCGGCCTATCACATGAGGCAGTTCCACAGATGAAGCGGTTGATCCTGACGCGGCACGCGAAATCCTCATGGGACGACCCGGCCACCCCCGACCATGACCGGCCCCTGAACGAACGGGGCAAGGCCGCAGCGGCGGACCTGGGGCAGTGGCTGGCGTCGCGGGATTACGTGCCGGCGGAGGTGCTGTGTTCAGACGCGGTCCGGACGCGGAAGACCTTCTCGGGGATCGCTCCGGCGCTGCCGGGGGCTCCGGTGCTGGAGTTGAAGCCCGCCCTGTATCACGCGGGGCCGGATGTGATGATGGCGGTCCTGCGGCACGCCAAGGCGGACGTGGTGATGATGATCGGGCACAACCCCGGGATCGCCGAGTTCGCGGCGCGGCTGGTTGCGCATCCTCCGTCGAACCCGGAGTTCGGGCGGTATCCGACGGGGGCGACGCTGGTGGCGGACTTCGACGTGGCGGACTGGGCAGATGTGACCTTCGGGTCGGGTGTCACGGTGGACTTCATCGTCCCGCGCGAGATCGTCGTCTGAGGCCTGTCCACGCGTGGGCAGGATTTCGGGTGCAATGAAATCAATGGGTTGGTTGGCCGCGCTCACGCGGGCTTAACCGTGTTCGGGGGAGCAGCCTCGGGGGCATCGAGCCCCGCTCGGCTGAGCTGCCGCGGACGGTTGTCGAGCGCGTGTCCTGGGGAACGGCGGAGCCTCCGGCGGGGATATTTGGGCCAGTATGAAAGCCTTGTGCGTGGTCGGGGCCGAGGCCGGCACTATCTGAAGCCTTGGGCTTTGGAGGTCTTATGCGGGCATTGGTGGTTGGGGCGTCGGGCGGGATCGGGTCGGCACTTGTGACGGCGCTGCGGGCGCGGGGTGAGGTCGTCGGGCTGTCGCGGTCGGGCGATGGGCTGGACGTGACGGACGAGGGGTCGGTCGCGGCGGCGCTGGGGGCGTTGGAGCCGGGGTTCGATCTGGTGATCGTGGCGACGGGGGCGCTGATCTTGGGCGGCGTAGGGCCGGAGAAGAGCTTGCGGTCGGTGACGGCGGAGGGGTTGGCCGCGCAGTTCGCGGTGAACGCGGTGGGGCCGGCACTGGTGATGAAGCATGCGCTGCGGCTTTTGCCGCGGGACAGGGTCAGCCGGTTGGCTGTGTTGTCGGCGCGGGTGGGGTCGATCGGGGACAACGGCTTGGGCGGTTGGTACGGCTATCGGGCGGCAAAGGCGGCGTTGAACCAGTTGGTGCGGACGGCCTCGGTCGAGGCGCGGCGGACGCATCCGTTGTCGGTGTTCGTCGCATTGCATCCGGGGACGGTGGAGACTGGGTTGGCGCCCAGCTTGCGGGCGGGGCATCCGGCGGTGGCTCCGGACGTGGCGGCGGTCAATCTGCTTTCGGTGCTGGAGGGGTTGGGGCCGGAGGAGACGGGCGGGTTCTTCGACTGGAAGGGTGCGGTGGTGCCGTGGTGAGGCTGGTTCTTGTCCTGGGGGATCAGCTGACGGCGGACATCGCGGCCTTGAAGGCGGCGGACCGGGCGCGGGACGTGGTGGTGATGGCGGAGGTGATGGGGGAGGGCGAGAGCGTGCCCCACCATCCGCAGAAGATCGCGCTGATTCTGGCGGCGATGCGGAAGTTTGCCGGTGCGCTGGAGGCGGAGGGGTGGCGGGTCGCCTATTCGCGGCTGGACGATCCTGGGAACTCGCAGACGATTTCGGGCGAGCTGGTGCGACGGGCGGGGGAGTTTGGCGTGTCCGAGGTGCTGGCGACGAAGCCGGGGGAGTGGCGGGTATTGCGGGACCTGGAGGAATTGTCGGTCCCGGTGCGGGTGTTGGAGGATGACCGGTTCCTTTGCTCGGAATCGGAGTTCGCGGTGTGGGCGGAGGGTCGCAAGCAGCTGCGGATGGAGTGGTTCTACCGCGAGATGCGGCGGAAGACGGGGCTGTTGATGGAGGGGGACCAGCCGGCGGGCGGACAGTGGAATTTCGACCACGACAACCGGAAACCGGCGAAGGCGGACCTGTTGCGCCCCCGGCCCCGGGATTTCGCGCCGGACGCGGTGGTGGAGGAGGTGTTGGGGCTGGTGGAGGCCAGGTTCCGGCATTTCGGGCGGTTGCGGCCGTTTCGCTGGGCGACGGATCGGGCGGGGGCTTTGGCCGCGCTGGCGGAGTTCGTCGAAGAGCGGTTGCCGCGCTTTGGCGAAGAGCAGGATGCGATGTTGGAAGGGGAGGCTTACCTGAGCCACGCGGTCATCTCGCCGTATCTGAACATCGGACTCTTGGGGCCGATGGAGGTGTGTCTTGCCGTGGAGGAGGCGTGGAAGGCTGGGAAGGTGCCGATTGCGGCGGCGGAGGGGTTCATCCGGCAGGTGATCGGCTGGCGGGAATATGTGCGCGGGATCTGGGCACTGACGGGGCCGGAGTATCTGGAGCGAAACGCGCTGGGCCATTCCCGGGCATTGCCGGGGGTGTACTGGGGGGCGGAGACGGGGATGGCCTGCATGACGGCGGCTGTCGGGCAGACCCGGGAAATCGCCTATGCCCACCATATCCAGCGGCTGATGGTGACGGGGAATTTCGCGCTGCTCGCGGGGGTGGACCCAGGCATGGTGCATGAGTGGTATCTGTCGGTCTACGTGGATGCCTTCGAGTGGGTGGAGGCGCCGAATACCCTTGGGATGAGCCAGTTTGCGGATGGGGGGATGCTGGGGTCGAAGCCCTATGTGTCCTCGGGCGCCTATATCGACCGGATGTCGGATCACTGCGGGGGGTGCCGGTACCGGGTGAAGGAGAAGGTGGGAGAGCGGGCCTGTCCGTTCAACCTGCTGTACTGGCACTTTCTGGACCGGCACCGCGAGCGGTTCCGGGCGAATCCGCGGATGGGGCAGATGTATCGGGTCTGGGACGGGATGGCGGCGGAGCATCGGGAGGCGGTGCTTTCCGGGGCCGAAAGGGTGCTGGCACGGCTGGATCGGGGAGAGGTCGTGTGATCTGCCCGCGCGCGACCGGGTTTGCAGGGTGTGGGATTACAAGGGGTTGGCTGCGGACATTCAGGATTTCTTGACGATTTCCCGTGTGAGCGCGGGGTCTTTACGGAACGCCTTGCGGCGCGCGCCTTTGGTCTCGCCGCTTTGCGTAGATGCGCAAAGCGGCTCGGCCGTCGGGGGCGCTTCGCCCCCCGAACCCCCCGAGGATATTTGGGCAAATGTGAAAGGCAGAGGTCGCAGGGCCTGCTGTTCCACTTCGCTGGATCGAAACGCTTGATTTCGGCCGCATCCTTGCGCTGAACTTGCCGGGTTGGTGCAAGTCGGGGGTGAGGATGGACCGGGACGTGGCGCGGGCGCATCGGCGCGAGGAGGCGGCGCAGGGGTTTGCGCTGCTTCGGGGCTGTCCTTCGACCTTCGTCCTGCGGCGGCTGGTGGCGCTGGACCGGCTGACGCTGCGCGACCGGGAGGACTACGCCGATCAGCTGTCGGAGCTTGCCGAGGCCGGGCCGCTGGCGCCCGAGGCGCGGGAGGCTATGGTGAAGCGGCTGCCGGTGGTGGCCGAAGTGGAGCAGGCGTGGGTCGGGCGAGTCGACCTGCGGTTCCAGACCGTGAAGAGCTTGGCGCGGCTTGCGGCGGATCCGGGCGGGATTGAGGGCTTCGTGCGGCTGCAGGGGCTGACCGGAGAGGCCGCGGGACCCCCGGTGCCGCATGTGCCGAACTTTGCCGAGGCGGTGCCGGTGACCCCGGCCCGGCTGCGCAAGGCGATGGCGGGGGCGTTGGAAGCGCGCTTCGGGGGGAAGGTCGAGGCGCAGACGTCCGAGCTGGAGCAGATGCGGGTCGAGGTGCCGCGCGGGCGGATGGTGCTGACCCTGAGCTATCCCGGGAAGAACTGGGGGGCGATGTCGCGGCAGTTCGACTGGACTGTCTGGGCTGACCTGGACGGAGTGCGGATGGTGCCCACGAGCTATGAGGCCTTGTGGCTGTTGCCGTCGCAGTGGGACCTTTTGACACCGTCGAATGTTGCGGCGGCGGCGGCGCATCTGGCTTGGCTGGTCGAGGCTCGGCTGGCGGTGGAAGGTTAAGGCTGCGCCCGCAGCAGGAGAAGGACGCCCAGGAGCAGGATGGCGATCCCGGTCAGTTGGCGGGCCGTTGTGCGCTGCCCCAAGGCGTAACGGGCGAGGAGGAGGGCGAGGACGACCTCGACCAGCGCCAACGTGCGGACGTTGGCGGCGGAGGTCAGGGCGAAGCCGGTGAACCAGCCGGCCGAGGCAAGCGCGCCGAGGAACCCTGCCCCGAGGGAGGGCGCGAAGGCGCGGAGACTGCCGGTGAGGGCCGGACGGTCGCGCAGGGCGAGCCAGGTTCCGAGAGCGAGGGTCTGGAGCGCGAGGGTCAGGGCAAGGATGGTGAGCGCGCGGATCAGGAACGTCCCCTCGGGGAGCGCGGTGATGGCGCCGCGAAAGCCGATGGCGGAGAGGCCGAAGGCGAGGCCCGCGAGAAGGCCGAGGCTGGCGGGGCGGAGGTCGGTCAGAAGGCTGCGGCCCTGGCCGGGCTTGAGCGTCATGACGAGGACGCCTGAAACGGCCACGGCGATGGCGACAAGCATCGGCAGGGTCAGCGGCTCGTCCAGGATGGCCCAGCCGATGACGGCGACGAGGACGGGCTCGATCTTGAGCCAGGCGGTGACGAGGCCGAAACCTTGCGTTCGCATGGCCTGCAGCATGAGGGCGGTGGCGGCGATCTGGGCCAGCGCGCCGAGGGCGGTGAAGGCAAGCGCGCGCGGGGTGAGCTGCGGCAAGGGGCTGGCGCCGACCCAGAGGGCGACCGCGAGGAAGGCGCAGGCGAAGGGCAGGCCGTAGAGGAACCGGACATTGGTCGCGCCGAGGGTGCCGAGCCGTTCGGTCAACCCGCGCTGGGCGGCGTTGCGCCCGGTCTGGGCGAGCGCTGCAGCAAGGGTGATGGGGATCCAGAGGTGATCCATCGGCAGACCTGGGAGCGGAGGGCGGGGTAGGGTGGGCAATGCTGCCCACCCTCCTTCAAGCGGTGGATGGCCTCAGGTGCCGCGGATCGTGTCGATCATCAGCTGGACATTGTCGGGATGCGCCTCGGGGGTGATGCCGTGGCCGAGGTTGAAGATGTGGGGGCCCTTGGAAAACGCGCGGACGACGTGCTGGGTGGCGGCGATCAGGGCCTGGCCGCCGGTGACCATATGCTCGGGCGCGAGGTTGCCCTGGACGCAGCCGTCGATCTGGACGTTCGCGGCCGCCCATTCCGGGCTGACCGAATTGTCGATGGCGACGCAATCCGCGCCGGTGCGGTGGGCGAAGCCGATGTAGCCCTGGCCAGCCTCACGCGGGAAGGCAATGATCGGAATGCCGGGGTGGCGGGCCTTCAGCGCCGAGATGATCTTCTGTGCGGGGGCTTCGGCGAAGTCGCGGAAGTCCTGGCCCTTCAGGCTGCCGGCCCAGCTGTCGAAAAGTTTGACGACCTCGGCCCCGGCGACGATCTGGGCGGAGAGGTATTCGATGGTCGCCTCGGTAATTTTGTCGATGAGCGCCTGGAAGGTGGGGCGGTCCTGGGTCTTGAGGACATGGGCCGCAGCCTGGTCCTTCGATCCCTTGCCGGCGATCATGTAGGTGGCGACGGTCCAGGGGGCGCCGGCGAAGCCGATGAGGGTGGTTTCCTTGGGGAGTTCGCGGGCAAGGATGCGGACGGTTTCGTAGACCGGGGCCAGGGTTTCGTGGATCGCTTCGACGGGTTTCAGGTTGGCGACCTGGCCGGGGGTGTCCGTGGTTTCCATCCGGGGGCCTTCGCCGGTTTCGAACCAGAGCTTCGGGCCGAGGGCCTGGGGGAGAAGGAGGATGTCGGCGAAGAGGATCGCGGCATCAAAGCCGTAGCGGCGGATGGGTTGCAGCGTGACCTCGGCCGCAAGGTCAGGGGTGTAGCAGAGCGAGAGGAAGTCGCCTGCCTTGGCGCGCGTCTCGCGGTATTCCGGGAGATAGCGGCCAGCCTGGCGCATCATCCAGATCGGGGGGGTGGGCAGCACCTCGCCCTTGAGCGCGCGCAGGATCGTCTTGGTCATGTCTGGCCTCTTTGCTTCGGGATCATGGGTCGGCTGTGAGGCCTTCGTTGTCAAGAGTTGTCAGGCGCGCCTGACACGGTTAAGCCTTGGCGCATGAGCGATGATCTGCCCACCCCCGCCCGCCCGCTGAAGATCGGCACCCGTGGTTCTCCGCTGGCCTTGTGGCAGGCGCATGAGACCCGGCGCTGTCTGATGGCGGCCTTTGCCCTGCCGGAAGCGGCGTTCGAGATCGTGGTGATCAAGGTCACCGGCGACCAGATCCAGGACAAGGCGCTGCGCGAGATCGGGGGGAAAGGCCTTTTCACCCGCGAGATCGAAGAGGCCTTGCTGGACGGGAGCATCGACATCGCGGTCCATTCGATGAAGGACATGCCGACGCAGCAGCCCGAGGGGCTGGTGCTGGATTGCTACCTGAAGCGGGCGGATGTGCGGGATGCGTTCGTGTCGCCGCATTACGGGTCGATTGCGGAGTTGCCGCAGGGGGCGACCGTCGGGTCGTCGTCGTTGCGGCGGCGGGCGCAGTTGGCGCTGCGGCGGCCGGACCTTCGCCTCGTGGAGTTCCGGGGCAACGTGCAGACGCGGATGCGCAAGCTGGAGGAGCGGGTGGCGGATGCGACGTTCCTGGCGATGGCGGGGTTGACGCGGCTGGGGATGGTCGAGGTCGCGCGGTCTGCCATCGCGCCCGAAGAGATGCTGCCGGCGGTGGCGCAAGGCGCGATCGGGATCGAGCGGCGGGTTGCGGACGCGCGCGTCGCGGCGATGCTGGCGGCGATCCACGATGGCGAGACGGGCCTGCGGCTGGCGGCGGAGCGGAGTTTCCTTGCGACGCTGGACGGGTCTTGCGAGACGCCCATCGCGGGGCTGTCGGTGATCGACGGCGCGGAGTTGTGGCTGCGGGGAGAGATCCTGCGACCGGACGGCTCGGCCTCGGTGGCCGGGGAGCGGCGGGGGCCCGTGGGCCAGGGGGCCGAGATCGGGCGGGCCTTGGCCGAGGAGTTGCTGGGCCGCGCGGGGCCTGGGTTCTTCGACTGACTTTCGGCCCGTGATCCCTCACCCCTCCCCGGAAGGGGCCATCGCTGTCACGGCCCGAGGGGGCGGGTTTTGCAAATCCGTGACACAGGCGTTACAGGGGCCGGACTGCCCACTGGAGCCTGCCAGCGTGACCGATCCCGAACTTGATGCTGCCCTGAAGACTGCGCTGGCCGAACCGCCCCGGCGCGTGCGGCAGTTGGACCTGCCGGACGGGCGGCGATTCTGGTTGAAGCGGGTGGAGCGGCTGTCGGGGCGGCTGCGCCTGCAGAAGGGCGATCCGGCGCAGGCCTTTGCGGTCGAGCGCGACGGGTTGCGCGTGGCAGCGGCGGCGGGGTTGCCGGTGGCGGGCGTGGTAGCCGAAGGGCCGGACTGGGTGCTGATGCCGGATGCGGGACCGGTGCTGCCCGAGGTCGTCGATGCGAAGGGTCTTGGAGAGGCCGAGAAGATGCAGGCTTTTGCCGAGGCCGGTCGGGCTCTGGGGCGGCTTCACTGGGCGGGCATGGCGCATGGGCGACCGGCAGTGCGGGATGTGTGCTGGGATGGCCGCGAGGCGCGGTTCATCGATCTGGAGCGGTTCCGGCATGCGCGGCGAGCGGGGTTCTGGCAGGCGGTGGATGTGGTGATGTTCGCGCAGACGGCGTTCACCTTGTGGCCGGAGGATGCGCGCTGGCTGGACGCGGCGCTGGAGGCCTATGCGGTCTCGGCCCCCGAGGGGGCGATGGCTGCGGTGCGGCGGCTGGTCTGGTGGCTGGCGCCGTTGGGGTGGCTGGCGGCGGGACTTTCCCGCGCCAGGCCGGGGAGCCGGGAATTGCTGGCGGTGGGGCTGACTTTGGCGCGGTTGCGGCGGTAGGCGGCTCGTCGATGACTTCGTCACTCCTCGCGGGCGGTGCGAGGAGGAGACGAAGTCGAACGACGTGCGGTCCCGTCAGGCGTGGATAGCGCCGTCACCGCAGGCGAGCGCGGCTTCGCGGACGGCTTCGGACCATGTGGGATGCGCGTGGCAGGTGAGCGCGAGGTCCTGCGCGCTGGCGCCGAATTCCATCGCGACGCAGACCTCGTGGATCAGGTCGCCCGCCGCCGGGCCGATGATGTGGCAGCCGAGGATGCGGTCGGTGGCGGCGTCGGCGATCAGCTTCACGAAACCCTCGGCCTGGAAGACGGCTTTGGCGCGCGCGTTGCCCATGAAGGGGAACTTGCCGACCTTGTAGGCGCGGCCTTCGGCCTTGAGCTGCTCTTCGGTCAGGCCGACGTTGGCGACCTCGGGCGTGGTGTAGATCACGCCGGGGATGACGCCGTAGTTCACGTGACCATGCTTGCCGGAGATCACTTCGGCCACGGCCATGCCTTCATCTTCGGCCTTGTGGGCGAGCATGGGGCCGGCGATGGCGTCGCCGATGGCGTAAATGCCGGGGATGTTGGTCTGCCAGTGGGCGTCGGTCTTGATGGTGCCGCGGGGGCCCATCTCGACGCCCAGGGCCTCAAGGCCAAGACCGGCGGTGTAGGGTTTGCGGCCGGTGGCGACGAGGACGATGTCGGCGTCGAGGCTCGCCTCCGTGTCGTTCTTCTTCAGCTTGTAGGCGACGGTCGCGCCGGTGGCGGTCTTGGTGACCGACTGGACAGCCGCGCCGAGGACGAATTTCAGGCCCTGCTTGGTCAGGATGCGCTGAAAGGTCTTGGCGACCTCGGCGTCCATGCCAGGGGTGATCGCGTCCAGGTATTCGACCACGGTGACCTGTGTGCCAAGCCGGGCGTAGACGCTGCCCATTTCAAGCCCGATGACGCCCGCGCCGATCACGACCATCGACTTCGGCACCGATTTCAGGGTCAGGGCGCCGGTGGAGGTGACGACGGTCTCTTCGTCGATGGTGACATTGGGTATCGAGCTGGCTTCAGAGCCGGTGGCGATGACGATGTTCCGGGCCGAGTGGGTATCCTCGCCGACCTTGACCTGGCCGGGGGCGGGGATTGTGGCCCAGCCTTTGATCCACGTGACCTTGTTCTTCTTGAACAGCAACGCGATCCCCGTGGTGTTGCCGTTGACCACGTCGTCCTTGTAGGCCTGCATCTTCTGCCAGTCGACGGTGGGGTGCGCGCCCATCAGGCCCATCTTTTCGAAGTTCTCATGCGTTTCGTGCAGCATGTGGGTGGCGTGGAGCATTGCCTTCGACGGTATGCAGCCGACGTTGAGGCAGGTGCCGCCCAGGGTCTCACGCCCTTCGACGCAGGCGACCTTCTGGCCAAGTTGGGCGGCGCGGATGGCGGCGACGTAACCGCCGGGGCCGGCGCCGATGATGATGGTGTCGAAGTCTGCCATTTGGTCGGTCCTTTGGTTGGGCCGGGGAACCGGGGGTTTTGCACCCCCGGACCCCCGCAGGATATTTGCACCAATGTGAAAGCTGTCAGATGAGGGCAGCTACCAGCATGGTCAGGGTTGCGAAGAAGCCTACCGCCCAGATGGCCGAGCGCCAAGGGCGCCAGCCGAAGGCATAGGCGGGGATGTAGAGAAGGCGCGCGCCGAGATAGGTCCAGGCGGCGTATTGGGTGACTTGGGTGGACTGGTTGCCAAGCGTCACGACGACGACGGCCAGGGTGAAGAGGATCAGCCCCTCGAAATGGTTGTTCATCGCGCGTTGCAGGCGGCCGGTGGTGATGGAGAGCTGCCGGGTGGGCGGGCGGTCGCGCGGGCTGGAGGTGTAGCCGGTGCCAAGCTCGACGCTCGCGGGGATGGCGAAGGCCACGTATTGCACGGTCTGCAGGATGCCCGCGAGGGCGAGGGCGGTCAGCTCGGGGGTCATGCGGTGGTCCTTGCGGGGAGGTCGCGGGTGCGGAGGAACCAGCTGAGGCAGGCGGCCTCGGCCTTGGCCACGCCGGGCAGGGCGCGCAGGCGGGCAAGTTCGGCCTCGACCTTGGGCCAGCGGCGGAGGATGGAGCGGTCCTGCACCTCGTTCCGGTTGGCGCGGCTGTGCCAGGTGGAGCCGGGGACGTACTTGTCCCAGGCCGGGCCCATGCCGCGGCCGCGGGCCTGTCGGAGGCGGAAGCTGTCGGTGGAGCGGATGGCGTAGTGGTTCACCACGGTGCCGCCGCGCAGGGCGATATGGGCGGGCTGGTAGCGGGCCACGGGTTTGCCGAAGAGCGGCGCGGAGGAGAGGGGTTCGCCTGCGGCGTTGACGGCGAGCGGGGTTTCCACGCGCGGGGCGGTGGGCATGTGGTCGGAGGCCGAGGCGAAATCCCGGTGGCGGAAAAGCGACTTGAACTTGACGGTGTCGGGGTCGGGGGCGGGTTCGCAGGCGGTGAAGGCGCGCAAGGTCTCACCCGGCCAGGTCTGGTGGCCGTTGTCGCCGAAAAGCCGCCAGGGGAGCGCGATGGCGTGGGCGTCCTGAGCCCTGGCGATCAGGTCCTGGACGGGGCCTGCACCGGGGGCGATGTTCAGGAACTCGTCCGCGTCAAGGTGCGCGAGCCAGTCGGCGGGGCTGGTTGACAGGTGTGCAAGGGCGCGGTCGATCCCGCGGCGCTGCGGCGGGTCGCCGGGGTTTAGCGGGTTCGGCAGGTGGTCGATCTGGCCGTGTTGGCCCAGCAGGTCAAGCAGGTGGTCCGAGCCGTCGTCGCAGTCGTTGGAGAGGATGACGATGGGGCCGAAGCCGATCACCCGGTGATAGGCGAGCCATTCGAGGATGTGAATGCCCTCGTTCCGCATGCAGGACATCAGCGCGACGGGGGTCATGGGAAGGCCGCCGGGAGCTTGAGTTCGAGGACGGTGAGGTTGAGCTGGAAATAGCTTTGCATCCAGTCCGGACGCCCGGCGCAGAGGGCCTGGACGTCGGCCCACGGGGTGTCGGCGGTGGGCATCAGGATGGCTGGATCGGCGGCCTTGGCGAAGGCGGCGATGGCGTCGGTCGGGACCTTGTTGGCGGTGAGGATGGCGTTGGCGGCAGTGACGTCGCGCCGCCAGTTCTGCAGGATCTTGGCGTGGCTGACGGGGTCAAGCGCGGAGCAGGTCAGGAAGACGCGATGTTCTGCCAGGGCCTGGGACAGGAGGATGTCCGCGGTGGGGGTGCCGGTGGGGATGATCTGCGCAGCTGCGGGGGTGGCGAGAAGGACGGCGAGGAGAGAAGCGCCGCAGCGCAGCTTGCACGGGCGGACCCCCATCCCCTTCTCCCGGAGGGGGAGGGGAGGCGCTTTGGGAGCTGCGGTGTGGGTGGGGCGGGTCATCAAAGGGTCCGGGTTGAGGTGGCCGGCTTGGTGTGGCGTAGGTGCGCTAGGACGCGCCTTAATCGGCCCTATTGCTCGCAGGGCACCAATGGAGTGACGGCATCATTCGTGATCGCGTAAGTTCCGAGGCCGTCGGCAGTCATGATGCGGGCCAACATCATCCGATAGGAGAAAGTGCCGGAGTCTCCGCTGCATGTGACATCGAAGAGGACGGCGTCCATGCCGCGTACAGACGTCGGCTCTTGCATCTCGCAGTTCTCTTCACAGGTGAAGAACGTGTTCCCCGAGATTGGCACCGGGCCAGTGCACTCATTCCCAGGAAAGCATAGCCCATCATAACTTTGCGCGCTTGCCGACGCACCAAAGGCCATAACCAAGACTGCAGAAAGTTGGTGCCTTATCATCCGATCCCTCACCTCTTGTTCCAGGCAGCAGTAGAACTTCACCCGTCGACCCTGCGCCGGGTGAGACCCTTTGCGCCATTTTCACAAATCCATCAGCAACCGGCGCGGGTCCTCCAGCGCCTCCTTGACCCGCACGAGGAACGTCACCGCCCCCTTGCCGTCGACTATCCGGTGGTCGTAGCTGAGCGCCAGGTACATCATCGGGCGGATGACGATCTGGCCGTTCACCACCACCGGGCGGTCCTGGATCTTGTGCATGCCGAGGATGCCGGACTGCGGGGGGTTGAGGATGGGGGAGGACATCAGCGAGCCGTAGACGCCGCCGTTCGAGATTGTGAAGGAGCCGCCCTGCATCTCGGCCATCGACAGTTTGCCGTCGCGGGCGCGCAAGCCCAGTTCGGCGATCTTCTTTTCGATGGCGGCAAAGCCCATCTGGTCGGCGTCGCGGACCACCGGGACGACGAGGCCCGAGGGGGTGCCGACGGCGACGCCCATGTGGACGTAGTTCTTGTAGACGATGTCCTGGCCGTCGATCTCGGCGTTGACCTCGGGGACTTCCTTCAGGGCGTGGGTGCAGGCTTTGACGAAGAAGGACATGAAGCCAAGCTTCACGCCGTGCTTCTTTTCGAACGCGTCCTTGTATTCGTTCCGGAGGGACATGATGCCGGACATGTCGACCTCGTTGTAGGTCGTCAGCATCGCGGCGGTGTTCTGGGCGTCCTTCAGGCGGCGGGCGATGGTCTGGCGCAGGCGGGTCATTTTCACCCGTTCTTCGCGCGCGGCATCGTCGGCGGCGACCGGGCCGCGCGGGATGGCGGCGGCGGCCGGGGTG
>JAIXSA010000074.1 GCA_027484915.1 Paracoccaceae bacterium | reverse complement strand
TGGCGTAATAGGCCGCGCCGAACCAGGCGGGGTCGTCCATCCCGATCTCGGTCTCGGGGTCGATGAAGAGGTTCGAGTAGCCAAGCTGAAGGAGCGGCACGAGGTTTCCCCGACCGGCGGCGGCGAGGGCGCGCAGGAACTCGGCCCGGCCGTCCGGGGAGTAAAGGGCGTAGAAGGCGCTGGATTCCAGGTGACTGGCGGTAAGGGTGCGGTCGACGCGGCTGCCATCGGCTAGGGTGTAGGGCACGGTGACGGGGCCTGCGGCAAGCTGGGCGGCGAGGTCGTCGTAGACTTGGGCGGGGTCGGCGGGGAAGTCGGCCTTGCAGGCAGGGACGCCAGTGCAAAGCGCGAAGGTATCGGTCAGAAGTCGTTCGGCGGCCAGGGTGTAGCGGCGGTAGAAGCCTTCGGCGTCGAGGGTGAGGTCGACGACCCCGTCGACGATCACTCCCCTTACGGCCTGCGGGACCTGGGTGGCATAGGCCTGCACCAGCTGGGTGCCGTAGCTTTCACCGTAGAGCCAGACTTTCGGCGCGCCGATGGCCTGGCGGAATGCCTCGGAATCGCGGATGGCCTGGTCGGTGTTCACGACGGCAAGCAGCGCGTCAGCCCCCAGTTCGGCGGTGCAGTCGGCGACGTAGCTGCGGGCGGTGGCGAGGATGGCGTCGGCGTCCGCCAATGGGGCGGCCGCGCTGTCGAAGCGGGCCTGGGCGACGGGGCAGGACAGGCCGTGCACCGCGCCGGTGCCGCGCTGGTCGACGAAGACGATGTCCATGTTCTCGGTCAGCGAGGGATCGAAGGAGGCCAGGTAACTGTCGGCCGAAGCGAGGCCCGAGCCGCCGGGGCCGCCGACGAAGTAGAACAGGATGCCGCGACTTTCGTTGGTGGCGAAGGAGAGGGCGAAGGTGATGTCCAGCGTCTGCGTGGGGTCGTTGGCGCGTTGGTCCAGCGGCACGGTGAGCGTGGTGCAGGTGAGGCCGCCAAGTTCGCAGGGATAGAGGTCAAGGCCGGAGGCGGCATCGGAGAGGGAGGTCTCGGCCAGGGTTGGCGTGGCAAGGAGGCCGAGGGCAAGGAGGGCGTGGCGCATGCAGGTCTTTCGGTCGCGTGAGGGGGCGGCGGCCTGCCGCGTGGTCGGAGGCAGGCTATTGCGCGTCGTGGGAGAGGCCAAGGAGTTTCGCTGTTGGGGGCGGGGCTTCACCTTGCGGTGATCCACGGATCGGTGATTGGCGTTGCCGGGAGGCGTTGGTCAGGGTTCGTCGAGGACAAGGGAGGTGCGGATGTTTCGGATGGCTTTGGCAGTGCTGCTGGCTTTGGCCGGCGGGGTGAAGGCCGAGACGGCCATTGTCGCGGGTGGCTGCTTCTGGTGTGTCGAGTCGGACTTCGAGGCGGTTGCGGGGGTCAGCGAGGTGGTTTCCGGCTATACCGGTGGCGCGCTGCAGAACCCGACCTACAGGAACCACGACGGGCATCTAGAGGCGGTGCAGATCACCTTCGATCCGGCGGTGATCCCGTTTGAGGTGCTGATCGGAAAGTTCCTGCGGTCGGTGGACGTGCTGGATGCGGGCGGGCAGTTCTGCGACCGGGGCGACGCCTACCGCACGGCGATCTTCGTGCGGGGGGCCGAGCAGCGGAAGGCGGCAATGGCGGCGGTGGCAAAGGCGGAGGGGGCGCTGGGGCGGAAGATCATGACCCCGGTGCTGGACGCTGGCACCTTCTGGGTCGCCGAGGCCTATCACCAGGATTACTACAAGTCGTCCGAGATCGTACTGACCCGGGCGGGTCCGAAGAAGAAATCCAATGCCTACAAGTTCTACCGCGAGGCTTGCGGTCGCGATGCCCGGCTGCAGGAGCTGTGGGGCGACCAGGCGTTCCGGCCCTAGCGGCGTAGATAAATGTAACTACAGGTTGTATATACTCGCGTCAGGGTAGCGGGGACAAACCGGCGGCGGCGCGGAGGTCGGGGGCGCGGACGTCAAGCTCCTGCCCCGCAAGCGGATCGGCGGCGGGGGTGCAAAGCCAGGCGATGGCCTGGGCGGGTTCCTGGGCGGGGGCGAGGTTTTCGCGAGGGATCTTCGAGACCGGGTTGATCCCGCTGGCGCGGATGGCGACCTGCATGTCGGTGTCGACCACGCCGGGCGCGAAGCCGAAGACGCGGATGCCCTGGGTGCCATATTCCAGGTGGACGGACCGGGTCAGCATGGCCAGACCGGCCTTCCCGGCGCAGTAGGCGGACCAGCCCTCCTGCGGCCTGTGCGCCGCGCCGGAGGAGATGTTGACGATGGTGCCGCCGCCCCTGGCGACCATGTGGACCAGCGCGCGTTGGGTGGCGTGGAAGACCGAGGTGAGGTTGACGTCGATGCTGTGGGCCCAATCCTCGGCCGAGATGTCGAGGATGCGTCCGATGGGGGCGATGACGGCGGCGTTGTTCACCAGGATGTCGAAGCCACGGTCCAGAAGCGTTGCCATCGCGAAGCGGTCGGTCATGTTCGCGTGGTGGCCGGTGGCCTGGATTTGCCCAAGCTCGCGGTGGGCAGCGGCGATGTTGGCGGCGCTGCGGGCGGTGAAGTGGACCTCGGCCCCGGCCTGGGCCAGCGCGCGGACGGTCGCAAGTCCGATGCCGCGATTGCCGCCGGTGACGAGGGCGGTCTTGCCGGTGAGGGTCATGGGGGGCTCCTGTCCTGTGTCTGTCCAGTGTGCGGCGGCGACGTGCCGCTGTCCACGGGGCACAGCTTGACGCCGACGGATGGGCGGGCCAAGGGTCGGGAAAGCGGAGGTGCCGGTGCGCAAGCTGTTGATGGTCCTGATCCTGACCGGCTGCGCGGCGCGCGGCGAGTTCACCATGGCCCCGCAGGGTCTTTCGGGGGGCACGCCGGAAACGATCTTCGTCGGCACCACCCGAGAAAAGGAGGGCGAGGCCTATGCCTTTGGCCGGTCGGGAGAGCCGAGCTTTCTGCGGTACGACGTGGCGATCCCGCCGGATCGCGAGCCGGGCGAGGTCAACTGGCCCCCGAAGACGCTGCAACCGGACGGCAAGCGCGACTTCCTGACGCTGGATGCACGGGCCTTCGAAAGCGGCGACGATTTCAGCAAGTCCTTGCGCGCGGCGATGGAGTTGCGGGGGCAAAGGGACGCGGTGGTCTATGTCCACGGCTTCAACAACACGATGGCCGAAGGCGTCTACCGGGTCGCGCAGATGCACCACGATCTGGAGGTGCCGGGGGTGGCGGTGCATTACGCCTGGCCCTCGCGCGGGTCGGCGCTGGGGTATGTCTATGATCGCGATTCGGTGATGTTCGCGCGGTCGGGCTTTGTCACGCTGCTGGACGAAGTCGAGGATGCCGGGGCGCGAAACATCGTCATCGTTGCCCATTCAATGGGGGCCTTCCTGACGATGGAGGGCCTGCGGCAGATGGTGCTGAAGGACGGGCCGGGGGCTCTGGACCGGATCAAGGGCGTGGTGCTGATCGCGCCGGACCTTGATCTGGACGTGTTCCGTGCGCAGGCGAAGGACATCGGCAAGTTGCCGGAGCCCTTCGTGATCTTCGGCAGTTCGCGGGACCGCATCCTGAACATCTCGGCCACACTGTCTGGCACGGGGAACCGGCTGGGCAGCATGGACAGCGTGGCGCAGGTCGCCGATCTGAACGTGATCTACCTGGACACCTCGGCCTATTCGACGGGAACGGGGCACCTGAACCTGGGCGAGAACCCGGCGCTGCTGAAGTTGTTCGGCGGGCTGGTCGGGATCGCCGATGCCTTCACCACCGACGCGCGGGCGCGGGTCGGGCTGCTTCCCGGGCTGGTGCTGACGGTGCGCAATGCGACCGAGATCGTGCTGGCCCCGGTCGGGGCGATTGCCGAGGGTGGGCGGGCGCGGACGACGCCGCGCTGACCGGGCTCGACGCCTCCTCGTGCGCCTTCGGCTTCTCGTCGGTGGGCAAGTAGTTGACGTCGCGCGGTCAGCGGCGACGCAGGTAGACGTAATAGGCCCCGCCACCGCCGTGCTTTAGGTGCGCCTCGGAGACCTGAAGCACCACCGGACCCAGCGGCGGCAGGTGCAGCCAGTGCGGAACCTGGTGGCGCAAGGCCCCCATGCGCTGGGGGATCGGACCGTTGTCCTCGCGCCGCTTGCCCTTGCCGGTGATGACGAGGACCAGGCGCAGACCGGCGCTGTGGGCGTTCAGGATGAAGCGGATCAGCTCGGGGTGGGCTTCGGCAAGGGTAAGCCCGTGCAGGTCGATCCGCGCCTCGGGCTGAAGTTTGCCGCGCGTCATCTTGGCATGGGTGCCCGCGTCCATGCGCAGTGGAGCCTGGCCGAGAAGTTCGGGCAGCGTGGGCTTGAGGTCGCGCTTTTCCGTCACACGGTGCTTTTCGCCAAAAGTGAAGGGCGTCAGGCGCGGTTTGGCATGGGCGAGCGGAGGCGGCTCGGACGGCGGTGGAGGCTCGGGCAGGTGAAGCTTTGCGCCATGCATCGGCCGCGCCGAGCGCGCGACTGTGCGCCAGAGGTCGGCTTCCTCGGGCGAGAGATGGCGGCGGCGGGCCAAGGGATCAGTCTTCCAGCATCGCGAAGGCGCGGTCGATGGGCAGGAGGAGGACCATGCGGCCGGGGTCCTTGACCGTGCCGGCAGCGTCGCCCGCGTCGAGGCCGGTGCCGTAGAAGATGTCGGCGCGCTGCATCCCCTTGATCGCGCCGCCGGTGTCCTGGGCGACCATCAGGCTGCGGATCGGACGGCGGCCGTCCTTCTCGATCCAGACCGGGGCGCCGAGGGGGGTGAACTTGGGGTCGATGGCGACAGAGCGCAGCGTGGTGATCGACCGGCCCATCGCGCCGATGGGGCCATCCTCGGGGTTCAGGGCGCCGATCTTGCGGAAGAAGACATAGGAGGGGTTGGTGTAGAGCAGGTCCTGCCCCGCGGTGGGATTGGAGCGGACGTAATTGGCGATCTCGGGCGCGGAGACCTGGTCGGCGGTGTGGGTGCCGCGGCGGACCATTTCCTGCCCGATGGAGCGGTAGGTGTGGCCATTGGCCCCGGCATAGCCGACGCGGATGACCGAACCGTCGGTCATGCGGATGCGCCCAGAACCCTGCACCTGCAGGAAATAGACATCCACGGCGTCGTCGAGCCAGGCGATTTCAAGACCGCGTCCGGCGATGGCGCCATTCTCGATGGCCTGGCGGGTGTGGTAGGCGACGCCTTCGCTCAATTCGGGCGGGCGGGCGTAGATCGGAAAACGGAAGCGGCCGGTTCGGGTGGGAGAGCCTTCCAGTTCGGGCTCGAAATAGCCGGTAAAGAGGGCGGGGGGCTGGCCGACGACCACGGGCTTGAAGAACAGCTCGAAGAAGCTGCGGGCAGAGGCGTCGTCGCGGGGGACGTCGGCGGCGACGGCGCAGATCGGTTTCCAGTCGGGCTGTTCGATGAGGTCGCAGGTGCGCAGGAAGCTGTCGAGCGCGACCAGGTGGTTGTCGTCGCGCCAGCCGTCGAGGGCTTCGAAATCGAGGACTTCGCCGAATGCGGGAACGGCGGCCATCAGGGCCGCCGTGACAGACAGGGTGCGGAGCGCGCGGCGCATCCCAAGGATCAGTCGCCGGTCGCGACCAGCTGCCAGTTCGGGTCGTCGGACCCCATCTGGCGGGCGAAGGTCCAGATGTCGCGGGACTTCTTCACTTCGCGCGGGGCGCCTTCGACGATCTCGCCGGCCTTGTTGCGCACGACGTAGTTCTGTTCGCCGACGAAGCGGACGGTGATCTCGGCAAAGCGGGTTTCCGGGGCGAACGTGGCGTCATGGAGCACAAGCTCCTTGATGCCAAGGAAGCTGGCCTCGACAGTCAGCCCTTGCGCTTCGCGGGCGGCGATGGCCTCGGCGAAGCTGGCTTCGACGTCGTCCGACAGGAAGGGGCGGATGCGGTCAAGCTCGCCCTTCTCGAAGGCCATCAGGATCATCTCGTAGGCGCCACGGGCACCCTGCAGGAAGGGGCCGACGGTGAACGAGGGTTCGGCCTTCTTCATCTCGGCCAGCGCCTTGGCGGCGTCGGAGCCTTCGGCGACGTGGTCGACGATGTCACGGTCGGGGCCGCCCTCGATCACCTCGAAGTCGCGGCGGACGCGGGGACGCACCTCATCCAGCGGGATCGGCGGCTTTTCAAAGCCGTCGCGGGTGCCCAGAACGGAACGGAGCTTCAGGATGAGAAAGATCGCGATCCCGGCAAGGACCAGGAGTTGGATCAGGGATCCGTTCATGCGTTACCTCGGACTTTCCGTTTAAAACCTCTGGGCTCGCCCTTATGTAGGGTGGGGTCGCTTCGAAGTCTACCATGCGGCCAAAGAACGGCGACCGAAGAACGCAGGCGGAGAATGGCGATGTGGATCGTATTGGGTGTGCTGGCTCTGCCGCTGGTGGAGATTGCGCTGTTCGTGACGCTGGGGGCCGAGCTGGGCCTGGGGTTGACCTTGGCCTGGGTGGTGCTGACCGGGGTGCTGGGCGTGCTCCTTCTGCGAGGCATGGCGCTTGCCGGCCAGCAGGGCCTGCGCGACGGGTTCCGCGAGGGGCTGCAGGACCCGCTGTCGCCCCTGGCGCATCGGGCGCTGATCGGGGTGGCGGCGGTTCTGCTGATCCTGCCGGGCTTCTTCACCGACACGCTGGGGCTGCTCTTGCTGCTGCCGCCGGTGCGCGGGCTGATCATCGGGCAAATGGCGCGGCGGCTTCGCGGCGTGATGGTGGTGCGGCGCGGGGCAAGTCCGGCCGACGAAATCTATGACCATCGGCCGCTGGACGACCGCCGGGACTGAGGCGCATTCGGCGCTCCTCCAACGGCTAACCAACGGAATGTGAACGGAACCGCGACCGACGCAGGGCGTTGGTCCGGCACATCCATGACCGTCCCAGAGCCCAAGCGAGGTTGCTGTGTCCGACATCCCCGAACTGCATGAGCCTGCCTCGAAGACTGTGGCGATCGTCCTTGCCGGTGGTCAGGGCACCCGGCTGTTCGAGCTGACCGGACGCGACTGCAAGCCCGCCCTTCCCTTCGCGCGCTTTCACCGGATCGTCGATTTCACGATGGCGGCGTTGGCCCGGTCGAGGGTCGACAGGGTCATGGTCGCGACGCAGTACCGGCCGGCCAGCCTTTCGGCCCATCTGCGCGAGGTCTGGGCGCCGGTCTGGGCCGACGGCGAGTTGCGGCTGCGCGACGGGGCCAAGGCGAGCCCGGCGGGATATCGGGGCACGGCGGACGTGCTGCGCGCCAACGCAGCGGAACTGGACGCGATGGGCGCGCGCGAGGTGCTGGTCGTGGCGGCGGACCATATCTATTCGATGGATTACAGAGGCTTCATCGAGGCGCACCGCGCTTCGGGTGCGCCCCTGACGCTGGCGGCGATGCCGGTCCCGCGCGACGAAGCCGGGAGGTTCGGCATCGTGACCGAGGGGCCGGGCCACAGGATTGCGGGCTTCATGGAAAAGCCGTCACAGCCGGCGGCGATCTTCGGCGATCCGCAGCAATCGCTCGCCTCGCTGGGGATCTACGTGATCGACTGGCCCTGGCTGCGCGACATGCTGGCCGATCCCCGGGTGCTGGATTTTGGCGAGGACGTGATTCCGCTGGCGGTGCAGGCCGGCGACGCGGCGGTCTGGCGTTGGGACGGCTATTGGCGCGACGTCGGCACGCTGGACGGGTTGCGCGAAAGCTGGCTGGACTTCGAGACCGGGCCGCCGCCCTGCCGCAGGCCGCTGGTCCCCGGCATGAAGGTGCAGATGCACACCGGCGACATGCCACGCGATGCCTTTGCCGCCAGCGTGAACCTGGGCGGATTGCGGCTGATGTCGCCCTTGCTGGGCAGCAGCAATCCCGAGCGCTGGACCACGCTGGACAAGTCGGTCCTGATGCCGGGGGCGCGGGTTTCGCCGGGGGTTCGGCTGACCAATGTCATCGTCGCGCCGAACACCGTCATCCCGCATGGCCTGCACATCGGCGACGACCCCGAGGAGGACGCGCGGTGGTTCCGCGTCTCGGGCGAGACCACGCTGGTCAACTCGGCGATGCTGGCGCGGCGCGGGGCGTCGCGAACGCCGGTGTTCCCGCTTTTCCACGGGGGACCGACGCTGCCCCGCAAGGTGCAGAGGGCACAATGATCCATGAGCAATCGATGAGCCCCGCCTTCGACGTGACGAGGGGCCGCCCCGACACGATCGGGGCGGTTCCTGATCGGGAAGGCACGCATTTCGCCCTGTTTTCCGAAAACGCGACGCGGGTGGAACTGTGTCTTTACGACCGTGACGGCGCGGTCGAAACGGCGCGGCTTGACATGCCCGAGATGCAGGGCGGCATCTGGTTTGGCTACCTGCCGGGCGTCGGGCCGGGACAGGTCTATGGCTACCGGGTGCATGGCCCCTGGGCACCCGAGGAGGGGCACCGGTTCAATCCGGCGAAGCTGGTGCTGGACCCCTATGCCCGCGAGCTTCGGGGCGAGTTGACCTGGGACCTGGCGGTCTTCGGGCACAGGGGCGACGACCTGACGCGAGATGACCGCGACTCGGCCCCTTTCGTACCGAAGGCGGTGGTGGTGGACCCCGAGTTCGACTGGAACGCGGAAGAGGCCCTGCGGCATCGCTGGGAAGAGACGCTGATCTGGGAAGCGCATCCCAAGGGTGCGACGATGCGGCATCCCGGCGTGCCGGAGGAGGACCGGGGGTCGCTGTGCGGCCTGGCGTCGGACGCGATGATCCGGCACCTGCAGCGGATCGGCGTCACGGCAGTCGAGCTTTTGCCGATGCACGGGTTCCTGCATGACCAGTTCCTACGGGATCGTGGGCTGCGGAACTATTGGGGTTACAACACCCTGTCCTTCTTCGCCCCGCATCGCGCCTACTTGAAGACCGGGCGCGCCGACGAGGTGAAGGAGGCTGTCCGCAAGCTGCACAAGGCGGGGATCGAGGTGATCCTGGACGTGGTCTACAACCACACCGCCGAGGGGTCCGAGCTGGGGCCGACACTGTCGTTCCGGGGGATCGACAACGCGTCCTACTACCTTCTGGCCGAGGACAAGCGGCACTGTTTCGACACGACGGGCTGCGGCAATACGATGAACGTGGCGCATCCGATGGTGCTGCGGATGGTGATCGACTCGCTTCGGTATTGGGTTCAGGTGATGCACGTCGACGGGTTCCGCTTCGACCTTGCCTCGACCCTGGGCCGCGAGGCGGAGGGGTTCGAGCGCGAGGGCTCGTTCTTCGCGGCGATCCGGCAAGACCCGGTGCTGAGCCAGGTCAAGCTGATCGCCGAACCCTGGGACATCGGCGAGGGCGGCTATCAGGTGGGCGGCTTCCCCTTCCCGTTCCGCGAATGGAACGACAAGGCGCGCGACGACATGCGGGCCTATTGGCGGCGCGATCCTGGGATGAAGGGCGATCTGGCGCAGCGGCTGTTGGGCTCTCCCATCCAGTTCGACCATTCGCAACGGCCGGCGACGAGTTCGATCAACTTCCTGGCGGCGCATGACGGGTTCACGCTGCGCGATGTGGTGAGCTACGACGGCAAGCACAACGAGGCCAATGGCGAGGACAACAGCGATGGCCACGACAATAACCTGAGCCACAATCTGCGGGCAGAGGTGCCGACCGTTGACCCAGGCATCCTGGAGGCGCGGCGTCGGC
>JAIXSA010000059.1 GCA_027484915.1 Paracoccaceae bacterium | reverse complement strand
TGACCGGTCGATCAATCCCTACCGGGGGTGCGAACACGGCTGCATCTACTGCTTCGCCCGCCCCAGCCACGCCTACCTCAACCTTTCGCCCGGCCTCGACTTCGAGACGCGGCTCATCGCCCGCCCCGGCATCGCCGCAGTGTTGGCGGGCGAGCTGCGCCGTCCCTCCTACAAGGTCGCCCCGGTTGCCATCGGCTCCAACACCGACCCCTACCAGCCCATCGAACGCGACCACGGCATCATGAGGCAGGTGCTGGAGGTGCTGGCCGCCTTTCGCCACCCGGTCTGGATCACGACCCGCGGCACCACGATCGAACGCGACATCGACCTGATCGCCGGAATGGCCGCGCAGGGGCTGGCCTCGGTCTCGATCTCGGTCACCACGCTGGACGAAAGCCTGGCCCGCAAGATGGAACCCCGCGCGCCAGCCCCGAAGCGGCGCTTGCAGATGATCCGGCGGCTGGCCGAGGCCGGGGTACCGGTCCGCATCCAGGCCTCGCCCCTGATCCCGGCGCTGACCGACCATGAGCTGGAAGCGGTGATGGAGGCGGGCCGCGATGCCGGCGCGCGCGCATCGAACTCGATCCCGCTGCGCTTGCCGCTGGAGGTCTCGGGCCTTTTCCGCGACTGGCTTGCCGCCACCGTCCCGGACCGCGCCGCCCATGTGATGAACCGGGTGCGCGAGCTGCACGGCGGCCGGGACTATGACCCGGAATGGGGCAAGCGGATGCGCGGCCAGGGGCTTTGGGCCGACCTCATCCACCGCCGCGCCGTCGTGGCCCGCAAGCGGCTTGGGCTGGAAGAGACGCTACCGCCCCTGCGCACCGACCTTTTCGCGCCACCGCCAAAGGCAGGCGACCAGCTGACGCTGTTCTGATCCGGCGCGACCGGGGCAAAACTTTTCGAAAAGTTTTGGCAAAATCCTTCGAAGGATTTTGTCCCCGGCCCGACTGATCAGCCCCGACGACCCCGACGCTCGCGCCGGCCCGCGCCCGCATCGTCCCCGGTCCCGTCCGAGGCCGAGGAGAACCCGCCCAGCTTGGTCTGGATCACCTCCAGCGAGGGGCGGTTGCCCTTCGGCCGGCTTTCCAGCGCCACCCGCATCGCGCGCAGGTGTTCCGGCATAGTGCCGCAACAGCCGCCGATGATCCTGACACCCGCGTCCCGCGCCATCACGGCGTATTCGGCCATCAACTCCGGCGTGCCGTCATAATGAATATGGCCGTCGTGGTACTTCGGAATGCCCGCGTTGCCCTTGGCGATCAGCGGACGCTCGGTGCCCGTCGCCGCAAAGCCCAGGACCGTCCGCATCAGGTCGGACGCCCCCACGCCGCAGTTCGCCCCGAAGGCGATCGGCGGGTTGACGAGACGCTCCACCATGTCCGCCATCGCGGCCGAGGTCGTGCCCATCATCGTCCGCCCTGCCGTGTCAAAGCTCATCGTGCCGCACCAGGGCATGTCGGCCCGAAGGGCTGCATCCGCCGCCGCGCGATATTCTTCGGGGGCCGAGATCGTCTCGATCCACAGCACGTCCGCGCCCCCCTCCTTCAGCGCCTCGGCCTGTTCGTGAAACATCTCGACAGCCAGCTCATGCGTCAGCGTGCCCATCGGCTCGAAGATCTCGCCCGTCGGGCCCATCGAGCCCGCCACAACCACCGCGCGGCCCGCCTTGTCGGCGATCTCGCGCCCAAGTTCCGCGCCGACACGGTTCAGCTCGCGCACCCTGCCCTGCGCCTGGTGCAGCTTCAGCCGCGCCGCGTTGCCGCCGAACGTGTTGGTCAGGAACAGATCCGACCCCGCCGCGACCGCATCGCCGTAAAGCTTCAGGATGTTCTCCGGCTTCTCGACGTTCCAGAATTCCGGCGGCTCGCCAGACGACAGGCCCATGTTGAACAGGTTCGTCCCCGTGGCACCATCGGCCATCAGCCACTCGCGCGAGGCAAGCATCCGGGTCAGGGCATCGGTCATCTCGGGGCTCCTTCAGGCGGTCGGGTCCCCTTCCCTCTGCCACGGGTTGCAGCCAGAGGCAAATCCATATTCCGCAACTTGTGATGTGGTCCGCCGCATGTCGCCCAGCAGCGGCGGCAAGAAGCGCAGCGCGCCAGATTTCCCGCCCGACCACCAGGGCCAGCCAGGACGGGCCTGCGATGCAAAGCCGTCGCCAGCCCGTCCATTGCACGGCAGGCGTGGCGATCCGGCCAAAGCATCAAGGCGCATGTAAAAAGCGCGGCCCCCACAAGGACCGCGCCTGAAGACGGTTCAAAGGTGTAATGTCTCAGATCTCGGACATGAGCTGCGCCTTGGCGACCGGCAGCAGTTCCCGCATCTTGGCACGCACCTCGTCCGCGCTGGCCTTGCCGGCGAGGTCGGCCACCACCTTGCGGACCACATCCTCGTCGCCCGCTTCCTCGAAGTCCGCGCTCACGACTTCCAGCGCATAGGCCGCCGCCGCGTCATCCGCCTTACCCATCAGGCCCGCGGCCCAAAGCCCGACCAGCTTGTTGCGCCGCGCCTCGGCCCGGAACTGCATCTCGCTGTCATGGGCGAACTTGGCCTCGAAGGCATTCTCGCGGTCGTCGAACGTGGTCATGGGCTCCCCCGGAAGGACGGTTGTTTCCATCCATATGCCCATCCCGCCCCATCACCGCAAGCCCCTTTGGCCCCGTCCGGGCCGCACGCGCCTTGCGACTGTGGCCCCCTTGGACTATAGCCCAAGGAAAGCGGTTTGAAGGTGACGCCCTGTCGCCGCCCCCCTGATCGAGTGAAGCATGGCACGGCGCAAGAAGGTCTACGAAGGCAAGGCCAAGATCCTCTATGAAGGACCCGAGCCCGGGACGCTGATCCAGTACTTCAAGGACGACGACGCCCCCTCGGTCGCGGCCCCCGCCTCGCGCGAGGGCAAGGGTGTCCTGAACAACCGGCTGTCCGAATTCTTCATGGCGGGCCTCAATCAGATCGGCGTTCCCACCCACTTCATCCGCCGCATCAACATGCGCGAGCAGCTGGTGCGGATGGCCGAGATCATCCCGCTGGAAGTCGTGGTCCGCAACTACTCCGCCGGGCCGCTGTCCACGCGCCTCGGCATCCCCGAGGGCACGCAGCTGCCGCGACCGATCGTCGAATACTACTACAAGGACGACAAGCTCCAGTCGCCGCTGGTGGCCGAAGAGCATATCGTCGCCTTCAACTGGGCGAACCAGCAGGACCTTGACGACATCGTCGCGCTGTCGCTGCGGGTGAACGACTTCCTGTCGGGCGTCATGATGGGCGTCGGCATCCGCCTTGCCGACTTCAGGATCGAGGTCGGCCGCATCTGGGAAGGCGACTTCATGCGCCTGATCGTGGCGGACGAGATCAGCCCGGACAGCTGCCGGCTCTGGGACATGCGCCAGCCGGAACGCCCCGATGGCACGATCCCCGACCCCCAACCGATGAACGACGTCTACACGGAACTTGCCCGGCGTCTGGGCGTGCTGCCGTCGAACGTGACCCACACGACGAAGCCCACACTCATCAACTGAGCCACCCTTCCCCCCGACCCTTGCCGCGCGCCCGGCGCTTCGCTAAGGACGGGCCAGACAAAATCCGGAGGCCCCGATGAAAGCCCGCGTCACCGTCATGCTCAAGACCGGCGTCCTTGACCCGCAGGGCGAGGCCGTCCGCCACGCGCTCGGCTCGCTGGGGTTCCAGGGCGTGACCGGGGTGCGCCAGGGCAAGGTGATCGAGCTTGACCTCGCCCACACCGACACGGCCCAGGCCGAGACCGAGGTCAAGGCGATGTGCGAAAAGCTTCTCGCAAACACCGTGATCGAAAGCTACCGGGTCGAGCTTCTCTGACCGGTGGGTGGGCGCATCGCCCACCCTACGCAGGCACCCCGTAAGGTGGGCAATCTGCCCACCTACCGCCTGGAAACCTGCAACCAGATCCCGTCCTGCGCCCGCACTGTCAGATGCGCCACCGGCACCGGAACCTTCCCCTCGACCGCCTGAAACCGGAACGCCCGCACCAGATGCGCCAGCATCAGCGTGCCCTCCAGCATGGCAAATCCGGCCCCCGGACAGACCCTCGCCCCGCGTGAGAACGGCAGGTAACCACCCTGCGGCACCTCCGCCGCCCAGCGATCAGGATCAAAGGCATCGGGCCGCTCCCACAGCCGCTCATGCCGGTGCAGATGCCACGGGCTGATCACCACCTGCGCGCCCCGCTTCACCTTGCGCCCCCGGAATTCCTCATCCCGCCTCGTCTCGCGCACCAGCATCGGCACCGGGGGGTAGAGCCGCAACGCCTCGCGGAACACATCCCGGGTGAACCGCAGCGACCCCATGACCCCGAACTCCGGCCGCAGGGCCCCGGCTTCCGCCGCGACCCGCTCCTGCACCTCGGGATGCGTGGCCAGCAAATACAGCGCCCAGCCCAGGGCCGAGGCGCTGGTCTCGTGCCCCGCCAGAAAGAAGATCGCCACCTGGTCGACCATCTCTCCGGTCCCGAACCGCGCGCCGGTCACGGGGTCAGGGGTGGTCATGATCTTCGTCGCCAGGTCGTCCGGCGCCCGCCCCTCGGCAATCGCCGCCGCCCGCGCCGCCGTCAGGCCCTGGATCAGCCCCCGGATCACCGCCGCCGACCGCGTCGTCGCCCGCCGGTGCAGCCGCGGAAACCAGCGCGGCAAGCGCAGGAACGCCCCCAGGTTCAGGATCGGCGCGCTGCGCTGATAGGCCCGGAACTCATGGAACACCGCCTGCGCCACCCGGTCCTCGATCGGGATCGAGAACAGCGTCCGGAAGATCACGTCCGCCGCCGCATGGCTGGCGGGCAGCTCAACCTCGACCTCGCCGGTCGCCATCCGCGCAACCGCCGCCTCGGACGCCGCCCAGATCGCCGGAAACGCCTCCTTCAGCCGCCCGCCCTCGAACGCCGGATCGATGATCCGCCGCTGGTGCAGCCATTCCTCGCCGTTGGTCACAAAGACCGACCGGCCAAGCAAGGGCCGCAAACCTTCGGTCACCCGGTCCGACTTCGGGAAATCCTCGGGCCGCTCGTCCAGAACCCGCCGCACCAGCGCCGGATCGTTGCACAGGTAGCTGCGGAAGAACGGCGACCGGAACTCGGCCATCCAGGCGCGGTAAAGCCGCGCCGGCTGTGCCGACAGGATGTCACGCCGGAAAGCGCGCAAATGCCCGAAAAGCGAGACCTTGTCCCCCCGCGGCTCGGGCTTCGGCGGGGTCATGCCGCATCCCGATAGGGGCTGTAGGGCCGGGTGATCCGGCTGGCCGACGGGTTGCGCCGCCGGTAGCGCTTGCGCAGGCTGATCGGCCCGGCGGTGATCTGGAAATAGTCGTAATCCCCCGGCCGGTCGAAAGCGCACATGTACTGGAAATGCAGCCGGAAGAACCGCCGCTTCAGGGCATGCCAGCGTTCGGGGCTCAGCGTCTGGCTGAACGAGGCCGAGATCACCAGCGGCCAGCGCTGCGCCTCGGTCGCAACCCCGCTGACTGCCACCGGATCGCACAGCGCAAAGCTGCAGCCGTCGCTGGGCGCGCTTACATCGACCCAGGTTATGTCCTCGCGTTCGGACAGAAACCGCAGGTCGGCCCGCAACCGCTGCGCCCCCGGCAGGAACGAGGCCATCGGCACCGCCTGGCCAAGGCTCAGAAAGCTCAGCGACGGGCCGGGCGGCCGACCCTCGCGGATCAGGTCGGCCAGGACCGAGACACCAATGTGAACGCCCGAGGAATGGCCGACCAGCAGCACCTCCTGCACGTCGCTGGCCAGCGCCGCGCGGACCCGGGCGCGAAAGACCGCAAGCCGTTCCTCAAGCGCCGCAGGGTAAACGCCGCCGCCCAGCGCGGTGAAGGCGAAGTCGTGCATCAGGTAATAGACATAAAGCCTTCGGTCCAACCGGCGGAACCCGGCCAGAACCACCCAGACCACCGCCGCGCCGACAAGCCAGTCGATGCCGCCCCAAGGTGCCAGCCACACCGCCAGCCCCCCGGCCAGAAGCGCAAGCAGCCCCTGCAACAGCAGCAGCACCGCCGGATAAAGCGCCGCGATCATCGGCCCCTTGCGCAAGCGCACCAGCCGGAACAGCGCGCCCGAAGACATGTAGACCCAGGCCGTCCTGGCCAGCATGAGATAGGTTCCGGCAATCCCGCGCGTCATCGACCCTTTGACCAGATCGGACCAGACCAGCACCTCGACCTCGGCCCGGGCGTCGCGCCCGTCGATGTGGGTCTCCACCTGCCAGCCGTAGGTCTGGCCCGGACGCGGCTTCAGCGACAGATCGTAGCCAGAGATCGCGGCCTGTTCAGCCCCCTCACTGCGGTAAAGCTCGCGGTAGCGGCGCGGCGGGAACGGGTCATAGCCAGGGATGTACAGGACATGGCGCCGATAGGCACCTTTGTCCGCCCTTGCTGCCACTGGTTTCACGCGTCCCACCATGCCGTCAGTCTGCCCGGCGCACCTTACCTGACGGTTAGCAGGAAGGAAGCGTCAACCCGGCAAGGGCAGACCAAGGACCTCATAGGTTTCCAGCATCCAGTAGCTGAAATCGGTGAAGGCCCCGGTGACCAGCGCCAAGCCAACAATGATCAGAAGCACGCCCATCAGTCGCTCGATCAGCTTCATGTGCCGCTTCAGCTTTGCCATCAAGCGCATTGATTTTTCGATGAAAACCGCCGCCAGAAGGAAGGGTAGGCCCAGGCCCAGCGCATAGACACCAAGCAGCAGCGTGCCCCTCTCCATGCTGCCCTCCTGCGCGGCCAGCGACAGGATCGCGCCCAATTGCGGGCCGATGCAAGGCGTCCAGCCAAAGGCGAAGGCCAGCCCAAGGACATAGGCCCCCAGCGCGCTGCCGCCCCGGTCGCCCGCGTCCAGCCGCATCTCGCGGTCCAGGATCGGAATGCGGAAGACGCTCAGGAAATGCAGCCCGAAGATGATGATCACCACGCCCGACAGGCGGGCCAGCAGGACCTGATTCTCCAGCACGAAACTGCCGAAGGCCGAGGCGGTGAACCCCAGAAGGAGGAAGATCGTCGACAGACCCATGACGAAGAACAGCGCCGGCAGGATCACCCGGCGGCGCTGGACGCCCTGCGCCGTCATCTCGCCCATGCTGATCCCGCCCATATAGGCCAGATAGGGCGGCACGATGGGCAGGACGCAGGGGCTCAGGAAGGACAGGACACCGGCCACCAGCGCGACCAGCATCGCGGGCAGAAGGGCTGCGTCGATGATCTCGATTCCGAACATGGGCCTCCCCGTTACGACCCACATAGCCGCTTTCCGGCGTGGCGTCACGCCAAGCCTGCGTCACAAGCGCGTGGTGGGCCGTGTAACCTTGCCGCAGGCATCGCCTGCCGCTACACCGCCCGGATGGCAGACTGGGACATCGAGATCGACTGCGAGGGGCTTCTCTGCCCCCTTCCCGTGCTGCGCGCGCGAAAGCGGCTCCTGTCTCTGAACCCTGGCACCGTGGTCTGCGTCCGCGCAACCGATGCGATGGCGCTGGTCGACCTGCCGCATTTCTGCGCCGAGGCCGGGCACAGCTACCTCGGCTCTCAGGCCGAAGGACCGGTCACCCTCCACCTCATCCGTCGCGGCTGAATGCAAACGGGCGGCCGAAGCCGCCCGTCCGGGTTCGTTTGCCAGACCTCAGCGGCCCAGCGACCACCAGCCCTTGCGCTTGGGCTTGGCCGGCTCGTCCGCGTCAGGTGCCGGGGCCTCGGCTTCGGCCGGATCGGCCACCACCGTCTCGGCCACTGCCGGTCCCGGATCAACCGCCAGTTTCGGCGCAGGGTCTTCGGACGCCACCTCGGCCGCCGCCTTGGCCCGCGATCCGCGTCCCTTCGGCTTCGGAGCTTCGGCAACCGCCGCCTCCACCACCGGGGCATCCGCCTCGACCGCAGCCTTCGCGCGGCTCGCCCGTTTCTTCGGCGCGGGTTTCTCCTCTGCCACCGGTTCAGGAGCGGCCTCGACCACCGCCTCGACCGCTGGCGCAGCCTCGGTCACTGCCGCAGCCTCGGCCTTGGCGCCGCGCGGCTTGCGTGTCCGCTTCGGCTTTGCGCTCGGCGCGTCTTCGGCATCCGGTTCGGCGGCCGCCGCGCTCTCGACTGCTACCGGCTCGGCGCCATCCTCGTCGCCGTCCTCCTCGCCATCGTCGTCCGCGCTCTGCTCATCGCTCGCGCCATTCTCGGCCGCACCGTCGCGCTGCCCGCCCCGCCGACGCCGCCGACGCCGGCGCTTCTTGCGACCCGGCTGGCCATCGCCCTCGGCCACCGGGGCCGTCGGAGCGGCCGCCACAGCGACCTCCTCCGCAACTTCCTCCTCGACCAGATCGTCGACGATGTCCTCGTCTTCCTCCTCGGCGACCGGCGCGCCCATCAGCCCGGCATGGCCCGACACGACCGGAGTCTCCGGGACCACCCGCAGCGCGGTCTTGAACTTCTCGATCGAGTAGTCCGGCGACACCATCATCGGGTCCGCTTCGATCCGCACGCTCATGCCGTAGCGCGCCTCGATCATCGCCACATGTTCGCGCTTGGCGTTGAAGAGATAGTTCACGATCCCAACGGGCGCTTTCAGCAGCACCTCGCGCGACCGCTTCCGTGTGCCCTCTTCCTCCAGCGCGCGCAGGACCTGCAACGCCATCGAATCGTCCGACCGGATCAGCCCGGTGCCGTGGCAATGCGG
>JAIXSA010000142.1 GCA_027484915.1 Paracoccaceae bacterium | reverse complement strand
GGTTCCGGCTCGACCGCCGGATCGGGTGTGGGTTGCGGCTCCGGCTCGACCACCGGGTCAGGGGTGGGCTGGGGCTCCGGCTCGACCAGTGGATCGGGGGTGGGCTGGGGCTCCGGCTCGACCACCGGGTCGGGCGTGGGCTGGGGCTCCGGCTCGACCAGTGGATCGGGCGTGGGTTGCGGCTCCGGCTCGACCGCCGGGTCGGGGGTGGGACCGGGCAGCGGTCCCACGACGGGTTTGATGGGCTTGACAGCGACCGGAACGGCCCTGTCCGAAGGAACAACCGAGCAGTGCTCATGGAGCACACGATGGACCTTCATGTTCTGGATTTCGAAATATTCGCAGAGATAATCGTTCTTTGTATCTGCGTTCGCACTGAGTGCACTCGTTACGAAAGTAAAAGCAAGCAGGAGTTGTTTCATTTGTCCGACCTTTCGCATAGCAAGGCTTGCGTATGCGCGTCGGACAGGACCGCAGAAGGGCCGGAACAAGGTTAACCGAAGATTAATTCATGGCTTAACTAAGAGGCACTCACCATAGGTTGCATTCTCGCGCGCCATGGCCGCAGGACGGCGGACCGCCGCCGACGGCCCTTTGACACCTGACACCGCGAAGGCGCAGTCTGGGGATATTCACTTTTCAATCCTTGGGAGAATCGCCATGCGGGAAATTTCGAGCTTGGCCCTTGTCGCAGCTTTGCTTGCCGGACCGGCGAGCGCTGAGACGGTCAAGCTGACGCTCTTGGGTGTGGGTGACGTCTACAACTTCGAGGAAGAGGACGGCCGCGGCGGTTTTGCCCGGCTGAACGCTGTGGCCAAGGCCGAACGGGCGGCCAATCCGAACACGCTGTACCTGTTCAACGGGGACATGCTGTCGCCCTCGCTCGCCTCGGGGTTCGACAAGGGGCAGAACACGATCGACTTCACCAACCTCGTCCCGTTCGACCTTGCAGTGCCGGGGAACCATGAGTTCGACTTCGGGCCGGAAAACTTCATGGAGAAGATGAAGGCGTCGAAATATCCCTGGGCGGCGATCAACATCACCAACGGCGACGGGTCGGCCATCGAGGGGCTGGGCGGTGTGATGGTGAAGGAGGTTGCGGGGCTGAAGATCGCGCTGATCCCGGTGGCGCAGGATACCTCTCCCGAGGTGTCGTCGACGGGAAGCCTGAAGTTCCTTCCGACGGTGGAGACCGGGGTCGCCGCGGCCGAGAAGGCGCGGGAAGACGGTGCCGATCTTGTCGTGGGCGTGGTCCAGACCAACATGGAGAACGACCGGGCGCTGGTGGCCAGCGGGGCGTTCGACGTGATCCTGTCTGGGGACGACCATTCCTATGCCACGGCTTATGACGGGCGGACGGCCTATGTGGAAACCAGTATCGACGGGCAGTTCCTGTCACCGGTGGACCTGACGGTTGAGATCGAGGTGGCCGATGACGGCAAGCGGTCGATCTCTTGGGTGCCCGCCTTCCGCTTCATCGACACGGCGACAGTGACGCCGGACCCGGAGTCGGTTGCGATGGCGGATGCCTTGCGGGCGACGATGGACCAGAACCTGAATGTCGAGATCGGGACGGTCGAGGCGCCGCTGGACAGCCGCCGCAACGTGGTGCGGGCCGAGGAGTCGACGATGGGCAACCTGATCGCCGACGCGATGCGGGATGCGACGGGGGCGGATATCGCGATCATGAACGGGGGCGGTATTCGCGGCGACACGACCTATGACGCTGGGCGCAAGCTGACGCGGCGGGACATCCTGACCGAGCTGCCGTTCGGCAACGTCACGGTGGTGACCGAACTGCCCGGAAGCCAAGTCCTTCTGGCGCTTGAGAACGGGGTGAGCCAGGTGGAGAAGGGCGCGGGGCGGTTTGCCCAGGTCTCGGGTCTGAGCTATGCCTTCGACGCCTCGGCCCCGGCGGGGGCGCGTGTCAGCGAAGTGATGGTGGGCGGCGCTCCGCTGGAGGCGGACAAGCTCTACAAGGTCGCGGTCAACGACTACATCCTGGGTGGCGGCGATGGCTATGCCAGCCTAGGCGGTGGCCGAATCATCACCGAAGGGCCGACGGGGCAGCTCGTCGCCAATGACGTGATGGCCTATGTCGAAAAGCTGGGGACGGTGAACGTCGCGGTCGAGGGCCGGATCAAGAAGCTGGGGCAGTAGCCAAGGGTGACAGCTCGTCGATGACTTCGTCACTCCTCGCGGGGGCGGCCGAGGAGGAGACGAAGTCGAACGACGAGGGGTCAGCGGACGATGCTGTGAAGCGCGAGGTCGCGGCCTTCGTCGTCCTTGAAGAAAGCCATCCATTCCTCGGCCCCGTCGGGGTGCTTGTGGATCATGTGCGGGGCGCCGGTCATCTCGGCGCCCCGTTGCATGAGCGCGGCATGGGCGGCAGCAATGTCGGGGGTGGAAAGGTAGAGGATGTCGGCATCGTCCCGCGTGCCGGTTTCGCGCAGCATGAGCCGGGTGCCGCCGAGGTCGAAGAAGGCGAGGCCGGGGAAGGCGTAGAGTTCCGGGATCTGCAGCGTGTCGCGCCAGAAAGCGCGGGCGCGGTCGAGGGTTTCGACGCGGCGGGAGAGTTGCGAAAGCTGGGGCATGGCGATCCCTTTGGTCTGGGGACGGGCGGACCCGGCGCGGATGCCGGGCCAGTGGCGGAGGTCCTGGCGCGAGGTCAGCCCCAGCTTGTCGCGGGCGGCGCGGGCCTGAGCTTTCACAGCGTCGGCGCTGATGCCGAGGAGGTGGGCGATTGCTGCCGTGGACTGGCCGTGGCGCACCAGTTCGACCACGCGCCATTCGGCGGGGGTCAACTGGTCGGGGTGGGGCGGGCGTCCGCGTGGCATGAGGCAGGGTAGCGTGCGCGGCGGCGAATTTCACTCCCCAAGCAGCTTGGCCCTGCGGTCGTCTGGGCCTATCTTGACGGCATGTGCGGCCGTTTCACCATCACCCATCCGAACGAGGCGCTGGCGGCTCTGTTCGACGCCGTGCCGGGCAACGACCTGCCACCAATACCGAACTTCAACGTCTGCCCGACGAATCCCGTCGTAGTGGTCACTTCGGAGGGGGGCGTGCGGCGGTTGCGGGCGATGCGCTGGGGGTTCATCCCAAGCTGGTACAAGGCGCCGAACGACGGGCCGCTGATCATCAACGCGCGGTCGGATACTGTGGCGACGAAGCCCGCCTTCAAGGCCGCGATCCGCGAGCGGCGCTGCATCGTTCCGGCCAGTGGCTTCTATGAATGGAGCGAGGGCGAGAACAAGGCGCGGCTGCCGTGGTATTTCACGCGGGCGGATGGGCAGCCGATGGCATTGGCGGGCGTGTGGCAGCGCTGGGGCGACATGGACACCGTGGCCATCGTCTCGACCGAGGCGGGGCCGGGGATGGACCAGATCCATCACCGAGAACCCGTCATCCTGGAGCGTGCCGACTGGCCGCTTTGGCTGGGAGAGGCCGGGCATGGCGCGGCGGTGCTAATGAAGGCCTTGCCGGAGGGCGTGCTGACCAAGCCCTTTCGGGTGGGGGTTGCGGTCAACTCGAACCGGGCGGCGGGGCCGGGTCTGATCGAGCCCTTCACGGCCTGACTTAGTGCAGGTCCATCTGGACGTAGTGCTGCCGCAGGGCCGCCGGGGGCATGCCGTAGCCGGCGCGGAATTGGGCATAGAATTGGGTCATCGACGAGAAGCCGCACTGCTCGGCCACCGCCGAGATTGCCGTCGAGCTTTCCACCAGAAGCGCCCGCGCCCGCATCAGCCGCATCCGGTTGATGAACTGTTTCAGGGGGACCTGCATCGTTTTCGAGAACAGCGAGAGCGCGTAGTTTTCATGCAGGCCGGTGACGGCAGTGACTTGCGCGTTGAGCAAGGGCTTGTCCAGGTTTTCCAGGACGAAGCGGACCATGGCGATGACGTGGCGGACATGGGCGGAGCCGAGGCTGCGGTCCTGCGCGATTTCGTGTTGCGGCGGCCGCAGGAAGTCGAAGCCGGTAATCGCGGCGCGGCGGAGAAGGGCATTCAGCTCCATCTTCACGATCTCGGCCCGCTCGAAATCGCCAGAGCGGTAGTCGGCGTACCAGCGCTGCATCTGGGCACTGTCGCACAGAGAGTCGGGCAGGACGATCATCCCGCGTCCGATCAGCGCGACCTGAAGGGCCATGATGTGGCGCATCTGCAGGAAGCTGTCGAGCGGGAGATAGATGTTGGCCAGCTTCATCGGACCCGGCCCTGCGGGCTCGATCCCGGTCAGCTGGTGCGGCACCCCGGCCCAGAAGAGGACCAGCCGGTGCTCCGGCACCACAAGCCGCGTGCCGTCGAAGTCGTAGGTCATCCGGAAGTTGGTGGTGAAGTTCGCCTCGACATGCCCGTGCCAGTGCGGCTGGGGCATCACCACCGGATCAAAGATGCGGATGCCGAAGCGGCCAAAGGCGCGGTTCTGGGAATAGAAGTGCCGGTCATGGCTGGGCACCGGCGTCGGGTTGCGCCGTGATGGGGGGCGGGTCGGGTTTCCGTCCATGGCTGCCCTTTCGGTCAATCTTAGAAAACCGGAAAACTATCTGACAAAGTGATATTGCTGGAATCCTGCAGGTTCCGCAACCTTCCCCTGTGCCGGCCCGTGGGGGAGGAGGTCCGCCCGGACCGGCCAAGGCGAAACCACGGGGATCCAAACACCCCGAAAACAAGTGTTGGCCAAGGGAGGACACATGACGTTCCAGGTCCGGCGCGCCGCAGTGGCGGCGCTGTTGCTGGGGGTATCTGCGGGGGCAGTGCAGGCCGAGATGGCCGCGCCGACCGCCCCGCCAGAGCCACCGAAGTTCGAGGCGCAGACCGAACCGGTCTACGTGAACCGCTCGGACATCTTCGAGTTCAAGGCCCTGCCGGCCTATTCGGAACCGGCCTGGGTCACGGCCTTCGTCGATGCGGGCAAGCTTCCCCCGGTGGCCGAGCGCCTGCCGAAGGAGCCGCTGGTCTACAAGGCCGCCAACATGCCTGACGGCCCCGGCGTCTATGGCGATGTGATGCGCCATGTGATCGGCGGGCGGCCCGAGGGCTGGAACTTCTGGGCCGGGCAAAGCTATGGCTGGGGCGGGATCGACATCGGTCTGGTCGAATGCCTGACGCGGACGGGCCCCCTGTTCACCGTGAACTCGACCGACCTGCAGCCGATGCCGAACCTGGCAAAGTCCTGGGAATGGTCCGAGGACGGCAAGACCCTGACCGTCCACCTGATCGAGGGCGCGAAGTGGTCGGACGGGGACCCCTTCGACACCGAAGACATCGATTTCTACTGGAACGATGTCATCATGGACGAAAACGTCACGCCGCTGATGGGTGCAAGCCCCGCGACCTACAACAACGCGACCTATGCGACGGTTGACCCCTACACCTTCACGCTGACTTTCGCTGATCCGTTCCCGGAGCAGGTCCTTTACGCGATGGCCTACGGCAACTTCTGCCCCGGCCCGTCGCATATGCTGAAGCCGAAGCATCCGAAGTACGGCGGCGAAAGCTATGAGGCCTTCCTGAACGCCTTCCCGTCGGACTACATGAACTTCCCCTCGATGGGCGGTTGGGTCGTGGCCGAGCATCGGCCGGACGACATCGTGGTCCTGCGCCGTAACCCGTACTACTGGAAGGTCGACGAGAACGGACAGCAGCTCCCCTACCTGGACGAGATGCAGTATCGCCTGTCGACCTGGGGCGACCGCGACGTGCAGGCGGTGGCCGGGACGGGCGACTTCTCGAACCTGGAACAGCCGGAAAACTATGTCGAAAGCCTGAAGAAGGCCGCCGATCCGGCAAGCCCCGCGCGTCTGGCCTTCGGGCCGCGGTCCATCGGGTATCAGATGTTCTTCAACCAGTCGGCCAACGGCTGGGGCGAGCCCGATGCCCGGGCGCAAGCGGTGCGCGAGCTGAACCGGAATCTCGATTTCCGCAAGGCCATCACCTATGCGCTCGACCGGCAGCGGCTGGGCGACAGCCTGGTGAAAGGCCCGTTCACGGCGCCCTACGCCGGGGGTCTTCTGACCTCGACCAGCTTCTATGATGCGGGGTCGACCGTGTTCTACCCGTTCGATACCGCGAGCGCGAAAGCGGCGCTGGAGGCGGCGGGCCTGACCGACACGGACGGCAACGGCGTGGTGAACACGGCCGGTGGTGAGGACCTGACCGTGACGCTGTTGGTCAACGCCGACTATGCCACGGACGGCAACCTGGCTGAGGGCGTGGTGGCGATGATGGCCGACGTGGGCATCAAGGTCACCCTCAACAGCCTGACGGGCAAGGACTTCGACAACGCCCGTGACGCCGGTGCCTGGGACTGGATGGTGCTGCGCAACAACCAGGAATGGGTCTCGGCTGTCCAGGGCACGAACAACCTGGCCCCGGTCGGGCCAGTCACCGCGGTCTGGCACCGCGCCAACGGTGCGGGCGAGATGGATCTGCAGCCCTACGAGCAGCAGCTTGTGGATGCGATCAAGGCCTTCACCGGAACCCGCGACCCGGCCGCCAAGGTCGAGGCGATGAAGACCTGGCAGAAGACCTTCACCGAAAACGTGACGGCTGCGGGCCTGACCGCCTATCCCGGTGCGCTGATCATCAACAAGCGCTTCGCCAACATCCCGGCGGGGGCTCCGATCTTCATGTACAACTGGGCTGAGGACAACATCATCCGGGAACGGGTGTATGTGCCCACCGACAATCAGATCGGCGCCGAACTGCATCCGCAGACCCTGCCCGGTGCTCCGGGCTCGGCCGGGCCGGTCGCGGCGAACTGAAGGGTTTCCTCCCGAAGTCCGGGGGCGGCTGGCGACGGCCGCCCCCGGGCACCTCTTCGTCCACAAACACTGGCAGGTGACCCGCGATGCTGGGCTTTCTTGGCGTCCGCCTGATGCAATCGGTGCCGGTCCTGATCGTGATGAGCTTCATCACCTTCATGATCATCCAGGCCCCGCCGGGCGACTATGGCGACTTCATCCGCACCAACATGATTGTCCAGGGCGGCGCCACCCCCGAGGCTGCGTCCGCCGCAGCGGAGGAATACCGCGAGAAGCACGGCCTGAACGACCCATTGATCCTGCAGTACGGCTACTGGATCTGGGGCATCGTCAGCCGCGGCGACCTTGGCCAGTCTTATGCCTACAACAAGCCCGTGGCCGAAATCCTGGCGCAGCGACTGCCGCCCACGCTTGCCATCGCGCTGACCTGCCACCTTCTGGCGACCGTCATCGGGATCGGCTTCGGCATCCTGGCTGCCACAAGGCAATACACCTGGGTCGACACGGTGCTGTCCTTCGTCAGTTTCATGGGCATGACAATCCCGCGCTTTCTGTTGGCTCTGATCATCCTGTACATCCTGGTCTTCAAGCTGAACGTGCAGGAGATCGGGTCGTTCTATTCCAGCCGCTATGGCGGGCAGCCCTATTGGGAAGGCTTCCTCGATTTCAACTGGGGCAAGTTCTGGAACCTGATCCAGCATGTCTGGCCCGTCATCGCCGTCGCAGCCTTCGGGGGCCTGGCCTACAACATGCGGGTGATGCGGGCGAACCTTCTGGACACGCTCAACGCCCAGTACATCGAAACCGCGCGGGCCAAGGGCCTGGGCGAGGGCGCGGTCATCATGCGCCATGCGGTGCCGAATGCGCTGCACCCGCTGGTTGCCTATCAGGGCGTCGTCCTGCCCTACATGCTGACAGGCGAGATCGAGGTGGCTATCGTCTTCGGCCTGGCCACCATCGGGCCAGCGATCGTGGGGTCGATGGCGATCGGCGACGTCTATGTCACGGCCACGCTGATGCTGGTCCTGGGGGCGACCCTTATCATCGGCAACATCATCGCCGACCTGCTGCTGGCGGTCCTTGACCCGCGTATCCGGGTGGGGAGCGACAAATGACGCTGATCCACGAAGGCGAGGCGGCGGACGCACGGCTTTCCACCGTCTCGACCACCTCGCAAAGCTACCGGGCGCTGGTCTGGCGGCGATTCCGCAAGTCGGTGCCGGGGATGCTGGGGCTGGTGCTGGTCTCCATGCTGTTCATCGTCTCGATTTTTGCCGAGTTCTTTTCTCCGCAGAACCCCAATGCGAACGGAGCATCTTTCGCGCCGCCGGACCAGATCAGCTTTCTCACCAAGGAGGGTTTCACCCTTTGGCCGGTGGTCTATGCGATCACCGAAAGTGAAGAACTGGACCCGATCACCTTCCAGCCGCTGATGGGGCCGGACCTCGACAACCCGCGGCCGCTGGCGTTCTTTGTGGACGGGTGGGAGTACGAGTTCCTTGGCTTCATCCCGATGAACACGCACTTCATCGGGCTTTCGGACGGCACGCCCCTCCGGCTTCTGGGTACCGACAAGCTGGGCCGCGATATCCTGTCGAGGGGCATCATGGGCAGCCGGATCACGCTGATCATCGCGCTGACATCGATCACGCTAATCACCATCACCGGCACGCTTCTAGGCATCACCTCGGGCTATATCGGGGGGCGCTTCGACATGTGGTTCCAGCGCTTTGTCGAGATCGTGCTCGCATTCCCTCAGCTGCCTTTGTACCTGACGCTGACCACGCTGATCCCGGTCACCGCACCGTCCCCCGTCTTCATCGCCTTTGTGATTCTTGTCATCGCGGGCCTTGGCTGGGCGCAGCTTTCGCGCGAGGTGCGGTCGAAAACCATGTCGATGGCGCGGATCGACTATGTCCGCGCGGCGCAGGCGGTGGGGGCCTCGGACACGCGGATCGTGACGCGGCACATCCTGCCCAACGTGATGAGTCATGTGATCGTGTCGATCACCCTTGGCATCCCGGCCATCGTGCTGCTTGAGTCCTTCCTCGGTTACCTCGGCTTTGCGGTGAAGCCGCCGCTGATTTCCTGGGGGCTGATGCTGCAGGACGCCTCGACCTTCTCGGTCATCGGGTCCTATCCGTGGATCCTGTCGCCGGTGGGCTTCATCCTGCTGGCGGTCTTCGCCTTCAACGCGCTGGGCGACGGCCTGCGCGATGCCATTGACCCGTATTGAGGCGGCCATGAGCGACATCGTCATCGAAGCCCGCAAGATCGGCGTCACCTTCCAGGTGGACGGGGGCAGCATCGAGGCCGTGAAGGACGTCTCCTTCACGCTGAAGAAGGGCCAGACGATCGCGCTGGTGGGGGAATCCGGCAGCGGCAAGTCGGTGACCGCCCGGGCGATCATGCGGCTTCTGTCGAAGCGGGCCACGGTCAACCCGAAGACCGAGATCCTGTATGCGGGTCGCAATATGGCGACCCTATCGCCCCGCGAGATGCGGGGGCTGCGCGGCAATCGGGTGTCGATGATCTTCCAGGAGCCAATGTCGTCGCTGAACCCGGTCTATACCATTGGCAGCCAGATCGCCGAGGTCCTGCGCATCCACAACCGCATCAGCAAGGCCGAAGCGACGGCCAAGGCGCTGGCGCTTCTAAAGGACGTGCAGATCCCAGAACCCGAGGCGCGGCTGAACCAGTATCCGCACCAGCTGTCGGGAGGCCAGCGCCAGCGGGTGATGATCGCGATGGCGCTGGCGAACAACCCCGATGTGCTGATCGCGGATGAGCCGACCACGGCGCTGGACGTGACGGTTCAGGCGGAAATCCTGAACCTGATCAAGGCGCTGAAGGATCGCACTGGCTTGGCGGTGATCCTGATCACCCACGACCTGACCGTGGTCCGGCAGTTCGCCGACCATGTCTATGTCATGCAGCACGGCGAGGTGCGCGAGGACGGGGCGACCGAGCAGATCTTCACGCGGCCTTCGCATCCGTACACGAAACGGCTTCTGGGGTCTGAACCGAAAGGGCAGGCCGATCCGGCCCAGGTCGGGACAGAGACGGTTTTGGAAGGCCGCAACATCCGGGTGACCTACAACCTGCGCAAGGGCGGGGCCTTCCGGGGCACCTGGTCCAAGCTGCAGGCGGTGGACGGGTTGACGCTTGCGCTGAAGCGGGGCGAGACGCTGGGACTGGTGGGCGAAAGCGGCAGCGGCAAGACGACCTTCGGCCAGGCGTTATTGCGGCTGAACACCTTGACCGAGGGAGAAGTGGAGTTCCTGAGACACAGGATCGACGGGCTGGACCGCCGGGCGATGAACCCGTTCCGCAAGCGGATGCAGATCGTCTTCCAGGATCCGTTCTCAAGCCTAAACCCCCGCATGTCGGTGCGCCAGATCATCGAGGAAGGCCTGATCGTCAACAGCCTGGGCCGGACCCGGGCCGAGCGGGAGGAGCGGGTGAAGCAGGCGCTGCGCGATGCGGGGCTGCCGGACACGATCCTGTCGCGCTTCCCACATGAATTCTCGGGCGGCCAGCGCCAGCGCCTCGCCATCGCGCGTGCCATCGCGCTGGAGCCCGAGTTCATCCTGCTGGACGAGCCCACCTCGGCGCTCGACCTGTCGGTCCAGGCCCAGATCATCGAACTGCTCCGCAAACTGCAGCTCGAGAAGGGCCTGAGCTATCTTTTCATCAGCCACGACCTGAAGGTCGTCCGCGCCTTGTGCCACCGGGTCATCGTCATGCAGAACGGCCGGATCGTGGAGCAGGGACCCGTGGAGCAAGTGCTGGAGAACCCGACCACCGACTACACCCGTCGCCTGGTGAAGGCGGCCTTCGAAATTGCAGCCTAAAGGATTGGAAATGCCCACCCCCGTCATCACCTTCATCGGCGCCGGATCGGCCGTCTTCACCAAGAACATCGCCGGGGACATCCTGTCGCGCCCCGCCCTTGCCGGGGCCGAAGTCCGGCTGATGGACATCAACCCAGAACGGCTGGAAGAATCCGAGATCATCGTCGGCAAGCTTGCGCAAACGCTGGGCGGAAAGGCCAAGGTCAAGACCTACACCAACCAGAAGCGCGCGCTTACCGGAGCGGATTTCGTGGTCTGCTGCTTCCAGGTTGGCGGCTACGACCCTTGTACGATCACCGATTTCGAGGTGCCGAAGAAGTTCGGCCTGCGCCAGACCATCGCCGACACCTTGGGCATCGGTGGCATCATGCGCGGCATCCGCACCGTCCCGCATCTGTGGTCGATCTGCGAGGACCTGACCGAGGTCGCCCCGAACGCGATCATGCTGCAATACGTGAACCCGATGGCGATCAACACCTGGGCCATCGCGGCGAAGTACCCTAAAATCCGGCAGGTGGGTCTTTGTCACTCGGTTCAGGGGACGGCCTACGAGTTGGCCCGTGACCTGGATCTGCCGGTCGAGGAGATCCGCTACCGCGCGGCGGGGATCAACCACATGGCCTTCTACCTGGCCTTCGAGCATCGGCAGGCGGACGGGTCCTACAAGAACCTCTACCCCGATCTCGTGAAAGGCTACCGCGAGGGCCGTTTCCCCAAGCCCAGCCACTGGAACCCGCGCTGCCCGAACAAGGTGCGGTATGAGATGCTGACTCGGCTTGGGTATTTCGTGACCGAGTCCTCGGAACACTTCGCCGAATACACCCCCTGGTTCATCAAGCGCGACCGGCCGGACCTGATCGAACGCTTCGGCATTCCCCTGGACGAATACCCCAAGCGCTGCATCGAACAGATCGCCCGCTGGAAGAAAGAGGCCGAGAAGCTGAAGACCGCGAACGAGGTCGAGGTGAAGGAAAGCCACGAATACGCGTCGCAGATCGTGAACTCGGTCGTCACGGGCGAGCCGTCGGCGATCTACGGAAACATCGGGAACCGGGGCTACATCCCGCAACTGCCCGACGGCTGCGCGGTCGAAGTGCCGGTTCTGGTGGATCACATGGGGCTGCAGCCGACGGTGGTGCATGACATCCCGCCGCAGCTGATTGCGCTGATGCGGACGAACATCAACGTGCAGGACCTGACGGTGCAGGCGCTGCTGACCGAGAACCCCGAACACATCTACCACGCTGCGATGCTCGACCCGCATACGGGGGCGGAGCTGGATCTCGACCAGATCTGGGAACTGACGACCGAGCTTCTGCAGGCCCACGGCGACTGGCTGCCGGAATGGGCGCGCGTGTCCGTTCGGAAGGCAGGCTAAGCCGATGTGGCCCCGGCGCATCTGCGTGGTGGGGGGCGGCACGGCCGGTTGGCTGGCCGCGATGATGCTGGGCGATTCCGCCCGGCGCGGGGGCCATGCCTGCGAGGTGACGGTCATCGAATCCTCGAAGATCGGGACCATCGGGGTGGGCGAGGGGACGACCGCCGTCTTCCGCCAGATGCTTCAGCATTTCGGGCTGGACGAGGCCGAGTTCCTGCAGGCCACCGGGGCCACGATCAAGTTCGGCATCCGTCACCGCGACTGGCGGCGAAAGGGCCACAGCTACGACGGGCCGATCGACGACCCGCATCGGGTTGCGGGTTTCGATCTGAATGCGCTGGATGTCTACCAGGTGAGCCAAGGCGAAAGCGTTGGCGAGACGCATCTGTTCCAGCACCTTCTGAACGGCAATCGCAGCCCTTTCGCGATAGTGGGTGGACGGCGGGTCCCGGTCGGCCCCTATCACCACGCATTCCATTTCGACCAGGCGCTGGCGGGTAAATGGTTGCGGTCGAAGGCCAAGGCCATCGCCACCATCGACGACCAGGTGCAGCAGCTGGAGAGGCACCCTGAGACCGGGAACATCACAGCGCTGGTTCTGGAGGGCGGCACGCGGGTCGAGGCGGACCTGTATGTCGAATGCACCGGCTTCCGCCGCGCCTTGATCGGGCCGATGGGAGGGCAGTGGCTCAGCTATCGGGGCACGCTGCCGGTGAACCGGGCGATCCCGTTCTGGCTGGACATTCCGGAGGGCGAGGAGATTGAACCCTGCACGCTGGCCTGGGCGCAAGGGGCGGGCTGGATGTGGAAGATCCCGACGCAAGGGCGTTATGGTTGCGGTTACGTGTTTTCCGACGCGCATGTGACTCCCGATCAGGCCAAAGCCGAGATCGAAGGGGTGCTGGGCCACCCCATCGAAGTTCGGAACGACATCAAGATCGATGCCGGGCGGCTGGAGACGCAGTGGATCGGCAATTGCGTGGCGCTTGGCCTGTCTTCGAGTTTTCTGGAGCCACTTGAGGCAACCTCGATCCACGGCACCGTGGTGCAGTTGATGCTTCTGGCCTCGGTCCTGCCCAACCCGGATGACCGGGCGCGCGCCGCCTTCAACGCCGCAGCGGCGCGGCAGGTTGATGACTTCCGCGACTTCATCCGCCTGCATTATGTCAGCGAACGCCGCGACACGCCCTTCTGGCAGGACGTGGCGGGGTCCTTGCCGGACCGGCTGGCTGAAAAGCTGGCGCTCTGGCAATCGAAGGTCCCGGGGCCGGAAGATTTCCAGCCCTTCCCGATGGGCCTGCCACATACGGACCACCACCTGCATGTGCCGGTGCTGGACGGTCTGGGACTGCTGAATCCCAAGGCCGCGAAGGACTGGCTGGCCGAGCGTCCGAAGTTGCGGACGAATGCCCGGCGCACGGCCCGGTCCCTGGCTACGGAATACCGGCTGGCGGCACGGCAGGCGATCCCGCATCGGGCGTTCCTGCAAGGCCTTCATGAACCAGTTTGAACCGCTCGTCGCCGCCTGCGCTCCTCGCTTGCGACGAGACGCGGAAGGCGCACGAGGCGCCCTTTACAGAGCCTCGTCCCGCATGGCCCGGAACTCCATCGGCGACATCTTGCGATGCCGCCGGAACGCTTTGGCAAGGTAATTGGCGTCGGCAAAACCCGTCGCCCGGGCAATGTCCGCAATCTTCATTTCCGACGCTGTCAGCAAGCGCTCCACCCGGTCCATCCGTCGGGCGAAGACGTGGTCCGAGGGCGGCACCCCAACTTCGGCGGCGAAGCGCCGGACGAAATGCGCACGGCTGAGGCCCGAAACCTGGGCCAGCGCCTCGACGCGCAGATCGCTGCCGAGGTTTGCTTCGATATGGCTGAGGACCCGCGTCATCTCGGGCGCAAATGCGGCCTGAGGCTTTGCCCCGGCAAAGGCCGCGTCGTGCAGGACGGCAAGCGCCTGGTAGCCCAGGACCGAGGCCTGCGCCGGGCTGAGTGGCTGGGTCAAGAGGACCTGGCACGCTGAGGCAAGCTGCGCCGAGGCAGGGTCGGATGGGTGCAGGACCGGTCCCGCGACGGCCAGGATCTCGCGCGCCAGCCGAAGTGCCTCGCGGCCCGAAAGGATAAACCAGAAGTATTCCCAATGCCCGCCGCGCTGCAGCCAGTAGCGGTGGGCGTGGGGCATGGTCACCAGCATGGTTTGACCCATGTGCAGCCGGTGTCGCACCCCGCCAAAATCCAGACGCCCTTCACCCAGGATGGTGTGCTGGATGACGAGAAAGGGCTCTGTCCCGCGTATCATTCCGTCCCAGCTGTATAGCTCATTGCGCCGTTGTTCATAGCCGACCGCCTCGGCCAGGACACCAAGCGAAGGGACCGCCCCACGCGGCGCAAGTGTCCGGATGTCGTGACCGTGGGCAAGAAGGGTGGACAG
>JAIXSA010000092.1 GCA_027484915.1 Paracoccaceae bacterium | reverse complement strand
TGCGGCATCCGGTTTCGCTGCGCAGCGAAGACGCGGTGCGCGACTTTGCGGCGCTGGGGGCGGATGTGGCTGTCGTCGTCGCCTATGGGCTGATCCTGCCGCAGGCGGTTCTGGATGCGCCGCGGCTGGGCTGTATGAACATCCACGCCTCGCTTCTGCCGCGCTGGCGCGGGGCCGCACCCATCCATCGGGCGATCATGGCAGGGGACCGGCAAACCGGCGTCTGCATCATGCAGATGGAGGCGGGGCTGGATACCGGGCCGGTCCTGCTGCGCGAGGCGCTGGAAATAGAGGCCGAGGAGACGACTGCGGACTTGCATGACCGGCTGAGTGCCTTGGGCGCGCGGCTGATCATGCAGGCGTTGGACCGGTTGCCCCTGCCCGCGGTGCCGCAGCCTGCCGAGGGCGTGACCTATGCGGCCAAGATCGACAAGGCCGAAGCGCGGATTGACTGGACCCGGCCTGCAGTCGAGGTGGACCGGAAGATCCGGGGACTGTCGCCGTTTCCGGGGGCCTGGGTTGAGGTCGCGGGGGAACGCGTGAAGCTTCTCCGTTCGCGCTTGGCCAAGGGCAGCGGCTCTCCCGGTCAGGTGCTGGGCGGGTTCACCGTGGCTTGCGGCGATGGCGCGGTGGAGATCACCGAGGCACAGCGCGAGGGCAAGCGGCCGATGCCGGCGTCAGAAATCTTGCGCGGTCTGATTTTGCCTGCGGCACTATAGCGCAGGGACCAAAGGGTTCCCATATTTCGCGAAGAACGGTGGGGAGGGATGCCATGCCGCTTGTCGCACTTCTGGTCGTCGGGGTTGCCGTGGGCTTTCTCGCCTCGCGCATCCTCAGGGTGAACCTGGACACGCCATCCACCATCGCGCTGGGCGTCTTGGGCGCGCTGATTGGCAGCCTGATGCTGCGTGGGCTGACGATGCTGGCCGGCATCGGCGCTGGGTTCGTGGGCGCGCTGATCGGGGCGCTGGTGCTGATCTGGGCCTGGAAGACCTGGGCTAAGTAAGCCGCTTCACCGCGTCCTTCAGCCGAAAGCTCGGCTCTCCGGCCCCGGCCCACAGTACCTGACCCTGCCAGGCAGCGAAGAGAAGCCCTGCGCTTTCCCGCGCCTTGGGACCCCCGCCCAGTCGCAGGGTCAATGCGGTTTCCACCCCAAGCCGCCAACCATTTGCCCGGTGGGCAAGCTCTGGATCGCGCAGGTCGGCCGCAAAGGCAGTCGGGTTGACCGAGCCTATGGCTTTGAGCAGGCCCTGTGGACCCTTGTCGGCAGTGTTGGCGATGGCGTCCGCCGTCCGATGGTCCAACGCGTCCCAGTAGGCCATGCGGGCGGCGCGGACCATCCCGTCGCGACTGCCGTAACGCTGGACCAGCGTCGGAGGCGCCAATCCCGTGGTCGCCGAGACACTGCCGAAGGACACCGCCTTGTCCCCGCCCTGATCCAGCAGGCGCTGGATGGCTGCGTAAACCTGGGCATCGGGGACAGAGCGGGTGCGTGGCATGAAGCCACGGTAAACGAATGTTCGTTCACCCGGCAAGCCTATCGCTTGGGGGCGCCGGGGCTGGGCGGTTGTGACTTGTAGACCGGCAGGCGCCATCCCAGCGCGATGCTGCCTGCCCGCAGGGTGAAGACCAGCGCCGCGCAGATCAGCAGCGACAGTCCTTCCCCCAGACCCGCGATCCGGGCCAGGACCGCCCCCGCCGACCCGGCCAGGGCACAGGTCGCGTAAAGCTCACCCTGTTTCAGGACCAGCGGAACCTCGTTGCAGACCACATCGCGCAAGAGGCCGCCCATGCAGCCGGTGATCATCCCCATCACAAGAACGATCGGCCAGGCCTGCGCCTCGGCCAGGGCGACGGCCACCCCGGCGGGAACGGCGATGGCCAGGGCGGCGGCGTCGAACCACAGCAGCGCGCGGTATCGGCTTTCCAGGAGATGCGCGGTGAAGAAGACCAGGATCGCGGCCAAGGTCGCGACGCCAATGGTCAGGGGATCGGCGACCCAGAAGACCTCGCGGTTCAGGATCGCGTCGCGGAGCGTGCCGCCACCGACGGCGGTCAGGCAGGCGATGAAGATGAAGCCCACGATGTCAAGTTGCGAGCGGCTGGCGGCCAGCGCCCCCGTCAGGGCGAAGACCAGCACCGAGGCGTAGTCAAGCGCATCGAGCAGGGTCATGCCGAGGCCTTGAACGGGGCCATTCCGGCGCGGGCCAGCGCATCGGCGCGTTCGTTCTCGGCGTGGCCGGCATGGCCCTTGATCCAGCGCCAGGTCACCTTGTGGGTCGCCGCGGCGGCTTCAAGCCTTTGCCAAAGCTCGACATTTTTGACCGGGCTGCCTCCGGCCGTGCGCCAGCCCTTGCGCTTCCAGCCCGCGACCCATTCGGTGATCCCGTTCTTCACATAGGCGCTGTCGGTGACGATGGTCAGCTCGGTCGGGCGGGTCAGTGCCTCCAGCGCCGAGATTGCCGCCAAAAGCTCCATCCGGTTGTTGGTGGTCATGGCCTCGCCGCCGGACAACTCGCGCTCCTTGACGACGGCACCGTTCTCGCGCGCGATCATCAGGACGCCCCAGCCGCCGGGGCCAGGGTTTCCCGAGCAGGCACCGTCGGTATAGGCGAAAAGGTCGGGCATCGCGTCAGGCCTGCAACGGGATGGCAAGGCAGGCAAGGACGACGACGGTCAGCATGACCCGCAGCCGCAGCCACCAGCGCGGCGCAAGACCCCAAGCCTGGAACATCGCGTCAAGGAACAGAAGGCCCAGAAATCCTGCCGCCAGGAAGATCGCCGAGGTGTCCGAGGCGTCGGAGACCATGAAGAACACCCAGAGTGCCGGAATGACCGACAGGGTGTAGGCGAATGCGGCCTCGCGCCCCTCGGCCTTCGTGGCAAAGCCCCACAGCACACCGGACATGAAGGACAGGATGACGGTGCCGTAGGTCAGCCCGACATAGGCGCCCAGGAACATGGGCGACAGCCACTGGCCTGCGGCCGAGGACAGCGCGGGCGACAGATACGTAGCGGCCGACCAGAGAAACGGGATCAGCCCGGCAAGGCCGAGGAGGAGGGCAGGACGTGGGATGCGGTGATCGTCGGTCATGCGCCTGATCTAGCCTGCCCGTTCGCGCAAGGCCAGATCACTCCGCGTCGAGGAAACGGTCGAAGCGGGGCGGGATGGCGGCCTCGATGGCAGAAAGGACTTTGCGGACCCTTGGTGCATCTGCTTCGTCCGGCTGCGCGAGAAGGGTAAGCTTTGCGCCGTCCAGATAGACGACGCCTCCCGAAAGCCCGCCGCCGACGATGGGTTGGTCGGTGTCGCGTGCGGGCTTTGCCGCGAGACCGCTGTCCGCGGCGGCAGCCAGGATTGCCTCCAGTGCGTCGGGTCCGACTTTGGCACGGCGGATCTTGCAACCTTCGGTCTCATACCCCTTGCAGTGTTTCAGGGTAAGCTGGCCGTTGTCGAGGATCGTGACGCTGGTCTCCCAGGCGTATTCCGGGGGCAGGCTGCCGTTGTTGGTCCAGTACTCGGCCAACACGGCCGCATCCTGGGCCTGGGCCGGGACAAATGACAGCAGTAGGGCTGCAAGTGGCAAAAGACGGGTCATGACAAGTCCTCGACAAGGCGTTGGATGCGTTTGTGGCGGGTTGGCTCGGTCTTTGCGGTCGCGATCTGGTAGAGAAGCCCGCGCCGCTTGCCGGGGGAAAGCGCCTCCCACGCCGCGATGACGCCACCGGCGCGAAGCGCGGCTTCGATGTCCGGGTCGACATCGACGCGGTCGTCTGGTGCCGGGCGAAGGCGGACCTCGACCGGCTCGCCGGGTTGGATGCCGATCCGGTCAAGCAGGCTTTGGCCGGTCCAGAGAAACAGCCCTTCGATGACCGGCGCTTGGGACAGGGCGAGATTGACCGGGTGTTCCGCGATCTCGCCTTCGACCCGGCGGCACTTGCCGAGGGCCCGAATGGCTGCTTCGGGCAGGCGGAGGATGGTGTAGGTCGCACGGCCCCAGGTCAGGGGTTCCACCCGGCCTTGGAATGCGACCCACTCGGTCACGCGGGCTCGCGCAGGATGCGGGGGACCTTGAACTCGATATCTTCGACTGCGGTTTCCACAAGTTCGATGGTCACGGCGAAGCGGGCGCGGAAGGCGTCGATGACTTCGTTCACCAGGACCTCGGGCGCGCTGGCCCCGGCGGTCAGGCCGATGGCGCGGACGCCTTGCAGGGCGCGCCAGTCAATGTCGGCGGCGCGCTGGATCAGCATGGAATAGGGGCATCCGGCGGCCGAGCCGACCTCGACCAGGCGTTTGGAGTTCGAGGAGTTGGGGGCGCCGATGACGAGAAGGGCGTCGATCTTGGGGGCGACGGCCTTGACGGCGGCCTGGCGGTTGGTCGTGGCGTAGCAGATGTCGTCGTGGGCGGGGGCGTGAATCTGGGGGAAGCGGGCCTTGAGGGCGGCGGCGATTTCGGCGGTGTCGTCGACGGAAAGGGTGGTCTGGGTGATGAAGGCGAGCTTGGCGGGGTCGCGGACTTGCAGGGTTGCGACGTCTTCGACGGTTTCGACGAGGAGGACCTCGCCGGGTGGGAGTTGGCCCATGGTACCGACCGTCTCCGGGTGGCCCTGGTGGCCGATGTAGATCATCTGAGTCCCGGCCTCGTGGTGGCGGGCGGCTTCGTTGTGGACCTTGGTGACGAGGGGGCAGGTCGCGTCGACGGCGATCATGTTCCGCTGGGCGGCCGCGGCGGGGACGGACTTCGGGACGCCGTGGGCGGAGAAGACGACGGGGCGGTCGGTAGGGCAGTCGTCCAGCTCCTCGACGAAGATCGCCCCTTGGGCCTTCAGGGCGTCGACGACGAACTTGTTGTGGACGATCTCGTGGCGGACGTAGACGGGTGCGCCCCATTTCTGCAGGGCCATCTCGACGATCTTGATCGCGCGGTCCACCCCGGCACAGAAGCCGCGGGGGGCGGCGAGGTAGAGGGTCAGGGGGGGCAAGTCGGACATAGGCGGGCCTTTGGCAGGGGTCTCGACAGATTTACGGGGCGGAGGGGGCCGCGTCCAGTGTCCACGCGTGGGCAGGTTTGCGAGGTGAGGGATTTCAAGGGGTTGCCTGTGAGCGTTCAGGAGTTGTTAACCGGTGCCTCCTCGTTCGACTTCGTCTCCTCGTCGGGTGGGACCGAGCGAGGAGTGACGAAGTCATCGACGAGCGGCGGTCAGAGGCCGAAAGCTGCGGCCCCGAGCCAGCCGAGAGCGATGTAGCGGCCGGTCTTGGCAAGGGCGACCAGCAGCAGAAACACCGGGAACGGAACGCGCAAAACGCCGGACAGCGCCACGATCATGTCGCCGAAGGGCGCCCAAGACAGCAAAAGAAGCCAAAGGCCCCAGCGGCCCCACCACCCCTCGGCCCGGGTCATCTGCGCAGGTCGCAGCGGAAACCAGCGGTGATCGCGCTGGTCCGCAAGGACACGGCCAAGCGCATATGTCACGCATGACCCAAGAGTGTTGCCGATCGAGGCGACGAGGACCAGGGCCAAGGTACCCCACCCTGCGGCCTGCAGGCCGAGAAACACGAGTTCGGATTGGAACGGCACCGGCGTCGCCGCCAGGAAGGCCGCAAGAAACAGACCAGCAAGGGCGATCATGACCGGAGCCCCCGTGCCCCGGTCATGACGGTTGCAAGGTTCACTTCGCTTCGACCACTGCCTCTTCGGCGGTGACGGGGCGCGGTTCGCGCGGCGGACGGCCGATGACTTCGCGCAACTCGTCCAGTTCGATGAAATTGTCGGCCTGGCGGCGCAGTTCGTCGGCGATCATGGGCGGCTGGCTGCGGATGGTCGACACGACCGAAACGCGAACGCCCTGGCGCTGCAGGCTTTCCACCAGCGGGCGGAAGTCCCCGTCGCCTGAAAACAGCACGATGTGATCGACCCGGGCGGCAAGTTCCATTGCATCGACGGTCAGTTCGATGTCCATGTTGCCCTTCACCTTACGCCGTCCCTGGCTGTCGGTGTATTCCTTCGCGGGCTTGGTGCGCATGGTGAAGCCGTTGTAGTGCAGCCAGTCCACCAGCGGTCGGATCGGAGAGTAATCATCGTTCTCGAGCAGAGCGGTGTAGTAGAAGGCCCGCAACAGCTTGCCCCGACGCATGAACTCCATCCGCAGGAGCTTGTAGTCGATGTCGAACCCCAGTGCCTTGGCCGCGGCGTAAAGGTTAGAACCATCGATGAACAGCGCAAGCCGTTCGTCTTTGTAAAACATTCTGTGTCCCCTCAAAGTCGCCGTCAGATGAAACCCAGCTAGTCCAAAGACGTGCAATCAGGAAATCCAGCGGCCAACGGATTGTGGATAACAGTCGGACCCCGCTACACACAAGAGAACTAAAGGATAAAGCCGATGCACAAAAGGATAGGTCCGCCCGTTTTGGTTGCGCTCGGCGCAAATCTGCCGTTCGAAGGCGAGGCGCCGTCGACGACGCTGAAACACGCTTTGCAAGCGCTTGCAAAAGAAGGCCTTACAGTTCTTGCAGTTAGCCGGTTCTATGCAACCCCTTGCTTTCCGGCGGGTTCCGGGCCGGACTATGTCAACGCGGCCGCCGTGGTTTCGGCGGGGGAAGAAAGTGACGCAACGTCATTTTTGGCAACGCTGCATGCGGTTGAAAACCGTTTTGGACGGGTGCGCAACAAACGCTGGGGAATGCGGACTTTGGATCTGGATCTGCTTGCAGTCGGCGATTCGGTCTTGCCCGACGCTGCGACGCAGGATTCCTGGCGTGCGCTGCCGCCGGAGGCCCAGGTCCGGGCAACTCCTGACCGGCTGATCCTGCCGCATCCACGGCTGCAAGACCGCGCCTTCGTCCTTGTCCCGCTGGCCGACGTCGCGCCGGACTGGGTGCATCCCCGGACCGGCCAAACCGTGCGGCAGATGCTGGACGCGCTGCCCGAAGCGGATCGCGCGGCCGTCAAACCACTTTGATTTTGCCCGATTTGCCGCTTGTCAAGACTTTCTGCCCGGCATAATAAGGCCACTTCCAGCGAAGCTTCCCGATTGGAGTACCCCCATGGCCCGCGTGACGGTCGAAGATTGCGTTGACAAGGTCCCGAACCGGTTCGAGCTGGTGATGCTGGCTGCCCACAGGGCGCGCGAGATCGCGGCCGGGCCGCCTGCGACGGTGGACCGCGACAACGACAAGAACCCCGTGGTCGCCCTGCGCGAGATCGCGGATGAGGCCCAGCAGGCCGAGGTTCTGCGCGAGCGGATGATCGAAAGCTATCAGACCCAGATCGAGGTCGACGAGCCCGAGGAAGACCAGATGGCACTGCTCATGGGCGGCGAGATGGATCGTCCGATGGTCGACGACATGTCGGAAGAAAAACTGCTCCGCGCGCTTATGGAAGCCCAGGGCGAGTTCTGACCGGGCCTTAGCCCGCTTAAGGGGCGATGATGATCGACGTCGAAGACCTCATCGCCCTGGTCCGCAACTACAATCCGCGCTGCAATGCCGACCTGATCCGTCGCGCCTATGCCTATGGCATGAAGATGCACGAAGGGCAGATGCGGAAGTCGGGCGAGCCCTATTTCACCCATCCCGTCGCCGTGGCCGCGATCCTGACCGAGCAGCGGCTTGATGATGCGACGATCGTCACCGCGCTGTTGCACGACACGATCGAGGATACGCGGTCGACTTATGCCGATGTGGCCGCGATGTTCGGCGAAGAGGTTGCCGAACTTGTCGACGGGGTCACCAAGCTGACCAACCTGCAGCTGTCGAACACCGAAAGCCAGCAGGCCGAGAACTTCCGCAAGCTTTTCATGGCGATGTCCCGCGACCTGCGGGTGATCCTGGTCAAGCTGGCCGACCGGCTGCACAACATGCGCACGATCCGGTCGATGAGCCCGGAGAAACAGGCCCAGAAGGCGCGCGAGACGATGGAGATCTTCGCTCCACTGGCTGGCCGGATGGGCATGCAGTGGATGCGCGAGGAGCTGGAGGACCTGTCCTTCAAGGTCCTGAACCCCGAGGCGCGGAATTCGATCCTGCGGCGGTTTCTGACCCTGCAGAAGGAATCCGGGGATGTGGTCCACAAGATCACGGCGGATATCCTGCACGAGTTGGAGAAGGCGCAGATCGACGCGGATGTCTTTGGGCGGGCGAAGAAGCCGTTCAGCATCTGGCGCAAGATGCAGGAGAAGGACCTGGCGTTCAGCCGGCTCTCGGACATCTACGGCTTTCGTGTGATCTGCGGGTCGGTGGCGGATTGCTACCGGATCCTCGGGGTGATCCATCAGCGCTGGCGCGCGGTGCCGGGGCGGTTCAAGGACTATATCAGCCAGCCGAAGAACAACGGGTATCGGTCGATCCATACAACGGTCAGTGGCCGCGACGGCAAGCGGGTCGAGGTGCAGATCCGCACGCGAGAGATGCACGAGGTTGCCGAGGCGGGGGTCGCGGCGCATTGGTCCTACCGTGAGGGCGTGCGGGCGGTGAACCCCTTTGCGGTGGATCCGGCGAAGTGGATCGCGACGCTGACCGAACGGCTGGATGAAGGCGACACGGACGAGTTCCTCGAGCATGTGAAGCTTGAGATGTACTCGGACCAGGTGTTCTGCTTCACGCCGAAGGGGGACGTGATCCAGATGCCGCGCGGGGCGACGCCGCTGGATTTCGCCTATGCGATCCATACGCGGATCGGGAACAGTTGCGTCTCGGCGAAGATCGACGGGATCCGGGTGCCGCTGTGGACGCGGCTGAAAAATGGCCAGTCGATCGAGATCATCACGGCGGAAGGGCAGCGGCCTCAATCCAGCTGGATCGACATCGTCACGACGGGGCGCGCCAAGGCGGCGATCCGGCGGTCCTTGCGCGAGGAGGATCGGGGCCGGTTCGTGAAGCTAGGGCAGGAACTGGCGCGTGCGGCCTTCGACCACGTCGGCAAGAAGGCGACGGACAAGGCGCTGCGGACCGCGGCGAAGATGCTGGGGCTGGCGGACGAGAACGACCTTCTGGCGCGGCTGGGCTCGGCCGAGATGCCGGCACGGCGGGTCGTGGAGATCCTGTACCCCGAGCTTGCGCAGGCGGTGGCAGAGGAAGTCGACGCCAAGCGCCCCGTGATCGGCCTGACCGCCGACCAGAACTTCCGCCGCGCGCAGTGCTGCCAGCCGGTCCCGGGCGAGCGGATCGTTGGCATCACCTACCGCGGCCAGGGCGTGGTGGTCCACGCCATCGACTGCCCCGCGCTGGAGGAGTTCGAGGACCAGACCTCGCGCTGGGTGGACCTGCAATGGCAGGCGGGGCGTCACAAGCCCGTGTTCACTGTAAGCCTGGATCTGACCATATCGAACGACGCTGGGGTGCTGGGGCGGATCTGCACGCTGGTGGGTGAGCAGAAAGCGAACATCTCGGACCTGCGGTTCACCGACCGCAAGCCGGACTTCTATCGCCTTATCATTGACGTGGACTTGCGTGACGTCGAACATCTGCACATGGTCATGACGGCGCTTGAGGCCGAGACGGATGTGGCGCAGATCTCGCGTCACAGGGATTTGACACGCCGACCCTAGGGTCGGACAGCGGGGGTAGGGCCCGGAGAAGAGGCGACGTTGGTTTTCAGACGCAGGGATCCGTTGGGGTGGGGCGCTTGGCTGCGCGAGCAGGTCTATCCGCGCTCGGGCTTCAAGCGGGCCACGCGCTATGTCGTCTATCGCATGCGGCGTCTGCCGGACCAACCGCACCGGGTAGCGCGGGGGGTCTTCGCGGGGTTCTTCATCGGCTTCCTGCCCCTGCCGGGCCTGCAGTTCCTGGCGGCCTGGGGGATGGCGCGGCTCATGCGGGGCAACGTGCTGGCGGCCTTGCTGGGCACCTTCAACACCAACCCGCTGACCACGCCACCCTTCACGGTCTTCGCGGTCTGGCTGGGCCACTGGCTTCTGGGGATCGAGGCGCCGCTCAACGCCAAGTACATCCTGGGCGCGCTGGAGAATGCGGGCCATGACCTGTGGTTCAACTTCATGGCGCTGTTCGGCCCGCAGAAGGCGCAGTGGGACGGGCTGATCCAGTTCTGGAACGAGATCTACCTGCCCTGGTTCATCGGCGCGCTTGGTCCGGCCATCGTGATCAGCGCCGTGGCCTATTACGTCACGATTCCGCTGGTCGAGGCCTATCAGAAGGCGCGCGCCGCTACGGCGCATGAGCGGGCCGAGCGCCGCGGCAAGATGCGGGCGAAGCTGGCCGAGGCGGCAGCAAAGCTGAAACGCCGCACCGAAAAAGGCGGCGAGGACGATGACGACAGCTCTGGCGCGCCCTAGACTGTCGCAAAACGCGGGAAGGCCGGAATGACCCATCCACTGAAAGCGCCGGGCAAGCTGAGGCTTGGGGTGAACATCGACCACGTGGCGACGGTGCGCAATGCGCGCGGCAGCGCCTGGCCCGACCCTTTGCGGGCAGCGCTTCTGGCCGAGACGGCCGGGGCGGACGGCATCACCGCGCACCTGCGCGAGGACCGCCGCCACATCCGCGATGCCGACATCGAAGCCCTGATGGCCGGGATCGCCATTCCGCTGAATTTCGAATGCGCTGCCACGGCCGAGATGCAGGCCATCGCTCTTCGCCACAGGCCGCACGCCGTCTGCCTGGTCCCCGAAAAGCGCGAAGAGCGGACGACCGAAGGCGGGCTGGATGTGGCCGGCGACCAGAACCGGCTGACGGACTATATCGCGCCCCTGCGTGAGGCCGGCTGCCGGGTCAGCATGTTCATCAGCCACGACCCCCGCCAGATCGAAGCCAGTGCCCGCATCGGTGCGGCAGTGGTGGAACTGCATACCGGGCTTTACTCCGAGCTTCTGGCCGACGGGCATACGTCCTTGGCCGAACGCGAGCTTGCCGCGCTTCAGGCCGGTGCCGAGCTTGCGGCAAGTCTGGGGCTGGAGGTCCATGCCGGGCACGGCCTGACCTATGACAACGTCGAGCCCATCGCTGCGATCCCGGAGCTGGCCGAGCTGAACATCGGGCATTTCCTGATCGGCGAGGCGATCTTCCGGGGGCTGGAGGCCTCTATCGAAGAGATGCGCCGCCGGATGGACAACGCGCGCGAGGGCATGGCGTGACACTGGAATTCGTGACGCAGTCCGGAGCGATGTCCATTTCGGAAATCGGCATTGCGCGGGGTTGCGGGCGATGATCCTTGGGATCGGCAGCGACCTTTGCAACATCGAGCGGATCGAGGCGACGCTCACCCGGCACGGCGACCGCTTCAAGGACCGCGTCTTTACAGAAATCGAGCAGAAGAAGGCCGAAAGCCGCCCCCGCGCCGTGGCCGCGACTTATGCCAAGCGCTGGGCGGCGAAGGAGGCCTGTTCGAAGGCCCTTGGCACCGGCCTGCGGATGGGGATTGCCTGGAAGGACATGGCGGTGACCAACCTGCGCTCGGGCCAGCCGGTGATGCATGTCACGGGCTGGGCGGCAGAACGGCTGCGCGCGATGACCCCGGCGGGGCATGAGGCGGTGATCCACGTGACGCTGACTGACGACCACCCTTGGGCGCAGGCCTTCGTGGTGATCGAGGCGCGCCCGCTGGCGCCGGGGGCGGTGGGGCAAGCTTGACTCGCCATGTCCCGGCGCGCATGTAGCGGAAAAGGGCAAGAGGCAGGATAACATGGCAAGCAAGGACAACGGCGATGGCGGCATCGTCGAGACGATCAAGACGGTCTTCTGGGCCCTGGTGATCGCGATCGCCTTCCGGTCGATCCTGTTTCAGCCGTTCTGGATTCCGTCCGAGTCGATGAAGGACACGCTGCTGATCGGCGACTTCCTTTTCGTCAACAAGATGGCCTACGGCTATTCGCGCTATTCCTGCGAAATCCCCTTCACGACGATCAGCCTCTGCCCGGTGTCTGGCCGCGTGCTCGGCTCGGAGCCGGTGCGCGGAGATGTGGTGGTGTTCCGCCATCCGACGGCGGGGACGGACTATATCAAGCGGCTGGTCGGCCTGCCCGGCGACAAGATGCAAATGAAGAATGGCGTGCTTTTCATCAATGGCGTCGCGGCCCCGCAAGAGGCGGCCGGTGTCTTCGAGGAAGTGATGGAGGCGCAGGGCCCGATGCGCAACCGCCCGCGTTGCGAGAACGGCGCAGTGGGTGACGGCGGCATCTGCACCAAGAGCCGGTTCATCGAAACCCTGCCCGAGGGTCGCCAACACCATGTGCTGAACATCGACTCGAATGGCGGGGGCGACAACACCGACGTCTTCACCGTGCCCGAGGGCCATTACTTCGTGATGGGCGACAACCGAGACAACTCCACCGACAGCCGTTTCCCGCTGGAGGTGGGCGGCGTGGACTACCTGCCGGCGGAGTATCTGATCGGCCGGGCGGACCGGATCATGTTCTCGTCTGCGGGCCGCAGCCTGTTCTTCTTCTGGACCTGGCGGGCCGACCGCTTCTTCAAGGCGATCGAGTAACGGCGTGAGGCTGTCGGCGGACCTCGCAGCCTTTCAGGGCCGGCTGGGGCACACGTTCCGCAAGCCCGAGCTTCTGGTGCGCGCGGTGACCCATGCCTCGATCGGCACGGCGACCCGGCCCGACAACCAGCGGCTGGAGTTCCTGGGTGACCGGGTGCTGGGCCTGGTGATGGCCGAGGCGCTGCTTTCCGCAGATGCCGGCGCGCGCGAGGGGCAACTGGCGCCCCGGTTCAACGCGCTGGTCCGCAAGGAAACCTGCGCCGACGTGGCGCGGGAGGTTGGCCTTGGGGATGTCCTGAAGCTTGGGCGCAGCGAGATGCTGACGGGCGGCCGCCGGAAGGAGGCGTTGCTGGGCGACGCGATGGAGGCGGTGATTGCCGCCGTCTACCAAGACGCGGGCTTCGAAGCTGCGCGGGCGCTGGTCCTGCGCCTTTGGGGCAGTCGCATCGCGGCGGTGGAGCCCGATGCGCGGGATGCCAAGACCAGCCTGCAGGAATGGGCCCAGGCCCGGGGGATGCCCCCGCCGGGGTACGAGGAAGCCGGGCGCTCCGGGCCGGACCACGCGCCGCAGTTCACGGTGCGGGTGAGCTTGGCCAGCGGCGAGACAGCCAAGGCCACTGCGGGGTCGAAGCGGGTCGCCGAGCAGGCGGCTGCGCGACTGCTCTTGGAGCAGGTGGAACGGGACGCCTGAGACGGCGGTTATCCGGGTTCACAATGCCAACTGGCCTTTTGCGGCCGTTTCGCCTATGGGGACGGCTTGAGGAAAGGGTTGCCACCACATGACCACGCGCGCGGGCTTCGTTGCCCTGATCGGAGAGCCGAATGCCGGCAAGTCCACGCTTCTGAACCGGATGGTGGGGGCGAAGGTATCCATCGTCACGCACAAGGTGCAGACCACGCGGACGCGGATTCGCGGGGTTTGCATGGAGGGGCAGAGCCAGATCGTGTTCGTCGACACTCCTGGCATCTTCCGGCCCCGGCGGCGGCTGGATCGGTCGATGGTCAAGGCGGCTTGGGGCGGGGCGTCGGATGCCGACATCATTGTCCTTCTGATCGAGGCGCAGCGCGGGCTGACCGAGGGGGCGAAGGCCATCATCGACCGGATGAAGGACGAGATGCCGAAGGGCAAGCCCGTGGCGCTGGCGATCAACAAGCTGGACCGGGTGAAGGCCGAGACGCTGCTCGCCCTGGCCGAAGAGGCGAACGCGGCCTTCCCCTTCGCCAAGACCTTCATGATCAGTGCCGAGAAGGGCTATGGCGTGGCCGACCTGCGGGAATGGCTGGCGGCCGAAGTGCCCGAGGGTCCGTGGTTCTATCCCGAGGATCAGATCGCCGACCTCCCTATGCGGATGATCGCGGCCGAGATGACGCGCGAGAAGCTGACCCTGCGCCTGCACGAAGAGCTGCCCTACCAGCTGACGGTCGAGACCGAGAAATGGGAAGACAAACCCGACGGCACGACCCGGATCGACCAGATCGTCTATGTCGCGCGCGACGGCCACAAGGGGATCGTCTTGGGCAACAAGGGCGAGACGATCAAGGCCATTGGTCAGGCGGCGCGGGCCGATATCAGCGAGTTCCTGGGGCGCACGGTGCACCTCTTCCTGCAGGTGAAGGTGCGGCCGAACTGGCTGGACGCGCCGGAGCGCTATTCCGAGATGGGCCTGGATTTCAAGGACGGCGATGCGTGAGGAGTTCGATCTCTTCAAAGAAATCGGACCGGAGCCTTTGAAGGCTCCGAACCGGAATTTTCGAAAATTCCGGCTTTTGAAGGACTTTGGCGCATGACGCCTCGGTTGGCCTCGGGCATTTGGGTGTCGGCCTATCTGACGCGCCTCCGTCTGGCGGATATTCCCGCCTATGTGACCGCAAAGGGTGATCCGGAGGCCGGGGCGGTTGTCGTCAAGGTGGCGCTTCTGGACGGCACAGCGCGGGCCTTTGAGCGGCGGTCGGACCTGATGACCGGCGCGCGGGCCTGGATCCTTCTGGCCGAGGGGCCGGAGGCTGAGGTGGATGCGCTGGTTACCCGCACGAAGGGCCGGGACCCGGACCTTTGGGTGATCGAGCTGGAGGACCGGAACGGGCGGACGCTGCTGGACGAGGACGGGTTAGCGGACTGATCGGGCCAGCGCGATCAGGCCCAGCCCAAGGCCCGCGAAGGCAAGGACCATCCCGGCGGCGTTGAGCGCAACCTCGGGCCAGCCGAGCGCGTCGGCGTCGAGGAACGGATAAGGCCAGAAGCCGGTGAGCGCCCCGCGCAGAAAGGCGTAGGTGGCGTAGAGGCCGGGCCAGATCAGCCAGTACGGCAGATCGCGCAGTGTGACCCCCCGGTCGCCGAACCCCAACCACCAGCCCAGCATCAGGACCGGCGTCGCCGTGTGCAGCCCCTGGTCGGCCCACCAGGCCAGGCCCTGCGGTGCCCAGAGCCGCGCGAGAAGCGCGTGGTAGACGATCCCGACCATCAGGATGGCCAGGACAAGGCCGCCTTGTGCCCGGGGCGTCAGGCGGTGCCCCAGGGCAACGGCGGTCATGGCGACCGCGACACCAAGGTTCGTCAGAATGGTGAAATAGCCGGCCAGCCACCACCAGACCGGAGTGCCCTGGGGCCGGGTGGGTGCGCCGTCGGCGATGCGGGCTTGCAGGACAAGCGCGACAAGGGCGGTCAGAGCAACGACGGCGGCCAGAGTGCGTGCAATGGTCATGCCTGAAGGATAGGGCGACGCGTCCGGCCTGCAACGGCCCTTGCGGGGTGTGGCGCCGCGTCGGATAGTCCCGGCATGGACTGGCGCGATGAAGGTATCCTTCTGTCGATGCGGCCGCATGGCGAGACCTCGGCAATCATCGAGGTCATGACGGCGGCGCATGGGCGACACATGGGCGTGGTGCGGGGCGGGGCTTCGCGCAAATTGGCGGCGGCCCTGCAGCCGGGCACGGGCTTGACGCTGGAATGGCGGGCGCGGCTGGACGACCACATCGGCAGCTACACGGTGGAGCCGCTGAAGAGCCGCGCGCATCTGCTGGCGGACCGGCTGGCGCTGGCGGGGCTGTTGTCTGTCTGCACCCTGCTGCACGAGGCGCTGCCCGAGCGCGAGCCGCATCCGGCCTTGTGGCGGAAGACGCTGACGCTGATGGATGCGCTGGGACAGGAGGGCTGGCCAGCGGCCTATGTTCGCTGGGAACTGTGCCTCTTGGAAGAGATCGGCTTCGGCTTGGACCTGTCATCCTGCGCCGTCACCGGCGCGACGGAGGGGCTGGTCTATGTCAGTCCAAAGACCGGGCGGGCTGTGACGGCCCAAGGGGCCGGCGACTGGGCGGACCGGCTGCTGCCACTGCCCGAGGGGCTGGACGGCAATGGACCACTGTCGGCAGAGGCGGTGGTGTCGGGACTGCGGCTGACCGGGTTCTTCCTGGACCGCGAGCTGCGCCCGGTGCTGCACGACCGCCCCCTGCCCGAGGCGCGGTCGCGGCTGGTTGACCTTCTGGCTCGTCCGGCGTGATGCGACGTCAGATGTCGGCTTTGTGACAGACGGAACCTGGGCTTGACCGTCCAAGTCGGGGCATGGCCAACCGTTACATTCCGCTGGCGCTGCGCCACAGCCCCACCCCCCGCATCGAGCATTTCGCGCTGCTGTCGGGTCTGGACGCGTCAATCCGGGGGATGCTGATCTCGACCATGCCGCTGGTCGTCTATGACGCGCTGCACGATGCGCAGGCGACCTCGGTGGCGTTCTTCATCTCGGGCGTGGTGGCGCTGCTTTGGGGGCTGATGGTTCCCTGGGCGGCGCGCTGGATTCCAAGGCGCTGGACCTATACGGGCGGGGTCTGCATGTACTTGATCGGCAACACGCTGGGGGCCATCGGGACGGTCTGGTCGGTGCCGATGGCGCTGGTCTGCAATGCGATGGCGACGGTGACGATCTTCGTCTGCCTGAACGCCTATGTGATGGACTATGTCGACCGTGCGAATCTGGGGCGAAGCCAGTCGACCCAGATGGTCTATGCGGCTGCACCCTGGGCAATCGGCCCGATGGCGGGGGTCTGGCTCTACCACCATTGGCATGCCTTGCCATTCATCGCCTCGGGCACGTTCGCCTTCATCCTTCTGGTTTGCTTCTGGGTCCTGCGTCTTGGGAACGGCAAGCAGATCACCCGCGCCAAGCGACCGGCGGTGAACCCGCTGGGCTATTTGGGCCGGTTCTTCAGCCAGCCGCGACTGATCGCGGGATGGATGTTCGCGGTGATGCGAAGCTGCGGCTGGTGGGTTTACGTCGTCTACCTGCCGATCTTCTGCATCGAGGCGGGTCTGGGCGACAAGGTCGGGGGCATTGCGCTGTCCATTACCAACGCCCTGCTTTTCGCTGCCCCGGCCCTGAACCGGCTGGTGCGACGGCTGTCGGTGCGCCGGTCAGTGCGCACGGCTTTCGGGCTGTGCGGAACGCTGTTCCTGGCGGCGGGCCTGATGTCCTTCCTGCCGTGGACGACCGTGGCCTTCTGCATGGCGGGGTCGGTGTTCCTGGTCATGCTGGACGTCGTCGGCGGCCTGCCGTTCCTGATGTCGGTCAAGCCGTCCGAGCGGACCGAGATGTCGGCGGTGTATTCCAGCTTCCGCGATGTCTCGTCGATCCTGACGCCGGGGGCGGCCTGGCTAGTCCTGTGGGTCGCGCCCTTGCCGGGGATCTTCGTGGCTGCGGGTTGCGGGCTCCTGGCGTCCTGGTGGGTGGCCGGGCGGCTGCACCCGAGACTTGGCATCCAGCGGCCGTCACGGGGCGGACTGGCGGCTTAGGTTTTCGATCCCATGGTTTGATGGAGAGATCCTTTCGCAGGGCGGGAGGAAGCACCATGGGACAAGTCCTTCACTTCAAAGCAGGGACTGCGACCCACCGAATACCGGGATTCAATACCAAAAAGATATCAATGACTATCTATAGGTCAATAAGCTGATGACCCTGGCTTCAAAATTTCCATGAGGATTCAAAACTTCAGGGAAGCCGCCAAGAGACTTATCGCGCTAAATAATTGTTTTCAATAGAAAAAATAGACTTTCGAGGTCGCGTCGGACTTATCTCGACATCAGCCCTACTCTTGGCCTGAGCTGCACGATCCGCTTGGTTCTGTCAGTGTCGGCGAAATCACAGAACATTAACGACCTTGAGTACTAGGACCCGCCGTACGATCCTCACGCACGATTGCAAAAGCTTGCGCATACAGCAGCACGGCAAAACCTGACGAGAGACCAAAAATGATGATCATGCGCTGCGCAGTCTTGACGGCTCTAATGTCTGCTGGAGGACTTCCCGCATCGGCGGAAACCTACAACAGCACATTGGATACAGATCATGAAGTTGCTGACAGCTGGCAATCGCAGCAGTCAGGGGCTGCGGTTGCGACGATTAATCTATCTGACGATGGAAAAAGGCTGAGCTTCGACATGGTCGTAACTGGGCTTAGGCTGGATGACCTTGCAGCTGCCGGCAAAGGCGGTGCCCTTGGACCGATCCACATCCACAATACACCGCAAGGTGGAGAAAAATTCTTCGTTCTGCAGCTGCCCGGCGAATATGTCGAGACGGAAGATGGTTTTACCCTTACGTTAACGGACTGGGTTATTGAGTCGCCGAAGGGTGGCGCAAAAGTTGACGCAGCATTTGTTGTATCTGAAATACGCAACGGAAATGCATATATCGGCCTTCACACGGACAATATCCTTTGCTCGAGTTCCGAAGGAAAATCGGTGGCTTGCGCTGCACCGGCGACTGCTCTCTCCGGGGCGATCATTAAGTCGGATTGATAGAATTTGCCAATCCGAAAGGGCACATCGGAACCGGTTGGCAACTTCTTCGACAGACACGGATGATCCTTCGCGTCGCATCGGCCCCTGCCGAGAGTGAATGTTTGATCCCATGTTTGATTTTGCGATTCTTTCGCGGGACTGGAAAGACGCACTATCCAACAAGTTTGTCTCGGGAGCGCAAAGACAACGCAGGCGTCCGAGCTACAATCCAGCGTTCACAAGCGTCGCTTGCACAGTCAAGCCAAGAGCTGCGCATCAACCCCAAGCGGGCGGCATACTTGCCCGAGGGTTGGATGTTCCAGGAGTTGCTGTGATTCATCGACGCAAGGCATCAATTTCTTTGCCAAGCGAAATAATGGTATCGACCAGGTTCAACACAAAGGCGTCAGAATAGTCAGGTTGTGATGGCAAGGCGAGAGTCTCCTCAGGGAGATCCTTGTAACTCGATGCATCCAGATACTTGCGCACGACCTCCGGATCCAGCTTCTGGCCCGTTTGTTCAATCATTTCAATCAATCTTTCATGATCGGCGCGGCTGTTCTCAATGATGGCTTCTGCAATTGCCCGGGATGCGTATCCGGGGGGCCTTCTAGGTTTGAACTTCAGCAGCCTGTTGAGGTAGAACTCGATCCCCGGATTGTGAATGCTGCGGCGATAGTGTTCCTTATTGTGGATAAGGTGGCGCAATACGTCGTAGTCCGTTGCGGAGTTGGAGGGAGTGAACCTTATCGGTTGATCTGTGACCACTCCTGCAAACTGGAGGAATGAAGTAAGGGGGTCCTGCGACAGATCGACAATCTTTATCTGATTTATGAGGCCAGTTCTTTGCCACTCCTGAACCGATGACCAGAAGTTGATTTCCTGATAACTCTTCAATAACGAAGCCTTTTCTTGGTCGCCAACCCAGGCCCCCCATTGCCACCACGCAGCATTGAACCAGTCGACGGGCGGTCTGCAAACCATGAAGACATCAATCTGGCATCGAACGTTCCCAAGAGTTTCAATAACTCCTTGGCTTACTGCGCCTTTATCCGTCCAAGCTTCATTGCTGATGATAATGGTATCATTGTTACTTGTGAGGGATCCGAATTTGGACATCAGTTCCGAGAACATCGTGGAGTTCTCTAGGAGTTCTTTTGGAAAGTTCAAATATTTGAGCGCATCTTCTTCTGCATGCTTCTTGAGCGTGGTTCCATAGTGAATCATGCGGCTATTGCCTGCGATATATATTGCGCGCCCCCTATCAATTGAGGCAAGTGGCAATACGGGGTTCAGGGACAAATAGCTTTGAATTGTGCTGCTCGCGCACTTTGAATGACCAGTATGCAGGATCAGTCGCTTCATCTTTTCCCGCCTGTGGCAGCTTATATTGGATCACTTGAATGTGTCGTACACATGCTTGCTGATGGTGTGTAGGTGTCTGGTCCCACGATTTGATGCTGGGATCCTTCCGCAGGAATGGAAGGAAGCATTATCGGACAAGTTCGTTCCGCGAGCGCGATGACCGCGTATGGCTAGTGATCTGCAATACAGCGATCGCACGCTGCGCTCGCGCAGCTAAGTCAAGCGTTGGGCATCACCTCGAAGACGGTCGCGAC
>JAIXSA010000116.1 GCA_027484915.1 Paracoccaceae bacterium | reverse complement strand
CTTGCCCTTCTGATGCTCGCGGTAGTGGCGGGTCACCGTGCCGTGGGCGGCTTCAGCCTCGACGATCTTGCCATCGGGCGTCATCAGGACCGAGGTCATCAGGCCAAACGAGCCGAAGCCCTGCGCCACGATGTCGGACTGCACGTCGCCGTCATAGTTCTTGCAGGCCCAGACATAGCCGCCCGACCATTTCAGCGCCGAGGCGACCATGTCGTCGATCAGACGGTGTTCGTAGGTAATGCCCTTCGCCTTGAACTTGTCGGCGAATTCCGCGTCGAAGACTTGCTGGAAGATGTCCTTGAAACGCCCGTCATAGGCCTTGAGGATGGTGTTCTTGGTGGACAGATACACCGGCACCCCGCGCTGGAGACCATAGTTCAGCGAGGCGCGGGCGAAGTCGGTGATGCTGTCGTCAAGGTTGTACATCCCCATGTAGACGCCGGCCGAAGGGGCCGAATAGACGTCCTTCTCGATCACCGTGCCGTCGTTGCCGACGAACTTCATCGTCAGCTTCCCCGCACCGGGGAACTTGAAGTCGGTCGCGCGGTACTGGTCGCCGAAGGCGTGGCGGCCGACGACGATGGGCTGGGTCCAGTGCGGCACAAGGCGCGGCACGTTCTTGCAGATGATCGGCTCGCGGAAGATCACGCCGCCCAGGATGTTGCGGATCGTGCCGTTGGGCGATTTCCACATCTGCTTCAGGCCGAACTCCTCGACCCGCTGTTCGTCCGGGGTGATCGTCGCACATTTGACGCCGACGCCGTACTGCTTGATGGCGTTCGCCGCGTCGATGGTGATCTGGTCGTCGGTACGGTCGCGTTCCTCGATCCCGAGGTCGTAGTATTTCAGGTCGATGTCGAGGTAAGGCAGGATCAGCTTCTGCTTGATGAAGTCCCAGATGATCCGGGTCATCTCGTCGCCGTCGAGCTCGACGACGGGGTTGGCTACCTTGATCTTCGACATGCGCGGCCTCCTGTGGATTCGGTTGGCGGCGTCATAGCGGAAAAGCGATGGCTTGGGAAGGGCGGTATGCGATTGTATACCGAAATGCCGCAGCTCTTGCCGCACCGCTCGTCGTGGACTTCGTCACTCCTCGCTGTGTTGGCTTTGCGACGAGAAGCCGAAGGCGAACGAGGAGCTTACCCGAACCAGGGCTGCGCCTTTGCCTTGACCCAGTCCCAGAGCCGTGGCGCGCCTTTGGCGATCTTGGACCCCACCCGCGCCTCAAGCTGGTCAAACGTCACGTTGTAGGTGGCCCACGTCCCGCCGCCCGACATCAGGTTCGCCATCACGGGCTGCACCCGGTCCAGCGATTTGGCAAAGCGGGCGTCCGGGGTTGCGGCGGCTTCGAACTCTTCCCACAAGGCGCGGAGGTTGGTGGCCAAGTCACTGGGAAGAAGCCCGAAAATCCGGTCAGCGGCCTTGGCCTCGGCAGCCTGCGTCTCCGCACTTGCATGGGCCTGGCCGTTCTGCGAATGGATCGGCACGTCGCCCACGTCGATCTCGACGAGGTCGTGGATCAGCAGCATCCGGATCACCCGGTTGATATCCACGCCCGGGCCCGCCTGATCGGCCAGCACCAGCGCGTAAAGCGCCAGGTGCCAGCTGTGTTCGCCGGAATTCTCGGGACGCGAGCCGTCGACCAGCGTCGTCGCACGCAGGACATGTTTCAGGCGGTCCGCCTCATTGAGGAAGGCGAACTGCTGCTCCAGCCGGTCGGTCAATGGCCAGAGCCTGCGATGTCGATGGGTAGGTCGTTCTCGGCCTCGGCGTCGGTGATCAGTCCGCGCTTGGCGGCAAGGGCGCGTTCCAGGAACTCGCGCCCGCGGCGTTCGGCCAGACGGACGCGGATCGAGGTGATGTAGGCCTCCTGAAAGGTCGGCGAGGCGGCCGCAAGCACTGCAGCGACCTTTTCGTAGAAGCGGTCGTCGCCAAGTTCAACTTCGGCCGCCAGCACATCATCGGCCAGCTTGTCGGCCATATCCTGGATTACCGACATTACCGTGTCGCCTCCGTCATCCTCCGGCGGACATAGTCGCTGACCGTCTGGATCATGGGTTTCATATGCGCCTCTTCGTCCTTGAAGAAGTGATCCGCCCCCTCGATCTCGGTATGGGTGATCGTGATCCCCTTCTGCTCGTGCAGCTTGCCGACCAGGGTCTTGGTGTCCTTCGGCGGGGCCACCTTGTCGGCGGTGCCGTTGATGATCAGGCCCGAGGAGGGGCAGGGGGCGAGGAAGGAGAAGTCGTAGAGGTTCGCGGGCGGGGCGACCGACACGAAGCCGGTGATCTCGGGCCGACGCATCAGCAGCTGCATGCCGATCCAGGCGCCGAAGCTGAAACCGGCGACCCAGCACTGCTTGGAGTTCTGGTTCATCGCCTGCAGGTAGTCCAGCGCGCTGGCGGCGTCGGACAGCTCGCCGATCCCCTGGTCGTATTCGCCCTGGCTGCGCCCGACGCCGCGGAAATTGAAGCGCAGGACGGTGAAGCCCAGGTTGTAGAAGGCGTAATGCAGGTTGTAGACGACCTTGTTGTTCATCGTCCCGCCGTAAGCGGGATGCGGATGCAACACGATCGCGATCGGTGCATCGCGGTCCTTCTGGGGATGGTAGCGGCCCTCAAGGCGTCCGTCGGGGCCGGCAAAAATAACCTCGGGCATTGCACTCTTCTCATGCGGGAGCGATTTCTTGACGCTTTCGCTCGGATAAACTAGAACCGTTCTAAAGCGGGCCAGGCGAGGCCGGGACCGATTTTCGGGGCTTGACTGAGGTAATGTGCGCCGCGCTTGGCGTCAATGCGGTTGCGATTCCCCGTTTGGGGCAAGGAGGCGGGATGAAGCTGTCGACCAAGGGACGCTATGCGATGGTGGCGCTGGCCGACCTGGCGCTGGCCAAGGGCGATGACCTGGTGTCGTTGGCGGCGATTTCCAAGCGGCAGGACATCAGCCTGCCCTACCTGGAGCAGCTTTTCGTCAAGCTTCGCCGCGCCGGTCTGGTCGAGGCGGTGCGCGGCCCCGGCGGCGGCTACAAGCTGGCGCGCCCGCCGTCCGACATCCGCATCAGCGAGGTGATGGAGGCGGTCGAGGAAACCGTTGATGCCATGCACACCGGAGCCGGGGCAAGCGGCGGGCTCTCAGGCAGCCGGGCCCAGTCCCTGACCAACCGGCTGTGGGAAAGCCTGTCGGCCAACGTCTATGTCTTTCTGCACCAGGTGCGGCTGTCTGATGTGGTGAAGAACGACCTGACCCCTTGCCCCGCCGTGCCGCACCTGTTCCGGGTGGTGGATGAGGAATGACCCGCACCTACCTTGACTGGAACGCCACCGCCCCGCTGCGCCCCGAGGCCAAGGCGGCGATGGTCGCGGCGATGGAGGTGGTGGGAAACCCGTCATCAGTGCATGCCGAGGGGCGGGCCGCCAAGTCGCTGATGGAAAAGTCGCGGGCGAAGATCGCGACGGCGTTGGGGGCGGACGGCGCGGATATCGTGTTCACCTCTGGCGCGACCGAAGCCGCGTCGCTGGCCTGTGCCGGGCGCGGACTGGTTTGTGCTCCGCTTGAACATGACGCGGTGTCCGCCTGGTGCGAGGCCAGCCTGCCGGTGGATGCGCAGGGCAGGGTGGCAGTCAGCGACCCCGCGCGGACCGCGCTGCAACTGGCAAATTCCGAAACCGGGATCATGCAAGATCTGCCGCAGGGTCTTGCCGTCAGCGACCTGACGCAAGCCTTCGGCAAGGTGCCTTTCGCCTTCAACTGGCTGGGCTGCGACATGGGTCTTGTCAGCGCCCACAAGCTGGGCGGCCCCAAGGGCATCGGTGCCCTGGTCGTCCGCCAAGGGACCGAGGTGCCCGCCCAGCTGAAAGGCGGCGGGCAGGAGATGGGCCGCCGCGCCGGGACTGAAAACCTGATCGGCATCGCCGGTTACGCCGCCGCCGCCGAGGCCGCCGCGCGGGATCTG
>JAIXSA010000044.1 GCA_027484915.1 Paracoccaceae bacterium | reverse complement strand
GCCGCGCCAGCGCGAGGTGATGGAGCGGGTGCTGGCCGGGCAGCCCAGCAAGAACATCGCGGCCGACCTTGGCATCAGTCAACGCACCGTGGAAAGCCACCGCGCCGCCATCATGCACCGCACCGGGGCAACGTCGCTACCTGCCCTGGCCCGCCTAGCGATTGGCGCTGACGTTGGAGGCGATTGCAAGGTTCTCGCTCGTCCCTGAAGCAAGGAGCGACACCAATGCCCGCACCCCCGTGTCGCAATGATTGTCCGCTTACCGCCCTTAACGGACGATCACGCCTGGGATGGCAAAGGCTCCAGACGGCCCAAAGCGGACATTGATACCGAGTGCGAGAAATGCCTTGAACAGCCAAACCCGCCCTTCGAAACGTTTGGCGATTTTCAGTTGGCCGACCACCACTAGTCCGATATCGCCCTCGAAGTTCCTTCGTACTGTGCTGGCAATCTTACGTTTCCACTGGGAAAAACGAGGTCTCTGCGGTAATCACTGACTTGAGAGAAGCAGGAGATACGACCGCCGCACACTTCAATGCGCACCTTTCAAGGGCCTTGACGGCGTCGCCAAAAGCAACAGTCGTGGGAAACGGCGTGACCGGAAGCCAATGGCCGCGGGGTGTGGAGTGGCGGAAGTGGGACCTGCATGTCCACAGCCCGGCATCGCACGGGTTCACCGGCGACTATAACCAGTTCATCATCCAGCTTGGGAACGCCGATTGCGACGTGATAGGCATTAATGACTATTTCTCGGTCGCGGGCTACCGCGAAGTGGTCCACCGGTTGGCCAATCCGGCTGGCGACACGGAAGGCAACGCAGCCTACCGCGACGCCTAGGAAAAGCTGCGCAGGAAGATTTTGCTGCCGGTCGTCGAGTGCCGCATGACGAATGTGCTTATGAATAAGCAGGGCAAGGGCGGTTAGCGTCTGAACTTCCACCTGATATTCGCCCCGGCGCTCGATCCGGAAGATATCGAGACGTTCCTCAAGAATCAGCAGGCAGGCGGTAGCTCGATCGGCGGGCGCTATGCCAGCAGCGAATTTCTGCTGAGCGTGTAGGTAGATTTCAACGAAATCCTGAAGAAGCTGCGCACGGACGGCAGCTTCCGCGGCCGGTATCTCGTCTGGCTGCCCTATGACGAATATGGCGGCATCGACAACATCGACCCGAATACCGATGTGATGCTCAGGCAGCACCTGATCCGCGACGCGGATATCTTGGGGTCGGCCAACAAGGCGCAGGCCGACTTTTTTCTATGGAAGAACCCCAAATATAGCGAAGATTTCTACCGCGACTGGTTCGGAAACCGGAAGCCATGCGTCAAGGGCAGCGACTCCCACAACGTCAAGGACGAGCTCGGCGAACTCAGGGACCAAGACTCCCGGCCGACCGACAAATATTGCTGGATCAAGGCCGACCCGACCTTCGCCGGACTGCGCCAGATCATCAACGAGCGGGAGGACCGCGTCTATATCGGCCGCATCCCGCCCAAGCTCGAAGAGGTGCGCGGCAACGCCACGCGGTTCATAGACCGGCTTCACATTCGAAAAAACGCCGACGCCGAAACGGCGGATACTTGGTTCGATAGCGAACTGCCGCTCAACTCCAACATGGTCGCCATCATCGGTAACAAGGGCAGCGGCAAAAGCGCGCTTGCCGACATCCTCGCGCTTGCCGGCAACACGCACTGCGACCCGGTGCATTTCTCGTTCCTCGTCAAGGGCCGATTCTGCGAGCGCAGCGGGAAGCTCGCAAAGCAGTTCACGGTCCGCCCTGTCTGGGCCGACGGCACGGAAACAGCGCTGCCGCTGAACGAGAAGCCCGATACCACCGGTGCCGAGCGCCTGCGCTACATTCCGCAGACCTACCCGCGCGGGCAGCGGGCGACCTGCACAAAATCAGCTACGGCGGCAGCCGGTTGATTGCGGCGAGCGCGGTCGCGCAATGCTCGACGGCGACGCAGAAGCACGCCACCAGGTAGATGAGGCCGTCCTAACGAAAAAGGCCGTGACTGGCGCTACGAGCGCGAATGGAGGCTCGTCGGCCCGCGCGGCCGGCATGACTCCCCGCTTGAGATGGAAGAAGTCGTTTTCGAGATGCGTTGCTCGCAAACGGTAAAATTCGCCATACTCAAAGCGCTAACGGACCGCAGCCGACCGGTGCGGTTTTATGAGATACGCGAGCGCCGCGGGCGATTCCTGCTGGGTCGCTACGCGCTCGACGTGGATGAGCTTTCCGCATCGTTACCGCGGCGCGCCCTCGAAATGTATGACCAATTCGACGATCTGTCAGGCGAAGCATAAAGGCTATGCGGAGCAGTGCACCCGACGTCCGCTATCGCACATCTTGCTCATTTGTGCCCTTCGCAGTGAAGGTCCGCTTTCCGCCCTTAGCCGCCGTTCGCGCATTTGTCACCAATCTAGCCTTCGCATCTTCATGACTCTTGGAGAAGCCATGGGCCAAGGCAGCAAGTAGACCAGCCCCGCCACTCTCGCCGAGAGTCGCGGCCTTCTCGCTATCCGATAGCATGCAGTCATGTAGGAGTGACCTTTTCGTCTGGCAACGTCGTTTACTCAGGTCTTGTCGGCAATTGACGCCGCCAGCAGCATTGACAGCTGCCGCAGCTTACTGAAGCCTTGGCTTCTTAACCCATGCCGATAATTCGGATGCGCCACGTCACCTCGCGAGCCTCCGCGGGCTCCATGCATCCGGCAGACCGACCATCCGTTCACTGCCGGAGCTTGGCACGGATTGCAGCTGCGTTTAGATGTCGCTGTGCACCTCGGGGCCGCATGAGCGCTTTGCATGGGGTCAACGTCACTTTTCATGGCTTGCCTTTGCGTGAACCGTCCCCACGATGGCTTGCCCGCCCTCGTTTACCGTCACTTGCCCAACGCTGACTGCAGGGGTGGTGCGACCTCGGTGGCGCCGGAGGGCTTCGATCTGATTGATGAAGGCCTGGTTCATCCGCGCGGCGATCCTGCTGTAGCCTTCGCGAGCCTGATCGTTCTTGGCATCAGCCATCCTGCCCATTGCAGTCATAGACCCGACATGGGCAAGGCCGATCTGAATCACCAGCATCGCTTCGATCGCATCCTGTGGCTCTAGTTCGGCACCCATCGCGAGCAGCAAGTCGCGGTACCCGGTACCGCTTTCGCCCAGCCCCATCACGGCCGTAGTTGCCACAAGATTGGCGGCGCGGTCGGTTCTCATCCCGAACATCACACGCAACTCCTCCGGTGACGGGAAGTATTTGGCCAACTCATCAAGAGAGACGCCGGCGGTGTTGGCAAACTGGCGGGTTGGGCCCTTAATCGACTCCGGCGGCATCACATTGGACGCGTCGGGCGAAGCCGGAGTGGGCGTTGGGGGCGGAGTGGAAGAGCGGTGCGCCATGAGAAAGGCCTCTATTGATTTAGTGTCGTCGTTCTCGTTGGGGAGGGAAATGCTGCTCGCGGATCGCATCTGCAGTTGAGTTGTTCTAGCTTCGCATGAAAGCCAAAATTCGTGTCCGATCAGTTGTTTATCTCTGTTTGCACTAACGCAGCTCTTTATCTGCTCATTCGTGAGCTCGTTGTGATGGTCAGAAGGCGGGTTACCGTGGCAGGGGATTGAACCCCGCCTCCCGCCCGGACCACCGCGATCTTGACCTGCTCATTGGAGCCGCCAGCCGCTTAGGCCAGACCTGCCTTTCCATCGGCCCGGTCCGCTCTCCCATCTTCGCCGCCCTGATGGTGGCAGCGGGGCCTTGGGGCGTGGAGAGACCGCGAGATGCGGAATAGCTGCCCCTGGATCCTGGCCCGTTCCCCGGTTGATCCTTGCATCTGCGGCCCCGGCCAACCCGTGAATGCCCATTCCGCAGACAACCCCGTGTTTTTCTGGCCTACGGGGACGGCCTATCCTCAGCGGCGTGTCCCCTCGAGTTCCTCGACCCGCTTCTTCAGGCCATCGTTGATTTCTTGCAGACGCTGCAGTTCAGTGATCGCCTTCACTTTCCCACGCGTTTCTTGGTCGCGCTCGTTCGCCAGACTGCGGATGATTGCGGTGGACCTCGCCTTAGCCTCGCTATTTCGGCAGACTGTGAACGGATGTGGTCTTTCGCTCCGGCGAGTTCACGCCGCAGGCCGATCACTTCCATTTCCAACGCTTCGCGGGGCAGTTGCGCTAGCGCATTTCGTGGATCCTCCTCGGGGGATCTGGCAGATTCCAACTGCTGATTGGGGGGCATTGTCGGGGCTGTTTCAGCGGTGTTTCGCAGCTTCGCCGGCGCATCTGCACCGGTCATCGATTTGGTTTTCCCTATCTTCACAGTATTCTGCTGATAGGTCTTGCCAGACCGATTGACGGTCCGGGTCGCATCTTTTGACCGATCACAAGATGCCGACATCTCCTGGCTCACGCGGTTGACAAACTCACGGCTGACGCAGCACGTGTCGGCGATCTTGCCTTGCGGCCATTGGGACCATTCGGGGTCTTCAAGAAGCGTGAGAACCGCGCGCCGCTTGTCCTCGTTCGTTCTGCGCAGACCATTCGCCGAATTTGCGGCGAGGGAATGTAGAATAGCGCGACGCTGGTTCCCTTTGCGGATATCGGCCGGGATATCGCTCCTACCGGTCCGCTCCCATGCAGCAAGTTGATGAAAGCCATCGGCTAACCAGTGGTCAGTACCGTCGAAGTAGACGATAACTGGCGGAAAGACCGTGTCGGGATCGGCCATCGCCTCGGCGTACTCAGACACCGTGGCCTCATCGATCTTCACAAGGGACTGGGTCCCGCCGTCGCGGCGGATCTTGGAGATATCCAGCATTACTGGGACACCGGACGACAGGCTTCCCAGGCCTCAATCTCGCTCAGCTTCCAGCGCGAGCACTGGGTCGAGAGTTTCAACGGCTTGGGAAAGGCCGGGTTCCCGGGCCGGTTACTGGATCTGTCCGTATCCTCGTGATCCACCTGGCCTTCCGGCCACTCGCCATGAACCAGCGCCCAGACCACGATGTGCGCCGCAACATGGTGTCCGTCGACAGATCCTTTTCGGTAGCCGTGACCGTTGTCAGCGGTAAAAGCTTCCCTTCCTGCGCATCGACCAGCCCACTGCACGCTTTTTCCTGCGGCCACGACCGGATCTCGACCCAACCAGAAGAGACGGCCCGTCTCCTCTTCGAGTCGAAGCACGCTTCTCAAACGATCAACGGTTGGTCTGGGGTGCTGCATGTCCACTCCGCCATAATGCAACACATATTTTGACACATAAAGCGCCACAGCAAGATCAAGAATGCCTTTTTCTATTGGTTTTATCGGAAACATTGGCGGAAGCGGTGGGATTCGAACCCACGGTGGAGTTCCCCCCACGCTGGTTTTCAAGACCAGAGCCTTAAACCACTCGGCCACACTTCCGTTGGACCGGCATGGCCGGACCTCTGCGGCCCGAATACGCGGCACGGATCGATTCTGAAAGGTCCGGGCAGGCGAATTCCGCTGATCGTGAGGGGATGCGCAGCCCTCTGCCCTTCCCTAGGTGGCAGCAACTCTGTATGTTGTGCCAGAAGGCAGGCAGACACACGTGGTGTGGAGGGCGGTACACGCTCCGGGCGGAATGTCCGGCACCGTCTACAGGATCATCGACAAGCACGGCGCTTCAGACCGTGCGACTTTGAGGGCGGACTATGGCACGAGTGGAACTCCGGAAGTTTGTTTTCGGTCTGGCGGCAACCGGGTTGCTGGTAGGCTGCGTGGAGAGTGGCGGAAATACCGGTGCCGACCCGGCCCAGGCCTCGACCAAGACCGTCGCCGGCACCCGAGACATCGAGGCGCCCGAGGTCTACCAGGCCAGCGACAGCGCGCTCTGGGACGGGCGGCCCTCGCTGGGCGGGATCTGGGTCGCAGCGCCGGATGCAATCAACCCCGAGCGGGTGGTGATCTTCAACCCGGCCACCGGCAAGTCCGTCACTGGCGCCCTCTTCAAGCGCGAGCGCGATAATCCCGGCCCGCAGCTGCAGCTTTCATCCGACGCAGCCGAGGCGCTAGGCATCCTGGCCGGCCAGCCGACCGAAATCCGGGTGACCGCGCTTCGCAAGGAAGAGGTCGAGGCCCCGTCCGAGGCTGCCGAACCGACAGAGGGCACCGCTGTCGCAGCCGCCGCCGAACCGGCTGGTGAGGAGACAGAGGCCGCCGCCATCGCCACGGCCGCCCTCGATGCGGTGGATGCCGACAAGGCGGTTGCCGACGGCTCTGCGACCGGAGACGCCGCAACGGCGGCTGCCGTCGCTGCGGACGGTTCCGCCGCCCTTGCCCCCGACGCCACCCCCAAGAAGAAGACCTGGAAGGAACGCCGGGCCGAGGCCAAGGCCGCCCGCGAAGCCAAGAAGCGCGCCGCCGCCGAAGCCAAGACCGCCGCTGCAGCCGCCGCCGCCGGCACAGCTTCAGTCGAGGGCGAGGCTCCGGTCGCCAGCCCCGACGCCGCCGCCGCTGCGATGGCTCCGATCGAATCCGCCCCCCTCGACGCCCGCGACCCCGAGACTGCCGTCGAGCCGCCCAAGCGCAAGACCGTCGGCGACGCTGCCCCCGCCCCTGCGGCCGAACCCGCACCCGAGGCCCCCGCCGCCACCGGCCCGGCCCGGCCGATCCAGGTCGCCTCCTTCTCGAAAGAGGACAACGCCAAGCGCGCCGCCGAGGCGTTGGCCAAGATCGGCATCACCGCCACGCCGCAGAAATCCGAAAAGGACGGCAAGGCCGTCTGGGGCGTTGTGGTGATGGGCGACGATGCGATGCTGAAGAAGATCAAGGACGCCGGTTTCGCCGACGCCTACTACCTCAAGTAAAGGCCCGCCCATGCTGCTCCGCCTCCGTGTCCTGATCCTGCTCGCCCTCGCGCTGGCCGCCCCGCCCGCCCGCGCCTTCGACACTGCGGCCTCCGCCGCCTGGGTCTACGACATGACGACCGACACGGTGCTGATGGACAAGAACGCCGACCAGCCACTTCCCCCGGCCTCGATGTCGAAGCTCATGACCATCAACATGCTGTTCGAGGCGCTGCGCGACGGTCGCGTGACGATGGACACCGAATTCGCTGTCTCCTCCAACGCCACGGCGATGGAGGGTTCGACCATGTTCCTGCAGGAAAGCGACCGGCCTACGGTGAACGAGCTGATCCACGGCATGATCATCAACTCCGGCAACGACGCCTGTGTCGTGGTTGCCGAAGGTCTTGCCGGGACGGAAGAGGCCTTCTCGGCCCAGATGACCGAACGGGCCAAGGCGTTGGGGATGACGAACTCGTTTTTCGCCAATGCCAGCGGCTGGCCGGACCCCGACCACCGGATGTCGATGCGCGACCTCGGCATCCTGGCCCACCACCTGATCAAGGACTTCCCCGAATACTACCCGATCTTCGCCGAGACCGAATTCAACTTCAAGGAGCGCGCGCCCGCGAACGCCCACAACCGCAATCCGCTCCTGGAACTGGGTGTGGGGGCCGACGGACTGAAGACCGGCCACACATCCGAGGCAGGCTATGGCCTTGTGGGGTCGGCCAAGCAGGGTGACCGGCGGGTCATCTTCGTCATCACCGGCCTGGCGTCAAGCGAGGCCCGCGCCGAAGAGGCCGAACGCATTGTTGGCTGGGCCTTCCGGCAGTTTTCGGAAAAGACCGTGGCCAAGGCGGGCACGCGCGTGGCCGAGGCCGAGGTCCATATGGGTGCCACCGACAACGTGGGCCTTGTCCCGGCCGAGGATATCCGCCTCCTCGTCCCCGCTCTGGTACAAGACAACGTGACTGCCGAAGTCGTCTACAACGGCCCGCTCCTTGCCCCGGTGGTCAAGGGCACTCCAGTCGCAGAACTTATTGTGCACGCCCCCGGCCTGCCCGACCGCCGCGTGCCCCTGGTGGCCGAGGCCGACGTCGGCACCGCAGGCTTCACCAAGCGGCTCAGCATCGCAGCCCAGGCTCTCTACAGCCGGTACATCGGGTCGCCGGCCACCTGAATGCCGGGCCTGTTCATCAGCCTTGAAGGCATCGACGGATCGGGCAAGTCCACGCAAGGTCGCCGTCTGGCCCAGGCCCTGCACGACGGGGGCCACAGCGTCACCCTCACGCGTGAGCCTGGCGGCAGCCCCGGCGCCGAGGAGATCCGCCGCCTGGTGCTGGAGGGCGCCACCGACCGCTGGTCGGCCGAGACCGAGATCCTCCTTTTCACCGCCGCGCGCCGTGATCATCTGGAAAAGACCATCCGCCCGGCGCTTGCCCGGGGCGAAATCGTTATCACCGACCGCTTTGCCGACAGTACCCGCATCTTCCAGGGCATCACCCGGGGCGACCTGACCGAAACGGTCGATAGGCTCCATGCGCTGATGATCGGGGTCGAGCCGGACCTCACGCTCCTCTTCGACCTCGACCCCGCCAAGGGCCTTGCCCGCGCCACGGCCCGCGCCGGGGCCGAACTGCGGTTCGAGGACATGGGCCTTGCCTTCCAGACCCGCGCCCGTGAAGGCTTCCTGTCGCTCGCATCCCGGCACGACCGTTTTCGGGTCATCGATGCTGATGCAGATCCCGACACGGTTTCTGCCCGCGTCTGGCAAGCCGTCGCGCCCCATCTTGGCTGACTGCTGACCGGGCGATGGGCAATGCCCCGCCCAACGCCCTCCGATGACCCGCTGCGTGACCAGGTCCCCCGAGGCAAAGCCTGTAGGGTGGGCGATCAGCCTACTTTACCCGCGGACTCCGGGCACAGGTCGCTCCACTCGATGAACCGGGTAACGGGGCCAAAGGGCGCGCGACCCGTGACCCGGCCGCGTCACTCCGGCAGCATCGCCGGGTTCCAGGCCACTTCCCAGAGATGGCCGTCAGGGTCCTGGAAATACCCCGCATAGCCGCCGTAGAACGTGTCCTCCGGCGCCCTCACCACCCTCGCACCAGCCTGCGTCGCCTCTGCCATCACCGTATCGACCTCCTCGCGCCGGAGGACGTTGTGCGCCAGGCACATCGCCGTGGGCGATACCGGCTCCACGGCAAGCCCGGTGTCATGCGCAAGGTCCCTTTGGGCCCAAAG
>JAIXSA010000052.1 GCA_027484915.1 Paracoccaceae bacterium | reverse complement strand
CTATGAGCTGTCTATCGCCGAGACCACGGTCAAGGCGCATGTCACCGCGATCATGCGCAAGCTGGGGGTGCAGAGCCGGACCCAGGCCGTTCTTATCGCGCGCGAGACGAACTTCTCCAGCCTGATGCCCGAGGATGGCTGAGATAGAGCCGCCGGGGGCCTTGCCCCGGTCTGGCGGTGCGCCGTAGCATTGGTCCGGGGGAGAGACCGGATGCCTGCGCCCTTGGCCAATGCTGCTGCGGTGATGCCGCGCGCCCATGTCGGCGCACGCGATCCCGACGCCTTGGAAAAGCTCGCGCGCGCGCTGGGTCCGGGGCCCTTCGCGGCGGTGATCCTGTTCGTCTCTCCCGATGCCGACCGAAGCCTGCTGGCCCTGGGACTGGAGACGGCCTTTCCCGGCATCACCGTGATCGGCTGCACGACGGCTGGCGAAATCTCGCCCGAGGGCTATTCGGAAGGCGAGATCGTCGCGGTTGCCTTGCCCGCAGCGGTCTTTGCGGTGGACTGTCTGGGGATCGACCTTGCCGCGCTGGACGGCCAAGAGCTGATCGGTCGCCTGATCCGGGCGCGGGCGGGACTGGCGCGCAGGCATGCCGGGTGGGAGGATGAATTCGCCTTCCTGCTGGTCGACGGCATGTCGATCCGCGAGGATGAACTGACGGCGGCCTTGGGTCCCGGGCTTGGTCCTGTGCCGCTGTTCGGCGGCTCGGCCGGGGACGGGACGCGGTTCGGCGCGACCTTCGTGCTGCAGGACGGGGTCTTCCGCCAGGGCTGGGCAGTGCTGATGCTGGTGCGGACGGCCTGCAGCGTGAAGGTCTTCAGCCTGAACCACCTTACTCCGACCAACCGCCGGATGGTCGTGACCGGCGCCGACCCCGCACGGCGGGTGGTGCACCAGATCAACGCCGAACCTGCGGCGCAGGAGTATGCGCGGCTTCTGGGCAAGGACCCGGGGCAGCTGACGACCTTCACCTTTGCGGCACATCCCGTGGTCGTGCGGATCGGGGGCAGTCACCATGTCCGCGCGATCCAGCGGCTGGACCCCAACGGCGACCTCGTCTTCTTCTCGGCCATCGACGAGGGGTTGGTCCTGACCTTGGCCGAGCCGCAGGACATGGCTGTGCATCTGGACCAGGCGCTGACCGACCTTGCGGCGGGGCAGACACCGGCGGCGATCCTGGCCTGCGACTGCATCCTGCGCCGGATCGAAGCGCAGGAGAACCAGCGGTTCGGCGCGGTCTCGGCGCTGCTCAAGCGGCACGGGGTGGTGGGCTTTTCCACCTATGGCGAGCAGCTGAATTCGATGCACGTGAACCAGACGATGACCGGCGTCGCGATCTACCCGCCAAAAGGTGCGGAATGATCGAGACGCTGATCAACCCGGCAGACAGCGCCGAGCGGCGGGCCGAGAAGCTTCTGACCATCGCCGAGGCGCTGATGCGGCGGGTGGAGCAGGCGACGGATGACAGCGGCGCGGCCTATGCGCAGTTCCAGCGGGCAGCGCTGCTGGAGGACCAGGTCCGCGAGCGGACGCGCGACCTTGGGCGAGCGCTGGACCTTCTGAACGATTCCAATGCCCGCCTGGCCGAGGCGACGCGCGCGGCGGAAACCGCCCGGCAGAACCTGTCCAATGCCATCGAGACGGTGCAGGAGGGCTTTGCGCTGTTCGACCGCGAGGACCGGCTGGTGATGTGCAACAGCCGCTTTGCGATGCACATGCCGGATGTGCATGCCCAGTTGCAGCCGGGCCTGGGGTTTGCCGACTATGTGGCGATGGTCAGCCGGTCCCCGCACCTGACGTTGGAGGGCCAGGACGGAGAGGCCTGGGCACAGGGGCGAATGCGGCGGCACAAGGACCAGCACGTGATCTTCAACGTGCGGCTGGGCGGCGATCACTGGGTGCAGGTGTCAGAGCACCGCACGGCGGACGGCGGGACGGTCATTCTGCAGACCGACGTGACCGATATCATCTTGGCCGAACGGCACGAGCGCGGAAAGCTGCTGGACGACCAGGCGCGGATGATCCGGGCGACGCTGGACCATATCAACCAAGGCGTCGGCATCTTCGACGCCGAGGCGCGGCTGGCGGGGTGGAACGGGCGGCTCGGTTCATTGCTGTCGCTGCCAATGGGGCGGCTGCGGATCGGCACCTCGTTCGAGGCGGTGTTCGGTCGGCTGCCGATGCAGTTCGAGAGGCTGACGCGGGGCGCGCTGATGGACTGGGTCGCGGCGGGCGTCCGACCGCCGCTGGAGTTTGCCGTGCGGCGCGGGGAGGAGCTGATCCTGGACGTCTTCGCGCAGGGCATGCCGGGCGGCGGGTTCGTGCTCAGCTTCACCGACGTCACGGCGGAACGGGCCGCCCTGCAGGCGCTCAGCCGGGCGAACGAGACGCTGGAGGCCCGCGTGATGGAGCGGACGCTGGAGCTGGAGGATGCGCTGGCCCATGCCGAACGCGCCAACGCCAGCCGGTCGCGCTTCGTGGCGGCGGCAAGCCACGACCTTCTGCAACCCCTGTCAGCGGCAAAGCTGTTCATCTCCTCCATCGCGGGCGAGGGGCTGGATCGCGGCGCTCAGGTGGCGCTGGAGAAGGCGCAGAACGCGTTGATGTCGGTCGAGGGGCTCTTGGACGCGCTGCTCGATATCTCAAAGCTGGAATCGGGGAAGGCTGCGGTCAGCGTGGGGGCGGTGAGTCTGGACCGGCTGCTGCGGACGCTGGCCGAGGAATTCGCACCTATGGCGGCAGCGAAGGGGTTGCGACTGGTGGTGGTGCCTTGCACCGTCAGCGTGGAAAGCGACCCGGCCTATCTGCGGCGCATTCTGCAGAACCTGATCGGCAATGCGATCCGGTATACGGACAAGGGTCGCGTTCTGGTCGGCGCGCGGCGGCGCGGGGGCGTGGTGCGGCTGGAGGTCCGGGACACGGGACCGGGGATCCCGGAAGAGTCGCAAAATGACATCTTCAAGGAATTCCACCGCCTGAACGCCCGCGCCTCGGCCAGCGAGGGGATGGGACTGGGACTGGCCATCGTTGAGCGGGCCTGCGCGCTGCTGGGTCATCCCCTCGGCCTGACGTCGGAAGTCGGGCACGGGACCTGCTTCATGGTACAGGTGCCTGTGTCCGACGGGCCGGGCCAACCGCTACAGGTCGAGACCCCCGAACGCCGGCGAGGGCCGGTCGCGGCGGACAAGATCGCGTTTCTGGTGGAGAACGACGCCGAACTTCGCCGCGCCTTGGGTCTGCTGCTGGAAAAGTGGGGGATGACGGTACTTGAGGCCGCTTCGGGCGAAGAAGCCCTGGCGCTGATCGACGAGATCGGCATCCTGCCCGACATCTTCATCGTCGATCACCAGTTGGGCGAGGGCATGACCGGGATCGAGACCTTGGCAGTGCTGCGGGCGGCACATGGGGCCGTCCCCGCGCGCCTGATCACGGCGGACCGGGGGCCAGCCTTGCAGGTGCTTGCCGGCGGGGCGGGGATCGAGATTCTGCACAAACCCATCGACCCGCGCGCGCTGGAAGCGGTGATTGCGCGGCTTTCGGCCCCTACGACTTAGGCAGCATAGCGCCCTGCCCTGTCGCGCCCTAGTCTGCCGCCCCAAGAGGGGGAGTTTTCCATGCTGTTGAGTGATACCCGCGAGATCAAGGCCGACCCCAAGACAGTCTGGGACGCGATCCTGAACCCCGACGTCCTGAAGGAATGCATCCCCGGCTGCGAAAGCCTGACCGGCTCGGTCGCCGAAGGCTATGAGGCCGTGGTCAAGCAGAAGGTCGGCCCCGTCAGCGCCACGTTCACCGGCCTTGTCCAGCTTTCGGACATCGTCGAGGGCAAGTCCCTGAAGATCAGCGGGGAAGGCAAAGGCGGTGTCGCGGGCTTTGCCAAGGGCGGCGCGAACGTCAGCTTCGAGCCGATGGAGGGTGGCACCGTCCTGACCTACGAGGCCGAAGCCAATGTCGGCGGCAAGATCGCCCAGCTTGGCAGCCGGATCATCGACAGCTTCGCCAAGAAACTCGCCGACGAGTTCTTCACCCGTTTCCAGGCGGCGGTCGAAGAGCCGGCAGAGGAGCCAGAAGTCTTGACCGAAGAAGCTGTTGCCGATTCGGGGGAAAAGAAGAAGGGTTGGTTCAAACGCCTGCTCGGCTGAACCGACGGCACCAAGAATACCTAGGACGACCCAGGGAGGATGAGGATGACGAAGGTCTCGATGACCGTGAACGGCAAGGCCGTTTCCGGGGAAGTGGAAGGGCGGACCCTGCTGTCCGCCTTCCTGCGTGAAGGGCTGGGGCTGACCGGCACCCATGTCGGTTGCGACACCAGCCAGTGCGGCGCCTGCGTGGTGCATGTCGACGGCAAGCCCGTGAAAAGCTGCACCGTCTTTGCTGCCGACGTGGCGGGGTCGACGGTCAAGACCATCGAAGGCATGGCCAACGCCGATGGCTCGCTGAGCGTGCTGCAGCAGTCGTTCCAGGACCATCACGGGCTGCAGTGCGGCTTCTGCACGCCGGGCATGGTGATGTCGGCGGCGGCTCTGCTGGCCGAGAATCCCAAGCCAACCGAGCATGAGGTGCGTCACCACCTGGAAGGCAACATCTGCCGCTGCACGGGCTACCACAACATCGTCAAGGCCGTGATGGCTGCCTCGGGGCAGGACGTCTCGGCCGTGGCTGCAGAGTAAGGGGGGAACATGCCGAAGGATCATGGAATTGGCGCGTCCACGAAGCGCCGCGAGGATATCCGCTTTCTGACCGGACGGGGGGTCTATACCGACGACATCTCGATCCACGGGCAGGCGGCGGCAGTGTTCGTGCGCTCGAACGTGGCGCATGGGCGGATCGTGAAGATCGACACGGCCAAGGCAGCGGCGATGCCGGGCGTGCTGGCGGTGTTCACCGGAGAGGATTTCAAGGACGTCGGCGGCAACCCGGCGGGCTGGCTGATCAAGTCCCGCAATGGCGAGCCGATGCGCGAGCCGAAGCGCCCCGTGCTGGCGCATGGCAAGGTGCGCCACGTGGGCGACGCCTATGCCGCAGTGATCGCCGAGACCTACGCCCAGGCGAAGGACGCAGCCCAGCAGCTGGCCGACGACACGGTGATCGAAGAGCTTCCGGCGATCATCGACATGGCGAAGGCCCTGGCCGACAGCTCGAACCGCGTGCATGACGAGATCCCGGACAACCAGTGCTACGACTGGGGCTGGATCGAGGACAACCGCGCCGCCGTGGATGCGGCGATCAAGGCGGCCCCGCATGTCACCACGCTGGAACTGGTGAACAACCGGCTGGTCCCGAACGCTATGGAACCGCGCGCCTCCATCGGCGAATACTTCCCCGGAACCGGCGACTACAAGCTGACGACGACCAGCCAGAACCCGCACCTGACGCGGCTTCTGGTAGCGGCCTTCGTGCTGGGGATCCCGGAGAACAAGCTGACCGTGGTTGCCGCAGATGTGGGCGGCTGCTTCGGGTCGAAAATCTATCACTACGGCGAGGAGGCGCTGGTTCTG
>JAIXSA010000021.1 GCA_027484915.1 Paracoccaceae bacterium | reverse complement strand
GCGGTTGGTCGGGCTGATCCGGGCGGCGCTTCCGGCAGACCGGACCATCGGGGTTGCGCTTTCGGGCGGTGGGGATTCCACCGCCCTTTTGCATCTGTGCCTGGCGGCGGGATACCGGGTGGAGGCGGTGACGGTGGATCACCGGCTGCGGCCTGAAAGCGCGGCAGAGGCGGCGGCGGTTGGCGCGGCATGTCAGGCGCTGGGCGTGCGTCACGAGGTTCGGGTCTGGGAACATGGTCCGGTCGCGGGCAATCTGATGGATGCCGCGCGGCGGGCGCGGATGCGGCTGATCGCCGATTGGGCCTTGGGGCGCGGCATCGGCGTTGTGGCCCTTGGGCATACGCGGGACGATGTGGCAGAGACGGTGCTGATGGGCATGGCCCGGTCGGCCGGGGTCGCCGGGCTGTCGGGCTTGCGCCCGGCCTGGGAGGAGGCAGGGCTGCAGGTCGTCCGTCCCCTGCTGGCCGCCGGGCGCGAGGAGCTGCGGGACTGGCTTCGCGCTGCAGGACTTGCCTGGATCGACGATCCGAGCAACGAGAATGACCGTTTCGTTCGGGCCAAGGCCAGGAAGGCGCTGACGGTGCTGGGCCCTCTTGGGATCACGGCGGAGCGGCTGGCCGAGGTCGCCAACAACCTGGCCCGGGCGCAGGAGGCGCTTGCGGTGCAGGTCGAAGCCGCCGGGTCATGGGTCGAGGAACGGGCAGGGGCGTTGCGGTTCGATGCGGCGGTCTGGGACGCTCCGGCCGAGGTGCAGCGGCAGGTCGTGGTGGCCGGGATCCTGTGGCTGTCCCGAGCCGAGTACCCGCCCCGTGCCGCCGAGGTCGGGCGCATTGTCGCGGCCCTTGCCGGGGGTGGGGATGCGACGTTGGCCGGATGCCGGGTGCGCAAGGGCTGGCTGATGCGCGAGCCACGCGCGGTGGGCGGGCCGGTGGCGGTCGGCGCGCTGTGGGACGGGCGCTGGATCGTTGAGGGGCCTGCGGGAGAGGTCCGGGCGCTGGGGGCCGAGGGTCTGGGACAGGTGACGGGCTGGCGGACGCTGGGACTTCCGCGCGAGGTGTTGCTGGTCACTCCGGGTGTCTGGGACGGGGACAAGCTGCTGGCCGCCCCGACAGCGGGGCTTTCCGCCGGTTGGACAGTGCGGCTTCAGCGCCCGTTCACACTTCGCCGTTAGTGGATTGAACCCCGGCCCCAAAGGTTTATCTTAAGACAAAGCCGCTTCTGCCCCGTCTGGGGGCAGAGGGCGCATTCAGGAGATCCCTGCATTGGGTAATGCACGCAATATCGCCTTCTGGGTCGTGCTGCTGATCTTGGTCATGGCGCTGTTCCAGCTCTTCTCGGGCAACCAGACGACGATGTCGTCCCGCTCGCTGTCCTATTCCGACTTCATCGAGCGGGTGGACGCCGGGCAGGTCAGCAAAGTGACGCTGGATGGCGAAAGGATTGTGGTGATCGGCAAGGACGGCATCTCGTATGTCACGATCAAGCCGCCAGGCGACATGGTCACCGAGAACCTTTCGCGCGAGCTGATCGGCAAGGGCGTCGAGGTCGAGGCCGAGCCGCAGGCGCAGTCGGGTTTCGTCTCGGTGCTGCTGTCGTTCCTGCCGTTCCTGCTGCTGATCGGCGTCTGGATCTACTTCATGAACCGGATGCAGGGCGGCGGGCGTGGCGGCGCGATGGGCTTTGGCAAGTCGCGCGCCAAGCTGCTGACGGAAAAGCAGGGGCGCGTGACCTTCGACGACGTCGCGGGCATCGACGAGGCCAAGGAAGAGCTGGAAGAGATTGTGGAATTCCTGCGCAACCCGCAGAAGTTCAGCCGCCTTGGCGGCAAGATCCCGAAGGGCGCGCTGCTGGTCGGCCCTCCCGGCACCGGTAAGACGCTTCTGGCCCGCGCGATTGCGGGTGAAGCGGGCGTGCCGTTCTTCACCATCTCGGGTTCGGACTTCGTGGAGATGTTCGTCGGCGTGGGTGCGTCCCGCGTGCGCGACATGTTCGAGCAGGCGAAGAAGAACGCGCCTTGCATCGTCTTCATCGACGAAATCGACGCCGTGGGCCGTGCGCGTGGCGTGGGCATCGGCGGCGGCAACGACGAACGCGAGCAGACGCTGAACCAGCTTCTGGTCGAGATGGACGGGTTCGAGGCGAACGAGGGTGTCATCATCATCGCCGCGACGAACCGCAAGGACGTGCTGGACCCGGCTTTGCTGCGTCCCGGCCGCTTTGACCGCCAGATCCATGTGCCGAACCCGGATATCAAGGGCCGCGAGAAGATCCTGTCGGTCCATGCCCGCAAGGTGCCGTTGGGACCGGATGTCGACCTGCGGACCATCGCTCGCGGCTCGCCGGGGTTCTCGGGTGCTGACCTGATGAACCTGGTGAACGAGGCTGCACTGATGGCGGCACGGGCCGGGCGTCGGTTTGTCACGATGATCGACTTCGAGAATGCCAAGGACAAGGTCATGATGGGCGCGGAACGCCGTAGCATGGTCCTGACGCCCGAACAGAAGGAGATGACGGCCTATCACGAGGCGGGTCATGCCATCGTCGGCATGGCGCTGCCGAAGTGCGACCCGGTCTACAAGGCGACGATCATCCCGCGCGGCGGTGCCCTTGGCATGGTGATGAGCCTGCCCGAAATCGACCGACTGAACTGGCACCGCGACCAGTGCGAAGAGCGCATCGCGATGACGATGGCCGGCAAGGCCGCCGAGATCATCAAGTACGGCGCGGATTCGGTGTCGAACGGTCCTTCGGGCGACATCCAGCAGGCGTCTGCGCTGGCCCGTGCCATGGTGCTGCGCTGGGGCATGTCGGACGTCGTCGGCAACATCGACTATGCCGAGGCGGCCGAGGGCTATCAGGGCAACACCGGCGGTTTCTCGGTTTCGGCCGAGACCAAGCGGTTGATCGAACAGGAAGTGAAGCGCTTCATCGACGAAGGCTACGAGACCGCCCGCCGCATCCTGCTGGAAAAGCACGAGGAATGGGAGCGCCTGGCGAAAGGCCTGCTCGAATACGAAACGCTGACCGGCGACGAGATCCGCAAGGTCGTTGCGGGTGAGGCTTTGGGCGGCGATGACAATGCCGACAAGCCCTCGTCCGGGGGCGGCACTGCTTCGGTCGCGGCGATCCCCAAGACGCGGGGTCGGGCGAAGAAGCCGGGGACCGATCCGGAACCCGCTCCGCTTTGAGACGAAAGGCCCCGCAGCGTCGGGGCCTTTTGCTTTCCGGCCCCGGCCGCTAACCTGCCACAGGGCCAGGGAGAGCGCAGATGATCACGGCATACGCAACCCGGGGCGCGCGGCTGGAGAAGCTGGACCTGTCGGACCGGCACCTGTCCGAGGCGCTGTGGATCGACCTGGAGGCCCCGACCGACGCCGAGGAGGACGCGGTCGAGGCGGCGCTGGGTCTGGACATCCCCACGCGCGAGGACATGCAGGAGATCGAGGTTTCGTCCCGCATCTACCGCGAGGGGGGTGTGCTGTTCCTGACCGCGCAGGTGATCGCCAGCCCCGAGGCGCGCGAGGCCGAGATCGGCCCGGTGACCTTTGCTGTGTTGCCCGACCGGCTGGTGACGGTGCATTACCACCATCCGCGGTCGCTGGGCTATTTCGCCGACTGGGCCGCGCGGCACGACACCGTGCTTGAGACCGGGCTGGATGCGCTGATGGGTCTGCTTGAGGCGGTCGTCGACCGGCTGGCCGATATCCTTGAGGCCGAGGCGCGGAGCCATGAGGCCTTGTCGAAGGCGATCTTCGCAGCGCACCGGCCCTCGGGCAAGGCCGAGACGCTGCAGGCGGTGCTGCAACGGATCGGTCGGGCCGAGGCGATGAATGGCAAGGTCACCGAAAGCCTGGCGACGATCCTGCGGCTGCTGACCTACCTGACTGCGACCCCCGAAGCGGCGGATGGCCCCTGCCTGCATGCGCGCCAGATGCCGGTGGCGCAGGCCCAGTTGCAGGATGTCCGCTCGCTGCGCGAGGTGGCGCAGGCGCAGTCCGACAAGGTGCGGTTCCTGCTGGATGCTACCCTTGGGGTGATCAACATCCGGCAGTCGGACGTGATCAAGATATTCTCGGTCGTGGCTTTCGTCTTCCTGCCGCCGACGCTGATCGCCAGCATCTACGGCATGAACTTCGATTATATGCCCGAGCTGAAATGGCCTTGGGGCTATCCGATGGCGCTGGGGCTGATGGTGATCTCGGCGCTGGTGCCTTACCTGCTCTTCCGGTGGAAGAAGTGGCTGTAGCCGACTGGGACCCGGACCGGTACGGGGCCTTCCGTGACCTGCGGTTGCGCCCTGCGCTGGATCTTCTGGCGCAGGTGCCGGGCCTTCCGGCGGGCGAGATCGTGGACCTTGGCTGCGGCGACGGGGCGGTGGCTGCGGCCTTGGCCGCGCGGTTTCCCGGGCGCGGGCTGATCGGGGTCGACTACTCGGCTCCCATGTTGGCCAAGGCGGCCGAGCGGCTGATCTATGACCGGCTGATCGAGGCTGACATTGCGGACTGGGTCCCGCCGGTGCCGCCGGCGATGATCTATTCCAGCGCGGCGCTGAACTGGCTGCCGGATCATGCGGCGCTGATGCCGCGGTTGGCACGGATGCTTGCGCCCGGAGGGATGCTGGCGGTGCAGATGCCGCGGCAGGGCGAGGCCCCGTCGCACCGGCTTCTGCGAGAGCTGGCCGAGCGGCTGTTTCCGGGGCGCTTCCCGGCGCGGCCTTCCCCGGTCCTGCAGGCAGGAGACTATGCCGAGCTGCTGATGCCTCTGGGCGAGGTGCGGGCCTGGACGACGGACTACCTCCAGATGCTGGACCCCGTGCCGCACGGCCACCAGGTCCGCGCCTTCACCGAAAGCACGGCGATGCGGCCCTTCGTGGCGGCGATGGCATCCGAGGAGGCGCAGGCCTACCTCGCCGCCTATGATGCCGCCTTGGCCGAGGCTTACCCGCCGCTGCCCAATGGCCGCGTGCTTTTCCCCTTCACCCGCGTCTTCTTCATTCTGGAGTGTTCCTGATGCCTGCCCTTGTTCCGACCGAATACACCGCCCGCGTCGTCTGGTTGGGTTATCAGCCTATACCGGTGGAGAAGCTGGTGATCACCTCGGCCCCGCTTGAGGTGATGCCGCTTAGCTTCGCGGGCTATGAGGGCGAGGTGCACGCCGGGGAGACGCGGCCCTCGTGCAGCCGGGTGATGAAGCAGCATCCGCGCAATACGACGATCCGCAACGTGCGGCAGCTGTGCGTGGTCAGCGCCGAGGAGATGGCGGAAGTCGCGCGCGACATGGGGCTGGAGCGGATGGATTACGCCTGGGTCGGGGCCAGTCTGGTGCTGGAGGGTATTCCGGACCTGACGCATCTGCCGCCCTCCAGCCGCTTGCAGGGGCCGGACGGGGTGACGCTGGTCGTGGACATGGAGAACCTGCCCTGCCAGGAGCCTGCGGTCACGATCGAGAAGGCGCGGCCGGGCGAGGGCAAGGGCTTCAAGCGGGCTGCCGAGGGCAAGCGCGGGGTCACGGCCTGGGTCGAGCGGGAGGGCACCTTGCGGCTGGGCGACGAGCTGCGGCTGCACATCCCGGCGCAGCGGGGCTGGCAAGCGACCGCGACTTGACGGAAAAATAGTTAAATGATGTGAAAATTCCGCATCCGCGGGCCGAGGTTTCGTATCGGAAACGTCGGCTGGCGATTTTCGCGGTCTTTAGGTCGCAAAACACCTTCGACAAGGGGCTTGCGCCCGGTATCACGTCGCAAACGGCACAATTTGCCCCGTGGGAGACATACATGGCCTTCAAGACCGACATCGAGATTGCACGCGAAGCGAAAAAGAAGCCGATCATGGAGATTGGTGCCAAGCTGGGCATCCCGTCGGAGCACTTGCTGCCCTACGGCCATGACAAGGCGAAGGTCAGCCAGGAATTCATCAAATCGCTGGCCGGCAAGCCCGACGGCAAGCTGATCCTGGTGACTGCGATCAACCCGACCCCGGCGGGCGAAGGCAAGACGACCACGACGGTGGGTCTGGGCGATGGTCTGAACCGGATCGGCAAGAAGGCCGTGGTCTGCATCCGCGAAGCCAGCCTTGGCCCGAACTTCGGGATGAAGGGCGGCGCTGCGGGCGGCGGGATGGCCCAGGTCGTGCCGATGGAGGAGATGAACCTTCACTTCACCGGGGACTTCCACGCGATCACCAGCGCACACAACCTGCTGGCCGCGATGATCGACAACCACATCTACTGGGGCAATGAACTCCAGATCGACGAGCGCCGCATCGTCTGGCGCCGGGTGATGGACATGAACGACCGCGCGTTGCGGGATATCGTGGTGAACCTGGGCGGCGTCGCCAACGGCTTCCCGCGTCAGACCGGGTTCGACATCACCGTCGCCTCGGAAGTCATGGCGATCCTGTGCCTGTCGAACGACCTTGACGACCTGCAAAAGCGGCTGGGCGACATCGTCGTGGCCTATACCCGCGAGAAGAAGGCGATCTACGCCCGCGACATCAAGGCCGACGGTGCGATGACGGTTCTGCTGAAGGACGCGATGCAGCCGAACATCGTGCAGACGCTGGAGAACAACCCGGCTTTCGTCCACGGCGGCCCGTTTGCCAACATCGCCCACGGTTGCAACAGCGTCATCGCGACCAAGACCGCGCTGAAGCTTGGTGAATACGTGGTGACCGAAGCCGGGTTCGGCGCGGACCTTGGAGCCGAGAAGTTCTTTGACATCAAGTGCCGCAAGGCGGGGCTGAAGCCTTCGGCTGCGGTCATCGTCGCCACGGTGCGCGCGATGAAGATGAACGGCGGCGTGGCGAAGGCCGACCTTGGCGCGGAAAACGTCGAAGCCGTGAAGAAGGGCTGCCCGAACCTGGGCCGCCACATCGCCAACGTGAAGTCCTTCGGCGTGCCGGTCGTCGTGGCGATCAACCACTTCTACAGCGACACCGATGCCGAAGTGGCGGCAGTGAAGGCCTATGTGGCCGAGCAGGGCGCCGAAGCCATCCTGTGCAAACACTGGGCGAACGGCAGCGCCGGGATCGAGGACCTGGCCAACAAGGTCGTTCAACTGGCGGAGTCGGGCGCTGCGAACTTTGCGCCGCTGTATCCCGATGACATGCCGCTGTTCCAGAAGCTGCAGACCATCGCCAAGCGCATCTATCACGCCGATGACGTGATCGCCGACAAGTCGATCCGTGACCAGCTGAAGACCTGGGAAGCCGCCGGTTACGGTCACCTGCCGATCTGCGTGGCCAAGACCCAGTACAGCTTCACCACCGACCCGACCGTGCGCGGTGCGCCCACGGGCCACACGGTCCCGGTGCGCGAAGTGCGGCTTTCGGCCGGGGCTGGTTTCATCGTCGCGATCTGCGGCGAGATCATGACCATGCCGGGCCTGCCGAAGGTCCCGTCGGCCGAAGTGATCCGGCTGAACGATGACGGCAACGTCGAGGGTCTGTTCTAAGCGGGCGAATTGCCCTTGCCAGGCTGTCCCCCTATCTTGGGGGCAGCCTGCAAGAGGGCATGAAGGTGCGAAAGCCTGCCGACTGCAGCACGATGGCCGGGATCCGGGCCGAGATCGACCTGTGCGCGCGGATCGGGTCACCAGTCGACGAAGTGGTTGGGAATGTCTGTCTCCCTGCCTCCACCTCGGGACTGCCGCCCGATCGGGTGGAGAAGTCTTGGCGGCGGCTGATCGACTGATCCATCGCGCACGAGGGAAGCCACCTTGGACGGGAGAGTATGCACAAGGATTGAGGGGTGACTATGGGCCACGGCAGGCCGGGCGGACGGTTGGTGGAGGTGGGTCTCGCGCTGGGACTGGTGCTGCTGTCGGCAGGGGCGCTGCTGGCTGGTCTGGCCTTATGCGTCGTAGGCTTAATGGCAGTCTATACTGCTCTCTTCCGAGTCGATCCCATCTTGGCCTACGGGTTGTTGGCAGCGAGCTCGGGCTTGACGATCAAGTTTGTTGGGCCGGTCATGGGTTCGATTTGGAAAGGGGTTTCCGCCGTATGGAGACCATTCCTCACTTACTATGGTTACGAGGCGCATACGCTGCGCCCTATCAAAGATGAGAAGACCGCAGCCCGGCCAGAGGGGCGCGAAAAACACGAGGGATGAGATGACAGCCAAGGTGATCGACGGCAAGGCCTTTGCGGCCAAGGTGCGGGGCCAGGTGGCCGAGCATGTGGCGCGGCTGAAGGAAGCGAACGGGATCCAGCCGGGGCTGGCCGTCGTGCTGGTCGGGGAAGACCCGGCAAGCCAGGTCTATGTCCGGAACAAGCACGCCTCGACCATCGAGGTCGGAATGGCATCTTTCGAACATCGGCTGGATGCTTCGACCAGCGAGGCCGAGTTGCTGGCGCTGATCGACAAGCTGAATGCGGACCCGAAGGTGCATGGGATTCTGGTGCAATTGCCGCTGCCGGGGCATCTGAACAGCGAGCTGGTCATCAACCGCATCGACCCCGCGAAGGACGTGGACGGGTTCCACATTTCGAACGTCGGCCTTCTGGGTACAGGGCAGAAGTCCATGGTGCCCTGCACGCCCCTTGGGTGCCTGATGATGCTGCGGGATCATCACGGAAAGCTGGCCGGGCTGAACGCCGTCGTGGTGGGGCGGTCGAACATCGTGGGCAAGCCGATGGCGCAGCTTCTGCTGGGGGACAGCTGCACGGTGACGATCGCGCACAGCCGGACCAAGGACCTGGCCGAGGTCTGCCGCCGGGCGGATATCCTGGTGGCGGCCGTGGGTCGGCCCGAGATGATCACCGGCGAAATGGTGCGGCCGGGGGCGACGGTGATCGACGTCGGCATCAACCGGATCGAGCGCGACGGCAAGGCCAAGCTGGTGGGCGACGTCCACTATGAAAGCGCTGCGGCAGTGGCGGGGGCGATCACTCCGGTGCCGGGCGGGGTCGGGCCGATGACGATTGCCTGCCTTCTGGCAAACACGCTGACCGCCTGCTGCCGGGCCAATGGGCTGGCCGAGCCGGAGGGGCTGACGGCATAGGTGCGCCTGAAGGCACACCCTACCTGGGCATTGGAATTGCAAGGACGCGCGGGCCGGTGAGGATGGCCAGCGAGTCTTTTGCCATGAGCGTGGTAAGTGCCGTGTCATGGGCGCGCAGGCCGCCGGTGTAGACCCCGTAGGCGGGCAGGATCAGGCGTTGGGCATCCGCCAGGAAGCAGGGTTTCGATTGACCGGCGAGGCGGGCCTTGGGGTGGTAGTGCCCCGAAATTTCGCCCGTTTCCTGTGGTTCGGCAATGTGGCGGAAGGTGAAGGGCTGGAGCATCAGCGCGGCCCGGTGGGTGCCGCCGATGTCGATGGGGCCGGGGTCGTGGTTGCCGGTGATCCAGGTCCAGCTTTTCCCGGCCATCAGGCGGGCGAGCCAGAGGCGGGCGCTTTCCTCGATCCCATCCGCGGCGGCGAGGTCGTCGAAACTGTCGCCAAGGCAGATGACGGTATCGGCCTGCGTGTGGTCGAGGTCGCGGTCAAGTTTTTCGAGCGTTGCCTGCGTCTCGTAGGGGGGCAGGAGAGTGCCGCCACGGCGAGCGAGGCGTTCGGACTTGCCGAGATGGAGGTCGGAGACCGCCAGTGTCTTGCGGGCGGGCCAGTAAAGCGCGCCGGAGGGCATGAGGTGCAGCGTTTCGCCGTGGAAGAAGAGCGCGTGGTGCATGGTTTGTTCTATGACGCGACCGTTGGTCCGGAGGCAAGGGGCGGTTGTTGAATTGAGTGCTTCGCACCGAGTCTTTGCCTCGGCTGCGCGGACTGCGCCGCTTGCCTCAGGGGGCCTCCGGCGGGGATGTTTGGGCCAATGTGAAAGGCTCAGGCCAGGCCGGCGGCTTCCATCAGCGCCTGGGCCTGGGCGGTGGCGAGGCGGTCGCGGGCTTCTCCGTGCACGGGGATGCGGCCGGGCTCGAAGAAGAGTGGGGCGGCGAGGGGGGTGACGCGGGCAAGGCGTTTCAGGACGATGTTGTCGCCGACGCGGGCGAGCATGGCCTCGATGCGGGAAAAGTCGATGAGGCCGCGGAGGGCCTCTTCCCGGGTGATCTGGAGGAGGAGGTGGTCGGGGTCATATTTGCGGAGCGTGTCGTAGAGGATGTCGGAGGAGAAGGTCGCCTGGCGGCCGGTCTTGCGGCGGCCCTGGTGGGAGCGTTCGATGAGGCCTGCGATGATGGCGGTGTTGCGAAAGGTGCGCTTCATCACGGCGTTGCCGGAGAGCCAGTGGTCAAGGCCGTCGCGCAGGGTGGCGAGGTCGAAGAGGGGTGCGGGATCGGTGACGGGGTCGAGGCCCCAGATGAGGGTGGCATAGTCGGTGGCGACGAAGCCGAGGGGCGCAAGGCCCTGGGATTCCATCTGTTTCGTGACGAGAAGGCCGAGGGTCTGCTGGGCGTTGCGGCCTGCGAAGCCGTAGACGACGAGGTGTTCGCGTCCGTCGTGGGGGAAGCTTTCCAGGAGGAGCGAGGCGGGGTCGGGAAGGCGCGAGACTTCGCGCTGTTTGGCCAGCCACCAGGCAGTGTGGGCGGGGAGGTCGGGCCAGGTGTCGGCCTGGAAGATCTGCAGGATGCGGTCGGTGAGGAGGGTGGAGGTGGCGAACTTGGTGCCGTTGAAGACGGCGACCTTGGGATCGCGGCCGGGGGTCCTGGAGACCTCGACCGTCATCTCGCGGAGGCCCTCGTAGCGGACGATCTGGCCGCCGATCAGGAAGGTGTCGCCGGGGGTGAGGGTGGCGGCGAAGCTTTCCTCGACCTCGCCCAAGGGAGCGCCGTGGCCCCGGAGGCGGACCTTGAGGGTCTCGATGTCGATGATGGTGCCGAGGTTCTGGCGGATCAGGGCGGCGGCGCGAGGGTCGCGGAGGTGCCATTTGCCACCCGTCTGCTTCAGGCGCTGCCAGCGGTCGTAGGCTTTCAGTGCATAGCCGCCGGTGGCGGTGAAATCGAGGCAGGCGTCGAACTCAGCGCGGGTGAGATGCGCGTAGGGGCCTGCGGTGATGACTTCGGCGTAAAGCTGGCCCGCGTCGAAGGGGCCGGCACAGGCGGTGGCGAGGATGTGCTGGCAGAGGACATCGCGGGAGCCGGGGCCGCGGGGTTCGCCGTCGAGGGTATGGGCGCGGACGGCGTCGAGGGCGGCCTGGCATTCCACCACCTCGAAGCGGTTGGCGGGGACGAGGAGGGCCTTGGACGGGGCGTTGTAGCGGTGGTTGGCACGGCCGATGCGCTGGACGAGGCGTTTGACGTTCTTGGGCGCGCCAACCTGGATCACAAGGTCGACGTCGCCCCAGTCGATGCCGAGGTCGAGCGAGCCGGTGCAGACGACGGCTCTCAGCGCCCCTGCGGTCATGGCCTGTTCGACGCGTTCGCGCTGTTCGCGGGAGAGGGAGCCGTGGTGGATGCCGATGGGCAGATCTTCGGTGTTCTGGAGCCAGAGGTCGTGGAAGAATAGCTCGGCCTGGGCGCGGGTGTTGTGGAAGATGAGCGTGGTGTTGTGACGCGTGATCTCATTCAGGATGGCAGGAATGGCGTAGCGGCCGCCGCCGCCGCTCCACGGTGGGGGGGCATCGGTTTCCAGCATGGAGATGTCGGGGTCGGGGCCGGGGTCGGCTTCGAGGATCGTCGTCTGGGGGCTGAGGAAGCGGGCGAGCGCCGGGGGGTTTTCGACCGTGGCGGACAGGCCAATGCGGCGGAGGGTCGGGTTCAGCGATTGCAGGCGGGCGATCTGGAGGACGAGTTGGTCGCCACGTTTGCTTTCGGCGAGCGCGTGGATTTCGTCGACGATGACACGCTGGAGGCCGGCGAAGATGCGGGGGGCGTCTTCGTAGCTGAGGAGGAGGGCGAGGGATTCCGGCGTGGTCAGCAGGATGTGCGGCGGGTCGGCGCGCTGGCGGCGGCGCTGGGTGTAGGAGGTGTCGCCGGTGCGGTCCTCGACCCGGATCTTCAGGCCCGCGCCTTCGATGGGGGTGCCGAGGTTGCGGCGGATGTCGGCGGTCAGGGCCTTGAGGGGGGAGACATACAGGGTGTGAAGGCCGGGGGGCGGGTTGGGGCCAAGCTCGGCGAGGGTGGGGAGGAACCCGGCGAGGGTCTTGCCGCCCCCGGTGGGTGCGATGAGGAGGGTGGCGGGGTCATGTGCCTTGGCCAGCATGTCAAGCTGGTGGGGGTGGAGAGTCCAGCCCTTGGCGGCGAACCAGTCAGCGAGGGCGGGGGGGAGCGAGGTCATGCGACAGAGATAATGCGGCGCGGGGGCGAGGGAAACCGGGGGACGCTATTTCCGCGCGCCTGCGATTCGTGTGCTCTGGAGAAGGATTTGCCCCGACGGACGTTTTCCGGAGAACAATCTTCCCTTTGGGCGGTTGTTCCAGCCAAGGCGATGCCGCCGGAATTGCGGCGCTTTTTCGGGGTCCGCTGCGTCATTCCGCTTGCCGGAACCCCGGCCCGCGCCTAATCGGGGGGCCATGAGACTGTTATTCCTGGGCGATGTCGTGGGCCGGTCGGGCCGGACGGCGGTGATCGAGCGGCTTCCGGGGCTTCGCGCCGCGTGGGGTTTGGATTTTGTCGTCGTGAACGGCGAGAATGCAAGCCAGGGGGCGGGGATCACCGGGGACCACGCGAAGGAGCTGCTCGCGGCGGGGGCGGATTGCCTGACGCTGGGGGACCATGCCTTTGACCAGAAGGACATGCTGAGCTTCATCGAGCAGGAGCCGCGGATCGTGCGGCCCCTGAATTTCTCGAAGGTAGCCCCAGGCCGGGGCTTCCGGGTGTTCGAGGCGACGCAGGGGCGCAAGGTCCTGGTGACGCAGGCGCTGGGCCAGGTGTTCATGAAGCGGCCCTTCGATGATCCGTTCAGTGCGCTTGAGATGGTGTTGAAGCAGCATACGCTGGGCGGAGTGGTGCAGGCGGCGGTGGTGGATTTCCACGCAGAGGCCACGTCCGAGAAGATGGGCATGGGGCATTGGTGCGACGGCATGGCGTCGTTGGTGGTGGGCACGCATACCCATGTGCCGACCAGCGATACAATGATCTTGGGCAAGGGGACGGCCTACCAGTCCGACGCGGGCATGTGCGGGGACTATGACAGTGTCATCGGGATGGAGAAGCTGGAGCCGTTGCGCCGGTTCCTGACCGGCATGGCCAAGGGGCGGTTCGAGCCGGCGAATGGCGAGGCGACGCTGTCGGGGGTTTATGTCGAGACCGATGACAAGACCGGCCTTGCGACGAAGGTGCGGATGATCCGGGTGGGCGGCAGACTGCAGGAGGCAGGTCCGTGAGCGAAGTGTCTGCGGCCGCCCCGCTTCCGGGAAGCTGGAAGCCGCGGCGCTGGTTCTTCGTTTGCGTGCTGGTCTGGCTGGGAGTCGGCTGGGGCTCGACCCATCCCCTGGGCAAGATCGCCACGGGGACGGGGCACGGGCCGTTCGGGCTGATCTTCTGGCAGCAGGTGGTGATGGTCGTTGTTCTGGGCGCGATCGCCCTGGTGCGGCGCAAAGGGATGAAGCTGACGCGGCCCGCGCTGCGGTTCTATGCCGTGGTGGCGGTGCTGGGGACGATCATTCCGAACGGGACGTTCTATGCCTCGGTCGCGCATCTGCCGTCGGGGATCATGTCCATCATCATCGCGATGATCCCGATGCTGGCCTTTCCGATGGCGCTGGTGCTGGGGATGGACCGGTTCTCGGCCCTGCGGCTGGTGGGGCTGGCGATGGGGCTGCTGGGTGTCGGGCTGCTTGCCGCCCCAGGCGCGGCGCTTCCGGATGCGGCGATGCTTGGCTGGTTGCCGGTGGCACTGGTCGGACCGCTGTTCTACGCGATGGAGGCGACCTACGTGGCGCATCGCGGGACGCTGGGGATGGATGCGTTGCAGGCGATGCTGGGGGCAAGTCTGATGGGGCTGATCCTCTGCGCGCCGGTGATGCTGGTGCTGGATCAGGGCTATTCGCCGCTGCCGCTGGGCCGGGATGACCTGGCGCTGGCGCTCTCCTCGGCGCTGCATGCGCTGCTTTACGCAAGCTACGTCTGGCTGGCGGCGACGGCGGGAGCGGTCTTTGCCGCGCAGTCGAGCTACCTGGTGACGGCGGCGGGGATGATCTGGGCGATGGTGCTTCTGGGCGAGCGGCCTGCAGCTACGGTGTGGCTGGCCCTGGCAGTGATGCTGGCGGGCGTGGCGTTGGTGCAGCCGCGCCAGCGTGCCAAGACCGGGGCGGCCTGATGTTCGGACTGTCCATCCCGGCAGAGGTGCAGCCCTGGGTCGCGATGGCGATCCTGGTCGTCATGTTCGTGCTGTTCGTGATGGAGCGGACGCCGGTCGAGGTCACGGCGATTGGCGCGGCGGCGGCGATGCTGGTGCTGGGGATCCTGCCGGTGAAAGAGGCGACTTCGGTCCTGTCGAACCCCGCCCCTTGGACCATCGCGCTGATGTTCCTGGTTATGGGCGGGCTGGTGCGAACCGGCGCGGTCGAGGCCGTCGTGACTGCCGTCACCCGCCATGCCGGGGATCGGCCCAAGACGGTCATCGTGGTGCTGATCGGGTCTATCGCAGCGGCCTCGGCCTTCATGAACAACACGCCCTTGGTGGCGGTGATGATCCCGGTAGTGATGCAGCTGGCGATGAAGATCGGAACGGCTCCGTCCAAACTTCTGATTCCATTGAGCTATATGACGGTTCTGGGCGGGATGATCACGCTGATCGGAACATCGACCAACATCCTTGTGGACGGGGTTGCGGTGAAACAGGGGCTGGAGCATTTCAGCCTGTTCGAGATCGCCCCCCTTGGGATCGCTGTCACGATTGCGGGCGGGATCTTCCTGATGCTGTTCGGCGACCGGTTGCTGCCGGTGCGACAGTCGATGGGAGTCTTGTTGACCGACCGTCGGAAGATGAAGTTCTTCACCGAGGTCGCCGTGCCCGAGGACAGCCAGCTGATCGGCCAACCGGTGCTGGACATCGACATCTTCAAGCGCGACGGCGTGCGGGTGATCGACGTGCTGCGCGGCGATGCGTCGTTGCGGCGGGACCTGACCAGTGTGACGTTGCAGGCGGGCGACCGGGTGGTGCTGCGGACCGAGATGACCGAACTCATGGGCCTGCACGAACGCAAGGACGTGCATCTGGTCGACAAGCTGTCGTCGGTGAACACCGAGACGGTCGAGGTGCTGATCGGCCCCGGCTGCCGGATGGAGGGCAACCGGCTGGGCGACCTGCGGCTGCGGCGGCGCTATGGGGTCTATGTGCTGGCGGTGCACCGGCGGAACCAGAACATCGGTCGTCAGCTGGATGACCTGGTCGTGCGGGTGGGCGATACGCTGCTCTTGGAAGGCACGGTCGAGGATATCCAGCGGCTCGCGGCGGACATGGACCTGGTCGATGTGAACCGGCCGCGCGTCATGGCGTTCCGGCGGGCGAAGGCCCCTATCGCGCTGGCGGCGCTGGCGCTGATCGTGGTCCTGTCGGCGCTGGACCTGGCGCCCATCTTGCCGCTGGCGCTACTGGCGGTTGCAGTGATCCTGGTCACGCAATGCGTGGACAGCGACGAGGCGTTCTCTTTCGTCGACGGCCGTTTGCTTGCGATGATCTTCGCCATGCTGGCCGTGGGCGAGGGGCTGGAGCAGTCCGGCGCGGTGGGAATGATCGTGACTGGCGTGGCCCCCTGGCTGGAGAATCTGGGGCCCTTCGCGTTGATCCTTGCGGTCTATTTCATTGGCCTGGTGCTGACCGAGTTCCTGTCGAACAACGCGGTGGCGGTGATCTATACGCCCATCGCCATTGAGCTGGCCGAGAAGCTGGGCCATGACCCGCGACCGTTCGTTGTGGCGGTGATGTTTTCGGCTACGCTCGCATTCGCGACCCCGGTGGGGTATCAAACCAACATGATGGTCTACGGGCCGGGGGGCTATCGCTTCTCGGACTTCACGAAGATCGGGCTGCCGCTGAACATCATCGTGATGCTGGTGTCTTGTGCGCTGATCCCGCTGATCTGGCCCTTGTAGGAGACGAACATGCGCAAGCTTCTGTTGGTTCTGGTCTTGGGCGGCCCCATGGGCGGCTGCGTCGGGATGCAGTCGGCCCCGGTGCCGCAGGCGGCGCGCCTGTCCTCCGAGGTGCTGACGCTGACCCTGTCGGACGGGACCGTCTGCCGGGCGCGTTGGGCCGAGGCCGGCGGAGCGGGTCGGTTCGAGGACTGCGGACCGGGCTTCGGCTATGCGGTCGATGTGGTCGAAAACCCCAACATCCTGCGCCAGCTTTTCACCGGGCTGACCGGGGCGCTGGGCGCCGAGGGTGTCGTACCGCCGATGGCGGAGGTGGTAATCACCGACGCGACGGGGCGCGACCATGTCTTCGTCTCGCCGCCGCCTGTCGAGGGGTGACGGGGACGCTCGTCGTGCGTCTTCGACTTCTCCTCGCAGCAATGAGGGACGAAGCGACCGAGACGCGTTCCGGGGCGCGGGGGTTGCTTCCCGCCGGGGCGGCGGTGTAGAGGACGCCATCACCGAAATGGGACCGAGGTAGGGCCAAATGGCAGGCCATTCGAAATGGGCGAACATCCAGCACCGCAAGGGCAAGCAGGACAAGCTTCGCTCAAAGATGTTTTCCAAGCTGTCCAAGGAAATCACAGTCGCGGCGAAGATGGGCATGCCCGATCCGGACATGAACCCGCGTCTGCGCCTGGCCGTGAAGGCCGCGAAGGCTGTGTCGATGCCAAAGGACGTGATCGACCGCGCGATCAAGAAAAGCCAGATGGGCGACGGGGCGGAATATACCGAGATCCGGTATGAGGGCTACGGCGTCAACGGGATCGCGATCATCGTCGAGGCGATGACCGACAACCTGAACCGCACCGCGTCGAACGTGCGCAGCTATTTCACCAAGTGCGGTGGCAACCTTGGCACCACGGGTTCGGTCGCGCACAGCTTTGACCGGGTGGGCGAGATCACCTATCCGGCGAGCGCAGGCTCGGCCGATGACGTGATGATGGCGGCGCTGGAGGCGGGCGCGGACGACGTGGAGTCGGACGAGGACGGCCACTGGATCTATTGCCAGGTCGAGAACCTGTCGGAAGTCTCGGACGCGCTGGAAAAGGCGCTGGGGGAATCCACCGAGTCGAAGCTGGTCTGGCGGCCGCAGACCCGGACCGAAGTCGATCTGGAAACCGCGCAGAAGCTGATGCGGCTGATCGATCTGCTGGAAGAGGACGACGACGTTCAGACCGTCACGCACAACTTCGACGTGCCCGAGGACGTGGCCGCGCAGCTTTAATTCTTTGCCGCCCCTTGCTTTTTGCGCCGATAGGGCGCATGTGCAGGGGGCGTAGCTTCTTCTCTTTCGTTCTACTGTCTGCTTCGGCCTTCAGCTTCGATCGTGACGACACTGGGCCAGGCCACCGCACGCTGCGGGTGGCATACATGACAGGAGACATCACGATGGCCAATGGCACCGTGAAATGGTTCAACGCCACCAAAGGCTTCGGCTTCATCGCTCCCGCGGGCGGTTCCAAGGACGTTTTCGTCCACGTGACCGCGCTTGAGCGTGCGGGCATCCGTTCGCTGCCCGATGGGCAGGCCGTGACCTATGACATCGAGCAGGATCGCAACGGCCGTGAATCGGCTGTGAACCTGGCTCTGGCGTAAGCCTTATCCCTTCGGGGACCAGGGAACGGGGGTGGCGCAAGCCGCCCCCGTTTTCTATTGCACCAGCGTGGCGCGCGCCGCCTGCCGGATGGCCTGGGTCACTTGCGCCAGGGCGGGGGCGGCAAGGCGGGTGAACTGCCAGTGCAGCGCGATGTCGAGCGGGGTGTTCATTTCCAGCTCGACCAGAGTGCCCGAGGCGAGATGCCAGGTAATCAGCGGCTCGGGGTTCATGCCCCAGGCGAGGCCGGCAAGGCAGGCGTCGACGAAGGCCTGGGATGAGGCGATCCGGTGGGTGGGCAGCGCGGGGCGCGACAGTCCCCGGGCCGCGGCCCAGCGGGTCTGAAGCTGGTCCTTGTCCGAGAAGGTCAGTGCGGGGGCGCGGGCCAGGGCCGCGGGCGTCAGGCCGTTTGGAAACCAGCGGGCGCAATAGTCGGGCGAGGCCGTGGCCCGGTAGCGCAATGCGCCCAGCGGGATCGTGTCGCAGCCCTGCAGCGGACCGGGGTGCGATGTGATGGCCGCGACAACCTCGCCGCGCCGCAGCCAGTCCTGGCTGACGTCCTGGTCGTCGATCACAAGGTCGAAGAGGAAGCCCGTGGTCGCGGCGAGGGCGGGGATGACCCAGGTTGCCAGACTGTCGGCATTGACCGCGATGCGCAGGGTGGCGGGGCCGGGAGACAGGCCGGGCAGGTCCTGGGCCAGGGTGCGTTCAAGGAGCGCGATCTCGTCATGGTGGCGGATGAGCCGTAGCCCGGTGTCGGTGGCGGTGCAGGGCTGGCCCCGGCGGATGAGAAGCGTGCCGGTCTGCTCTTCCAGGGCCTTGATCCGCTGGCTGATGGCCGAGGGGGTCACGTGAAGCTCGGCCGCGGCAAGGTCGAAGGCGCCGCGCCGGTGAACGGCGGCAAGGGCGGCGAGCTGGGCGGGATCGAGCATTAGCTGTGCTTCATCCAGGACAGGAAGATTAACTGGAGTGTGGCAGGGCTGGGGCGTAGGTCAAGGACAAAGCCGGAGGGGATCATGGGCGAGACGGACTTGGGCGTGCTGCTCGCGACGATGGAGCCGGTGCTGCATCCGGAGCCTTACGGCTATGGCGTCTGGACCGGGGCCAGCCAGCCGGTGCAGCCCTTCGCCACCGTGCAGGAGGCCGAGGGGCTGACCGTGGTCGCGCCATTAGCCGAGCTGCACGCGGCGGGGATGGTATCCGACCCCTGGGCGCGGATCAGCCTGACGGTGCAGTCGGACCTTGCGGCGGTGGGGCTGACGGCGGCCTTTGCCGGCGCGCTGGGGCGGGAGGGGATCAGCTGCAACGTGATCGCGGGCTTCTACCACGACCATCTTTTCGTGCAGTGGGACCGGCGGGAGGATGCCATGTCGGCATTGCGGGCGCTGTCCCATGCTTGAGGCGGCGGTTCAGGGCTATCTGGTGGCACTTAGCCTGATCCTGGCGATCGGGGCGCAGAACGCCTTCGTCCTGCGGCAGGGTCTGCGGCGCGAGCATGTGGGTCCGGTCGTTGCGGTCTGCGCGATCTCGGACGCTGTGCTGATCGGTGCGGGGGTGGCAGGGTTCGGCTCGCTGTCGGCGGCACTGCCTTGGTTTGGCGAGGCGATGCGCTGGTTGGGCGTCACGTTCCTGGTCATCTACGGGGCCCTGCGGTTCAAGGCGGCGCTGCGGGGGGGAGAGGCGCTGCAGCCATCCGAGGCAGGATCGGCTCCGCTGGGGAAGGTGCTGGCGACCTGCGTGGTGCTTACCTGGGCCAACCCGCATGTCTACCTAGACACCGTGGTCCTGATCGGGTCGATCTCGGCTCAGCATGCGCCGCATCAGGCGGTGTTTGGGGTGGCTGCGGCCTGTGCCAGCTTGAGCTTCTTCACCGCGCTGGGCTTCGGGGCGCGGCTCTTGGCCCCGGTGTTCGCACGGCACTCCGCCTGGGTCTGGCTGGAGGCCGGCGTGGGGCTGACGATGTGGGCCATCGCGGCAGGCCTTGCGCTTGGCGGATGACGGTCGTCGTTGGGACTAGACTGGTCGTCCAGGTGCGCAAATGCCGTGGTCAGGGTCTCTGCCCCTGCGGTCATCTTCATCGGTCCGCACCAAGAGGCTGAGGCAGAAGACGCCCTGATGCTTGCATTGCCCCCACCTTGCGCGGCGCAGTCCCTGGGAGCGCCAGGGGGGCGAAGGGCGCTGGGAACGGACCAAGCGCTTCGGCGTCGAGCCGGGTCTGGAGAAGGGTATTCGCGTGGGCCGCCTGCAAGCAAAGACACCCAGGCCCGATTCTGCGGGGTTGCCGTGACCGGGTGGGAGCGCCTGTATTGCGGCCCCGCCCCCGCGACGGAAGGTATTCTGCTGCGCTGGAACGCCGATCCCTTGGCGCTTGCCGTGATTGCCGGCCTCGCGCTTTGGGCGGGGCGCAGCCGACCGGGCGCGGCGGCGGTTGTCGTCCTTTGCCTGGCGTTCCTGTCGCCGCTTTGCGCGCTGTCCTCGGCGCTGTTCTCGGCGCGCGTGGTGCACCATGGTCTTCTGGTGGCCATCGCTGCGCCGCTGCTGGCCTTGGCGCGTCCGGCCCCGCGACCGAGCGGCGCGGGCCTGCCGCTCCTTATCGCCACGGCAACGTTGTGGCTGTGGCACGTGCCGGGGGCCTATGACCTCGCCCTTGCCGACATGGCGATCTACTGGGTCATGCAGGTAAGCCTGTTGGCCCCGGCCGTGATGCTGTGGCGGGCGATCTTTGCGCAGCCGGACGGGGCCGGGCTGGGGTGGGTGTTCCTTGCCTACCTGGGCATGGGGATGCCGGGCGCGATCCTGACGCCTGCGCCCGAGGCGCTATACGCGGCGCATGCCACCGCTCCGCTGGTTTGGGGTCTGACGCCACTGGCCGACCAGCAACTGGGCGGACTGGTCATGTGGATGCCGGGCGCGCTGCCCTTCGCGCTGTGGGGAGCGATCCTCTCCCGACGTACGTGGCAATCGATGGGGGCCGCGTCGTGACCTGGGCCGAGGCCGCGGTCCCGCACCTGAAGGCCCTGCACCTGGGGTTCCTGGCGCTGTGGGTTGCTGGGCTTTTCGCATTGCCCCGGATGCTGGCGCGTCACGACGATGACCTTGTCCGCGCCGAATACGCGGTGATCCGACGGGCGACGCATTACAGTTACGTCCAGGCCGTCACTCCATTCGCGGTGCTGGCCATCGCTTCGGGCGGCGTGCTGATCTTCCTGCGCGAGGTCTTCACGGTCTGGCTATTCGCCAAGCTTGTGCTGGTCGCGGGCCTTGTCACCGTCCACGCCTGGATCGGACATACCATCGTCGCGGTCGCCGAAAGCGAAGAGGCACACGAGCCGCCCGGTGCCGTGGTGCCGACCATCGTGACCTGCATGCTGGTGGCAGGCATCCTGACGCTTGTCCTGGCAAAGCCCGCGCTTGAGGAGCTGCAGATGCCATCGTGGCTGACCGCCCCGTTGGGCCGTCAGTTGCCCTTCGATGTGCCCAACCGATAGTCGAAGACAAGCTTTCCCCCATGCCAACCGGTCACGATCACCACCAGGACCGCAAAGCCGGACAGAAGCATCCCCCAGGGCAGGATGGCCGCTTCGTAGCCGGTCAGCCGCCAGCCCCAGTTCGGCCCAAGAAGCGCCAGTAGCATCACCGCGATGACGAAATGGGTCCAGGCGGCGGCACGCATCCGGATGCCGGGCACCATGAGGAGTTCCATCGTGCCCGTCGCTCCCGCCAGAAGGCCGAAGAGGAAGGCCGTGCCCGTGGCCCACAATGCGGCCCAGGCCCAGCGCCCTTCGCCCGACCACCAGTAGAAGAGGTCCGCCCCGAAGGCGCAGAAGGTCAGGGCGACGGGAAAGGCGACGGACATCGCGTGGAGGGGGTGGCCGAGGATCGCCATCCGCGTCTCGGTCTGGTGGAAGTCGGGGTGGCTGGCGATGGGGTCGTCGGTCGTGCCTTCGTCCGGTGGTGCAGCATCCGTCATGTCCGTTCCCTTCGCGGTCTTGGCCTTGGGGCAACGCTTGCGGCGCTGTCCGGATGCAGGACCGCCTGTCGGTCCTGCATCCGGCTGGCCCGGTGGCGGCTGCGATTGCCGAGATCTGGTGGGTGATGCTGGTCGGGGGGGCCGTGATCTTTGCCTTCGGCGCCGTGCTGGTGGTCGCAGCCTTGGTCAGAAGGCCCGGCGACGACGTGCGTGCGACGGGCATCTGGCTTTGGTCGCTTGGGCTTGGGTTCCCGCTGGTCACCGTTGCGGCGCTGACGGTCTGTGGACTGTTGCTGGGAGAGCGCCTGCTTCCCCGCGACAGCCCCGATCTTGTCACGGTCGAAGCCGAGGCCCGGCAATGGGCCTGGACGTTCGGCTATCCCGATGCGCCGGGCCTGGTGACCGAAGGCGTGCTACACATTCCCGCTGGCCGTCCGGTCGACGTGCGGATCACCAGCCGCGATGTCGTCCATTCCTTCTGGGTGCCTCGGCTGGGGGCAAGCTGGACGCCATTCCAGGCCATGTTAACGTCCTGCGGATCGAGGCGACGGCCCCCGGCACCTATGCCGGCCAGAGTGCAGAGTTCAACGGGACCGGCTCCCGCGAGCATCTTTTCACCGTCTAGGCGCATGGGCCCGCGGCCTGGAACGCGTTCCTGCAAGGGGCCCCATGACCGAGATCCGACCGCGCGGTACGGCACTGCGTCTGCACAAGGCGCTGGCCCGGATCTGGGCCCCCGAGCCGGGCTGGCGCGGTTGGCTGACCACCAGCAACAACAACGACATCGGGCGGCTGTTCCTCTGCGTCGCCACGGCGTTCTTCGTGATCGGCGGCCTTCTGGCCATGCTGATCCGCGCCCAGCTTGCGACCCCCGGCTCGGCCTTCATGGGGCCCGACGCTTACAACCAGGTCTTCACGATGCATGGCACCATGATGATGTTCCTCTTCGCGATCCCGTTCTTCGAGGCGATGTCGATGCTTCTGCTGCCGGGGATGCTGGGCACGCGGGACCTCGCCTTCCCGCGTCTGGGTGCCTATGGCCTCTGGGTCTACATCTTCGGCGGAAGCGCGGTGATCATCGCGATGCTCATGGGGCTTGCTCCCGATGGCGGCTGGTTCATGTATCCGCCGCTGACCTCGGCCGCCTTCTCGCCCGGACTTGGCGCCGATGTCTGGCTGTTGGGGATCACGTCGATCGAGGTCTCGGCCATCGCCACTGCGGTCGAGGTCGTGGTCACGGTGCTGCGCTACCGCGCTGCGGGGATGAGCCTGTCGCGGATGCCGATCTTCGCCTGGGTCATCCTGGTCGTGTCGATGATGATCCTGACCGCCTTTCCGCCGATGATCCTGGGGTCGCTTCTACTGGAGGTCGAACGGGCGCTGGACTGGCCGTTCTTCCAGGTGGAAAGCGGCGGCGATCCGCTTTTGTGGCAGCACCTGTTCTGGCTTTTCGGCCACCCGGAGGTCTACATCATCTTCCTGCCCGCCGCCGGGATGATCGGAACCATCCTGCCGATGATGGCACGGACCACGCTTCTGGGCTACGGCTGGGTCGTGGCGGCGGCGATCTCGCTGGCGGTCCTGAGTTTCGGGCTGTGGGTCCACCACATGTTCACCACCGGCATCCCGCATCTGGGGCTGGCGTTCTTCTCGGCCGCCTCGACGCTGGTCGCGGTGTCGACTTCGGTCATGATCTTTTCCTGGATCGGGACGCTGTGGAAAGGCCGGGTGCGGATGGAGCTGCCGATGCTGTGGCTCCTCGGCTTCTTTGCCACCGTCGTCATCGGCGGGCTGACCGGGGTGATGCTGGCCATCGTGCCCTTCAACTGGCAGGTCCACGACACCCACTTCGTCGTGGCCCACCTGCACTATGTCCTGATCGGCGGGTACGTCTTCCCGATGATCGCGGCGGTCTATTTCTTCCAGCCGCTGCTGACCGGGCGGTCCAGTTTCTTCCGGCTGGGCGGGGTGGCCTTCTGGCTGGTCGTGCCGGCCTTCCACATCACCTTTCTGGCGGTGCATGTCGCGGGCCTCTTGGGCCAGCGCCGCCGCACCTGGACCTATGACGAGGGCCAGGGGTGGGAGGTCTTGAACCTGGTCGCGTCCATCGCCTCTTTCGTCATGGCCATCGGCTTTGCGCTGGTGATCCTGGACATCGCGATCAACACCTTTGCGGGCCTGCGGGGCAAACGGAACCCCTGGGACGCCACAACGCTGGAATGGGCTGCGGCGAACCCCTCGCCGAACTATGGCTTCGCCTCGATCCCCGTCGTGCGGGGGCGCTATCCGCTGCTGCAGGACCCGGACCTGGCGCAGCGCATCGCGAGGGGAGAGGGGTATCTTGCCGACACCTCGCGCAACTGGCGCGAGACGCTGATCGTCACCACCACGACAGGCGTGCCGTCGCAGGTCGTGGTCCTGCCCGGCAACTCGATCCTGCCCTTCCTTTTGGCGGTGGTCACCAGCACCTCGTTCCTGGCCCCTCTTTTCAAGGCCTATTGGCTGTCGGCCCTGGCTCTGCTGGGCGTGGCCATCCTGGCGCTGATCTGGGTCTGGCGGCTGGCTCCGACGCGGACCGAGGGGCTGGTCGATGCCGGTCACGGCGCGCATCTGCCCCTTGCGTCCGAGACCGCCGACCCGCCTGGGTGGTGGGGCTCGCTGTTCCTGCTGGTGGCGGACGGCGTCCATTTCGGCTCGCTTCTCCTTGGCTATGCGTTCCTGTGGACCGTCGCCCCGAACTGGCCGCCACCATCCTACCTGAGCCCTGACTTCTGGCCCGTCACTGCGGCCACGGGGGGAGCGGTCGCACTTGCCCTGGCCCCGCGCCTGATGCCGCGCGTCATCGGGAGGGGAGGGGTATGGCTTCCGCTGGTCATTGGCGCGGCGGCCACCATTGCTCTGTCGGCTGCGGCCGCATCGGTGATGCTGGCGCGGCCGGCCCCGGCAAGCGATGCCTTCGACGCGACGCTGTGGCTTTTGGCTGGCCATGTGGCCTTCCATGCGGGACTGACGCTGATCATGCTGGGATACCTTGCCCTGCGCCGGATCGCGGGGCACGCACTGCGTATTGGCGAGGTACGCATCGTCGGGCTTTGGGCCGATTTCACTGCCGCGACGGGTTTGGTCGCATTGGGCGCGGCCTGGTTGCCGGGGGTTTTCGGATGAGCAACGTCCTGCGCCTGTCGCTGCCGTTCACGGTCTGGCCTGTTCGCGCCATTGGCCCGACGGCCTGGACCCGCGTACGGCGCTGATCGCGGCCGCCGCGCTTTACGTGGTGATCCAGGGGCTGGTGCTGGAACGCATCCTTGCCGTGCCCGCGCCTTCCGCCTTCGTCCAGACGACCGCCACGGTCCTGGGCACTGCGGCGGTGGTTGCAGCGCTTTGGGTATCGTTGCCGGTGCTGTCCCTGAAGATCTGCGGCTAGTCGCCGGCTGCGGGTGCCGTGGGCGAGGGCTCGGTCGGCTCGGTCCCGGTTGGGGCCGGCTCGGACGTCGTCCCCGCCCCAGACGCACGCGCCACCCGATCCGTCTCGACCGGGGCGTCTGTGACCCGACCATCCGCCGCGGCCACCCGCCAGACCGTGTTACCGGCGTCGTCTGCGATGAGAAGCGCCCCGGTTCCGTCGATCCCAAGCCCCACGGGCCGCCCGCGCACCTGTTCCCGGTCGGGAAGCAGGAAGCCGGTCACGACATCCTGCGCCATCCCGTCGGGCTTTCCGTCCCGAAAGGGCACATAGGACACCTTGTAGCCATTGAACTCTTCGCGGTTCCAGCTGCCGCGCTGGCCGACGAAGGCGCCGTTGGCATAGGCCTCGGGCATGGCCGAACCCTGGGTGAAGACCAGTCCCAGTGCCGCCACATGGCTGGAGAGTGCGTAATCCGGCGGGATTGCCGCCGCCACAAGGTCCGGCCGCTGCGGTCGGACCCGTTCATCCACGTGCGGCCCATAGTAGCTGTAGGGCCAGCCGTAGAACCCGTTTTCCGTGACCGAGGTCATGTAGTCCGGCACCAGATTCGGACCAAGCTCGTCCCGTTCGTTGATGACGGCCCAAAGCTCGCCCGTCTCGGGGTGGAAGATCAGCCCGTTCGGATTGCGCAAGCCCGTGGCAAACAGCTTAGACGCCCCCGTCGCGCGGTCGATCTGCCAGATGGCGGCGCGGCCTTTTTCGGCCTCCATCCCGTTCTCGGCTGCATTCGAGTTCGAACCGACCGAGGCGTAAAGCATCGTCCCGTCCGGGCTGAGCGCGAGGTCCTTGGTCCAATGGTGGTTGAGCGGTCCGCCGGGAAGCAAGGTGACCAGTTCAGGCTGCGCGGTGATCGTGGTTTCGCCCAGCTTGTACGGATAGGCGACCACGCCATCCGCCATCGCGACGTAAAGCGTGTCGTCGATCCAGGCGAGGCCGAAGGGCGAATGGAGGCCGGTCAGAAGGTCATGGCGTTCGTCCACCACCCCGTCCCGGTCGGGGTCGCGAAGAAGCGTGATCAGGTTGCTTTCAGGCGCAGGGCCGGAACCGCCCCCAGCGGCCATCTTCATGATCCAGCCACGGATGTAATCCTTGGGCCGATACTTCGGCTTGCCCGCAGGTGCGCGCGATTGCACCACCAGCACGTCCCCGTTGGGCAGCGTATGCACGGTGCGCGGGTTCACGAGATCGGTTGCAAAAGCGGTGATCGTCAGGCCTTCAGGGACCGAGGGCGTCTCGCCGTCCTGCCAGCCGATGACCTCTCCGACGTTCATCCCCGGCCAGAGATCGCCATAGATCGGCTCGGACAGCACGGGGTCGGGCCCGATCTGGCTGGCAATGTCGAACTCAGCCTCTTGCGCCAGTCCGGCAGCTGCGAAGACTGCGGCGACGGTGCTGCCCAACAGGATGGCCCGCAGCGGGTGGGTGAAGCTTGACATGTCGATCTCCTCTCAGATGCGCTGCATCGGGCGGAGCGCGGTCCGGCGCAGCGTCGTCGAGACGAGCATGAGGACACAGGTCACCAGCGACAGGCCGATGCCCCAGGGTACGATGGAGGTCCAGCCGTCCCCTGCGTGGACAAGGCTGTTCACGACGGCGGTGATCAGGACGAGGGCGTTCAGAAATACAACGGTCCAGAAGGGGTGCTCGCGATAGACGACAAGCCCGATCAGCCACAGAACGACCGCGACCCCCGCCGCGACAAGCCCGGCAAACAGCAGCCAGGCGGAAAAGTCCCGCCACATCAGCACCATGGTCTGCGTGTAGGCCCAGTCAGTCACCAAGGTCAGCGCAAAGAAAGCGGCCGCGAAATATCTCAATGTCTCTTGGCCGGGCAGCGAAGCCCAGCCGCGACGACCGGCAGAGGTCAGGGTTCGCACGTGTGAAACCTTTCGCAGGAAATCCGCCCCGCCAACCGCCGGACCTTGGATTTGGTTCCGGCGGATCGGCTCACGATGCCGGGTGCTGCGTGCGTCCGACCCGAAGACAGTCTGCTTGCATTTGCCAGCCGTAAGGGCCGTTCTACGTAAGCGGCAGAAGATGTGAGCGCCGATGCTGATCCTGACCAATGGCACGTTGTGGAATCCGGGCGTGCTTGAAACCCGCAGCCTGCCGAAGAAATTCCTGGGCAGGGTCCCCGTCATCCCCTCCGGCGCGGGCTTTCGGACTTGGATGCGGCTTCTGGTCGAGATGCAGCCCCTTCGCTTTGCGGTGACGCTGCTGCCCTTTGTCGTCAGTCCGATCCTGGTGCGTGATCTTGCGGTGCCGGTCATGCAGGCCCCGGCGTTGATGGTGATCCTGGTCGTGCTGGTCGAGTTGAAGGTCCTGCGGTTGACGGCGAAGGGGCGGGCAGGGCAGGTGGGGCCGGACGAAGCCGCCCGGCGGCTTGACACGCTTGTCTTTCGCGGGCGCAACTGCCTGAGACGGATCGCCGCCCGGCACGATCTGCAGGAGGGCACGTTGCGCCTTGTCGTCGAACAGTCCGAACTGGCGCGCATCGCCCCGCTGACGCTTGTGTCGGTGCAAGGCGACACGCCTGCACCGCATGTCCTTGCGCTGGATCGCGAGGATCGCGAGTTGCTGAGCGGGGGCCTTTTCGACGAGGCGTTCAGCGAAAGGGACCTTCTGGCCGTGAACCACCGCGACAACCGCTATGTCCGTGAAATCTCGCAGGAGGCGCGTGCGGTGTCGGCCCATGCGCGGTTGGCGGCGCTTCTGGACAGGGGGGCGCCGGCCCGATGAGCGTGAATGCGACAACCGTTTCCGCCGGAGAGGCCCTGCGCGTGCTGGAGGCAGGCTGGGCCGCGCAAGTCGCGGGTGGCCTGACGGCGTCCTGGATGCTGCATGGCCGTCCCGGCGTGGGAAAGACCGAACTTGTGCAGACCCTTGCCGACCGGATCGGGGCAAGGCTGCATGACCTGCGCCTGACCACCATCGAGCCGCAGGACCTGCGGGGGCTTCCCTATTACGACCACAGCACGGCGAAGACGGTCTGGTATCGGCCGGAGGACCTGCCGGACAGCGACACTCCCGCCATCCTGTTTCTGGATGAACTGACGGCGGCCGCACCCTCATTGCAGCCCACGGTCTATGGCCTTCTGCAAGAGCGCCGGGTCGGTCGGCACCGGTTGCCGCCCAGCGTGATGATCGTGGCGGCGGGCAATCAGGTCGAAGACGGCACCATCGCCTATGACATGGGCACCGCGCTCAGCGATCGGCTGATCCACATGATCGTGCAGGCGAACGCCGAGGACTGGCTGGCGAACTACGCCATCTCCGCAGGCATCCATCCCGCCGTCGCCGCGTTCATCCGCACGCGCCCCGACCTGCTGGAGACGACGGAAGACAGCCTTCGCCGAGGGCAGATGATCGCCTGCACCCCGCGCAGCTGGACGCGTGTGAGCCGCATCATGGACAGCGTCGCCGACCGGGCCACCCGGCAGGTGATGATCGCGGGAACCGTCGGCAGTGCCGCCGCCGCCGAGTTCGCCCTATTGGCCGACGAGATTGCCGCGACCGTCCGGATCGACGAGATGCTGGCCACGCCACGTGCCGACCGCATGGCGCTTTATCCCGCCTCGCTGCATGGCCTGACGGCACTGGTCTTCGGGCTGGTCGGCATGGTCACGCGCGGCACGCTGGCCGCTGCCATCGAAATCCTGGCCGACCTGCGGACGCACCGGGGACTTGCCACCGGCGGCCTGCCCACAAGCGAGCTGGCGAGTTTCGGGTTCGAGCTGCTGATCGGCCGGGCGCTGGCGCAGGGCTGGCAGGACGTCTTCGCCACGTCCGAAGCCTATGCCGCCTATGCCGCCGACCGCCGCGCGCTGGGACTGCCGTGACGCGGCATTCGGTCCGCGCCGCGCAGGCGATCGCCCATCTGGGAGAGGTCGATGCCGCGCTGGCGGTGCTTGCGCTCTGGTGTCGGCACCGCGACGGGTCGGGGCCCACGGCAACGCAGGGCGAGGTCATCAGCTACGGGCCGGGGTTCGATCTGCTGGGCCTGCCGGAACAGGTCGGCCTTGTCGCGCACCATGTCCTGCACGTGGCGCTTCGGCACTCGGCCCGGTCGGCGGGGCTGTCCGAACGGCTTGGCGATGCCTTTGACCCCGCGCTTTATGCGCTGGCGGCCGACGGGATCATCAACGAGACGCTTACCCTGGCGGGACACGCCATCCCCCGTCCCGCCGTACTGCTGACCGAGCTTCTGGCCGAGGCGGGCATGCCCGCGCCCAGTGCCGTCGCCGCGCTGGAACGCTGGGATGCCGACCGGCTGGCCATGACGCTGCACAGCGACCCCGCGCGCGCCAGACGCCTGCGGGACTGGGCCAGGACGCAGGGTTTCGCCGATGATCTGAAGACCGGCCCGCCCGACGAAGGCGGCCCGGCCCAATCCGCAGCCGACTGGCGCAACCAGATGCTGCGGGCGATGGCGGCGGGGCGCAAGGCGGGCTCTGGCATCGGGCGCCTGGGTGCGATCCTTGCTGACCTGGCACCAGATCAGGTCCCGTGGGAGGTCGTCTTGCGGGGTCTCCTTGCGCGGGCCCTTGTCGAACGGCCGACAGCAAGCTGGAACCGCCCGTCCAGGCCCTTCATCGCGCGTCTGGCCGAGGCGGAAAGGACCGGCGGTGCCCTGCCAGTGTTCGAGCCGGGGTCCCGACGGTCCAGCCATCGTGCAAGGATCGTCGTTGGGCTGGATACATCTTCATCGATCGATGCGCAGACCCTGCGGCTCTTCTGGGCCGAGGCAGAAGGCATTGCCCGCCGCACCGGAGCGGAAGTGCATCTTCTGGCGTTCGACGAGACGGTCCATGCGGCAAGTCGCCTGGACCCCGCGACCTGGCGCGCGCACGTGACGGGGCAGGTGCGGACGGGCGGCGGTACGGACTTTGCCGACCTTTTCGCGCAAAGCGCGCGTCTGCAGCCATCGGTCCTTGTGGTGCTGACCGATCTGGATGCCCCGATCCCGGACCGCCCGGGATTTCCGGTGATCTGGGCGGTGACTGGCGCCGTCGAGGCTCCGCCCTTCGGCAAGCTGCTTGCCATCGGCGAGCCGTTCCAGGCCAGCGGAAGCTTCGGCGCCAACACCGCGCAACCCGCAGGTTAGCTGGACGGCAGGGGTTTTCGGCAGTCAGGAATGGGGTCCGGTGGCGGCTTTATCGGCAAGGTGCGGCCGCTGTTTTGGGTCAGACCCACCGCGCGCCAACCCTTGCGGGTGGTGGCCCCAGGGGGAGAAACATCCTTTTCCGCCCCCCGATAGCACCGGGAATCTTCCGTTTTCCTGTCCGACTATGGAATGGCAAGCGGCCCCAAACTGGCGCAGGATAAATCACGATCAAAAGAATCGAGATGAGGCCAACCCATGACCCGCACCATCATCGGACTGTCCGGCAACCTGGACCGGCCTTCCAAGACCCGGACGCTGGTCCAGACGGTCGTCGCCACGGCCGCAAGCGAGTTTCATGCCACGGGGACGATCTATGACCTGACGGATTTCGGTCCCTCGCTGGGCGCGGCGCGGCGGGTGGCGGACCTGGATGCCCCGGCGCGCGCGGCGTTGGACGTGATCCTTTCGGCGGATGCGCTGGTGGTGGGCAGCCCGGTCTACAAGGGCAGCTACACTGGCCTCTTCAAGCACCTGATCGACCTGATCGACCCGCTGGCGCTGGCGGACAAGCCGGTCCTGCTGACCGCCACCGGCGGGGGAGACCGGCACGCGCTGGTGATCGAGCACCAGTTGCGCCCGCTGTTCGGCTTTTTCGAGGCGCGCACACTGCCCACCGGGATTTATGCCGCCGACCGTGACTTTACCGGGGGCCAACCCACGGCACCCGCGCTTCTTGACCGGCTGGGTCGGGCGGTGGGCCAGTTAGCCCCCTACTTCGACCGCCGCACCCTGCCGGAGGTCTTCCTCCTGGGGGCCTGAGCCCCATCCCAACCTGACCGACCCAACGCCGCCCCGACTGGACGGTGGACGTCCCATCCATGCCCGATGAAAGGACATTTCATGACCCGCAAGAACCGCCCGCAGAAGATCAGACTGGGCGCCTTCCTTCCCGGCGCCGGCCAGCACATCGCCGCCTGGCGGCACCCGGACAGCCCGGCTGACGGGGCGACGAGCTTCGACTTCCATGTGAAGCTTGCGCTGGAGGCGGAGAGGGGCCTCTTCGACGCCTATTTCCTGGCCGACGGCCTGGCCATCGCCTTCGGCGGCGGCATCGAGGGCGGGAATGCCAAGGTCTCGGGGTTCGAGCCGGTGACGCTGTTCTCGGCGCTGGCGCCCCTGACGAAGAACCTCGGCTTCATCGCCACGGCGTCCACGACCTATGAGGAGCCCTACAACCTTGCCCGCAAGTTCGCTTCCCTGGACCTGATTTCGGACGGAAGGGCCGGGTGGAACGTGGTCACGACGGCCACGGAAAGCGCCGCCCACAACTTCAACCTCGACCAGCAGCACCCGCACGCCTTCCGCTACCGCCGCGCGGCAGAGCATGTGGATGTTGTCAAGAAACTCTGGGACAGTTTCGAGGACGACGCCTTCCTGCGCGACAAGGAGAGCGGACGGTTCTTTGACCCCGAGAAGGTGCATTACACCGACCACAAGGGTGAGCACTTCAAGGTGCGCGGACCGCTGAACGTCAGCCGCTCGCCCCAGGGTCATCCGGTGATCGTCCAGGCGGGGCAGTCCGAGGACGGGCGCGGTTTGGCGGCGGCGACAGCGGAGGTGATCTTCACCGCGCACCAGAAGCTGGACACCGCCCAGGAATTCTACCGCGACATCAAGGCCCGGGCGCGAGGCCTTGGGCGCAACCCCGACCACATCCTCGTGATGCCTGGTGTCTCGCCCTTCGTCGGTCGCACGGAAGCCGAAGCGCGCGAGAAGTATGACCGCCTGACCAACCTGATCCTGGAAGAGGACGGCATCGCGCTGATCAAGGGCCTGACCGGCGGGACACTGGACCTGACTGGCGTGGACCTCGACGGCCCGCTGCCCCCTGTCAGCCCGACCGAAGGCATGAAGTCCCGCCAGGCGCTCATCCGCCAGATCGCGGACGAGAACGGCTTCACCATCCGCCAGCTGTATCAGCACGTCGCCAGCGCGCGGGGCCATTTCACCGTGGTCGGCACGCCCGTGCAGATCGCCGACATCCTGGAAGACTGGTTCACCAACGAAGGCGCCGACGGCTTCAACATCCTGCCGCCCTGGCTCCCCACCGGCCTCACCGACTTTGTCGACCTGGTGATCCCCGAACTGCAGCGCCGGGGCCTGTTCCGCACCGCCTATGAAGGCCGGACCCTGCGCGAGAACCTGGGCCTTCCCTTCCCCGAAACCCGCTGGGCGGCCGCGCGCCGTTCGGCAGTTGCAGCGGAGTGAACCCATGACCTTCCAGAGCCTCGACTCCTCCCCTGCGGTCTCTGTCGAAGTCCCCCCCGGCGCGGCGATCCTGCGCCGGGGGGTTGCAACGGCCCAGAACGTCCTGCGCCGCTATGGCCTGCTGGCCGGGTTCCTTGCCGTCTGGCAGATCGGGTCGACCCAAGGGTGGATCAACCCCACCGTCTTCCCGCCCCTTGACGCGATCCTCTCCGCCCTCTGGCAAGGCCTGACCAGCGGCGCGCTTCTGGATGACATCGCGATCAGCCTGCAACGATCCGGCATCGCCTTCACCGCCGCCGTGGGGCTTGCGATCCCGCTGGGCCTTTTCATGGGCCAGATCCGCGCGGTCGAACAGGCGCTGGACCCGATCCTGCAGTTCTTCCGCCAGACCTCGGCGCTGGCGCTGTACCCGGTGTTCATCCTGCTTCTGGGACTGGGCGAGGCGTCCAAAGTCTTCGTGATCTTCTGGGCGACGCTGTTTCCGATCCTTCTTGCCACCATCGGCGGGGTCAAGGAAGTGGACCGCAAACTGATCGAGATGGCGGCGACCTTCGGTGCCAGCCGCACCACGATCTTCCGCCGCGTGGTCCTTCCCGCCAGCGTGCCGTCGATCTTCGTGGGCCTGCGCCTGTCGGCCACCACCGCGCTTCTCCTACTGATCGCGGCCGAGATGATCGGGGCGAACAAGGGCCTGGGGTTCCAGGTGATGAACGCCCAGTACAACTTCCAGATCCCGCAGATGTTCGCGGCGATCCTTCTCCTTGCCGCGCTTGGCCTGACCGCCAACGCCCTTCTCGTCACGCTGCAGCGCCGTCTGTGCCGCTGGGCCGACCTGACCCACTGACCCCCCTCAACCCAAAGGAAACGACCCATGAAACTCTTCCGCACCTTCGCGCTTTCGACCGCCCTTGGCCTGACCCTGACCCCCGCCTTCGCCGACGTGACCCTGCGCTATCTTGCGAGCCAGGGCGGCCTTTCGGCTTATGAACTCGCCGCCGAGTTGGGCTACTTCGACGGCACCGGCATCACGCTGGAGAATGTCGGCTACGCCCAAGGCGGCCCCGCCTCGCTGGTGGCGCTGTCGGGTGGCAGCGTGGAAATCGGCTCGGCCGCCACGGCAGCCGTCCTGAACTCCATCGCTGCGGGCAACGACTTCGTCGCCGCCTTCCCCTCGAACGGGATCAACGACGAGGCGCAGTCGATCTTCTACGTGCTGGAGGACAGCCCGATCAAATCGATCGAGGACATCGTCGGCAAGACCATCGCGGTGAACACCCTTGGCGCGCACTTGGACTATGTCGTGCGTGAAGCGCTGCACCAGAAGGGCCTGCCCGAGGACAGCGCCAACCTGATCGTCGTGCCCGGCCCGCAGCTCGAACAGGTGCTGCGGTCGAAACAGGTCGACATCTCGGCCTTCGGCTACTGGCAGACCACCTTCACCGGGGCCGCGCTGAAGAACGGGGGCTTGCGGGCGGTGTTCGACGACACCGACGTGCTGGGCGACATCGCGGGCGGCTTCATCGTCCTGCGCCGTGACTGGATCGCCGCGCACCCCGAGGAGGCCAAGGCCTTCGTCGACGGCTCTGTCAAGGCGCTGGACTACGCCCGCGAGAACCCCGAGGAGACCAAGGCGATCTTCGCCAAAGTCCTCGCCGAACGCGGCGAGAATGCCGAGGTGGCGCAATTCTTCGCAGGCTACGGCGTGCGCGCAGGCGGGCTGCCGGTGGAGCGCGACATCCAGTTCTGGATCGACGTGCTGGAACGCCAGGGCGCGGTCGAAAAGGGCAAACTCGTCGCCAAGGACATCCTCTACGTCACGGGCGATGCCCGGGTCACCAACTGATGGGCGTGGTGCAGGACAACCGCCGCGGAGAGGTCACGGTTCGTGACCTCTCCAAATCCTTCGCGCTGAACGGCCAGCGCCTGAACGTCTTGCGCAACCTGCACCTGGAGATTCGCAGCGGTGAGGCGCTTGCCATCGTCGGTCCTTCGGGCTGCGGCAAGACCACGCTTCTGCGCATCCTTGCCGGGTTGGACCTGCCGGACACGGGCGATGTGCTGATCGACGGCCACCCTGTGCAGGGGGTGGGCACCGAACGCGCGATCATCTTCCAGGAGCCGCGCCTCCTGCCCTGGCTTACGGTCCTGGGCAACGTTGCCTTCGGATTGACGGTCCGCGGTGTGACCCCATCCGAGGCAGAAACCCGGGCGCGGCATTACATCCGGCTGGTGGGCCTGGCAGATTTCGAGGCGGCCTATCCCCGCCAGCTTTCCGGCGGCATGGCGCAGCGGGTGGGCATCGCGCGGGCGCTGACGGTGCAGCCGGAAATCCTTCTTCTGGACGAACCGCTTGGCGCCTTGGACGCGATGACGAAGCTGACCATGCAAGAGGAACTGGCCCGCATCTGGCGCGAGGAGCGGGTCACGATGGTGCTGGTCACCCATGACCTGGAAGAGGCGATCTACCTCGCTGACCGGGTGCTGGTGCTGCCCAGGGACAAGGCGTCCGGTCCCCGCCTGATCGACATTGATCTGCCCCGCCCGAGGGATCGCAGTGAAAGCCGCTTCGTCATGATGCGCAAGCGCCTGATGGCAGAGTTCGGGCTGCACTGAAGCCCGTCCTTCCGACTTGCATTCGATACTCGATCAAAAGATGGCTGACCTAGGAGGGGCGTGCCAAGATCATCGCACCGCAGCCGATTGTTAAAGCGACACGCCTTCGGGCCGGGTGCTGGTATCCTCCCCGACAACCTGAAGAGCAGGCGACTGGCAACATGTTTAGTGCCGGGATTGCAAGTTACGCGTGCGCGAGGCACCATCAGGGTGTTTACCGGCAGCACGAATTACCGAAAGGTCTGCCAAATCTATGCTTCGTCGAGGGCAAAGGTCATGCGATCGCTATGGGCCACTTGCGGCCCAAAGCCTCTCTTTGGTTTAGCGCAGTCCACAAACACGGCTCGTTCGGTCCATGCAACCGGCTCAACGGCAGCCTAGCGACTTTCGATCGCCAGCCGCTCGGCAACCAGTTCGTTGACGACCAGCACCGTCGGGCGCAGCAGTTTCAGTGCGGCGCGGATCACCGTCAGCTTGTGCCAACCGCCCGAGGCAAGAACGATCTGCCGGGTGCCGCGAAGGGACAGCGGGTCGACCGCCACGACCCGCTTGTTCACCTGGTGGTCGATGACATTGCCATCGGCGTCGATGAAGTGGCAGAGGATGTCGCCCACAGCGCCTGCGGCTTCCAGCGAGGCGATCTCGTCGCGGGTCAGCAGGCCATATTCCGAGAAGACGGAGTGCGGCGTCAGGTCGCCCACCGACAGCACGGCCATGTCCAGGGACTGCGCCCGGTTGAAGACCTCGGCGATGCCGGGGTGATTCATCAGCGACTCGCGCGTGCGGGCGTCGGGCGCATAGACGGGGGAGGCCATCATGTAGCATTCCGCCGAAAGGCGGTCTGCGACGCGCCAGGCGAATTCGGACGGGTTGATAGAGCTGACCCGGGTCAGGCCGCCTAGCATGGAGAGGATCTTCACGCCCTCGGACGCGCGGGGTTCGATGGCCGGAACGCCCGAGGTCAGGGTCTTACCCCAGCCGAGGCCTACGGTCATGTTCGGTGTGACGGCCTGGGACATATAGGCGCCGACTTCGGCCCCGATGATCTCGCGCAGGCGGTTGGGGTCCTGCGGCTCGGGGACGACGATGGCGCGCGTCAAGCTCCAACGGCTTTCCAGCTCGCGTTCAAGTTCGACGCAGCGCGACATCCGGGTGGTGACGCGGATCTGCACCGTGCCGTCCTGCCGGGCGGAGGCGAGAATGCGCAGCACGCGCGAGCGGTTCATGCCCACAAGATTGGCAACCTCGTCCTGAGTCATGCCCTCGACATAGTAGAGCCAGGCGATCCGGGTTTTCAGGTCGTCGTTCACGTCTGCCGTCGTCAAGTTGAACTCCCATCCACAATTGGTTGGCCGCCGGGCCGGACAATTGTTGCAGCATGGAAGGTTATGTGAAGCCTCGCAAGTGCGCTCATGCGGCCTTCATTGAACAGGTTTTCATGAAGGCCAGCGTGTCGGGAAGCGAGACAACGCCCGCCTGACTGCCAAGTCCCGTGGCGTTCAGCGCCGAGGAGGCCTGGGCGAGGCGGACCGAGTCCTGGGGTGACATGCCGTTGAGAAGCCCGGTGGCGAAGCCAGCGTTGAACACGTCGCCGCAGCCGCAGGTGCAGACCACGTCGATTGCGAAGGCGGGGATGCGGAAGGTCAGGCCAGTGCGATCGCGGTAATAGGCACCATCGCCGCCGAGGGTGAAGATGCAGGCGCCCGCGCCACGGTTCATGAAGAAGGTGGCCATGTCGTCAAGATCGCTTAACCCGGTCAGCGCCTGGGCTTCCTCGACCGAGGGGATGAAGTAGTCGGTGTAAGGCAGGACCGCGTCCACGTCGGGCAGGTCGTCAGGCGAGCCGGCGAAGATGTCGACCGTGGTGATGCAGCCCCGCGCCTTGGCACGGGCCATCATCGAAGCATTCGGCGCACCATCCATTGCATCCATAAGCCCGACGCCGCCCAGGTGGAAGACGCGGGTGTCGGTGATGCGGTCGAAATCGCTTTCCGGAACAAGGAAATGCCCGGTCGCACCCTTGACGTGCAGCGCGGGGCGCGAGCCGTCCTTGCGGGTCAGCACGATGGAGGAGGAGGTTGGAACGCCCTCAAGCCGCTGCAGGCCGGAGGTGTCGATGCCGAAGCTTTCCAGCCGCGACACGGCCCAGTCACCCATCATGTCGCGGCCGTACCCGCCGACCGCCAGGGTCCTCAGGCCAAGCTTCGCGCCGACGATGGCGGCTGTTCCGGCAGCACCCGAGACAGCCATCGTGATGTCCTGGATGAAGGATGTGCCACCGCCCGCCGGGACTTCGGAGATCGGCCAGCCCAGGCAGTCGAAGGTGTAGAACCCGACCGAGACGTAATCGTAGCGCATGGCATCTTCCCCCTAGCTGCCGTCAGAATGATGAACATTTGCGATAGTGTCAACATGATTGTGCGTGCCTAAGTGCGGCAGATGCCCCCATTTCCGCCAGCCTTAGGACAGAAGCCGCGCGCACGGAACGGTGGAGAGCGGACCGCAGGCAATCACCGAAGATCGGTGTTGCGCAAAAGTAAAAATTATGTGCAAATTGTGCAAAGACATATGGGAGGCCGACGTGAAGGCTGCAATTCTCCATGCCCCGAACCGGATGCAACTGGATGTTGCGGCCGATCCCGTGACCGAGGCCGGAGACCTGCTGCTGCGCGTCAGGGCCGCCACCATCTGTGGAACCGACATTCGCGTCTATCGCGGGCGGAAGACGACGGGCATCCGCTATCCATCGATCATCGGGCACGAATTCTCGGGCGAGGTGGTCTCGACCCACGGACCGTCGCCCTTCCGGCCTGGCCAGCGCGTCGGTGTGTGCCCGGCGATTCCCTGCGGTCACTGCCCGCAGTGCCAGCGGGGGCGCGAGAACCTGTGCCCGGACCTGCAGGCAATCGGCTACGAGATCGACGGGGCCTTTGCCGAGTTCATCCGCATTCCCGCCCGCGCGGTGGAACTGGGGAACGTCCATCTGCTGCCGGAGCGCGTCAGCCACGAGGAGGCCGCGCTGGTCGAGCCCCTTGCCTGTGTCCTGAATGGACAGAACAAGGTCGGGCTGAGGCTGGGGGATTCGGTCGTGATCCTGGGCGCGGGGCCGATCGGGACGCTGCATGTGAAGCTGGCGCGACTGCGCGGCGCTTCGCGGGTGATCGTGTCCGAGCCCAATGCCGGGCGGCGCGAGGCGGCGCTTGCGGCGGGTGCGGATGTGGTGATCGACCCCAACGCCGGTGACCTGCGCCAGGCGGTGCGGGCCGAGACCCGGGGACTGGGGGCTGACGTGGTGATCTGCGCCATCGGCATCCCGGCGCTGGCGTCGCAGGCCGTCGGTCTGGCCGCCAAGGGCGGACGGGTCAGCCTGTTCGCAGGATTTTCAAAGGGCGAGACGGGCAATCTGGACGTCAACGCGATCCATTATGAAGAGCTGCGCCTGACCGGTGCCTTCGGCCTGTCGCGCAAGGATTACGAGGATGCGCTGCACATGATTGCCGACGGGCGGATCGAAGTGCGTGACATGATCACGCATCGCTATGGCCTTGCCGAAGTCGATGCCGCATTCTCGATGGCGGAGAGTGGGGCGGCGATGAAGGTGGCGATCGCAGATGCCTGAAGAGGTCGAAGTCATGATTTTGGGCGCCGGGATCAACGGCTGCGGCACCTTCCGCGATCTCGCCTTGCAGGGGGTCCGCGTCCTGATGCTGGAGCGGGGGGACATCTGCCAGGGGGCCTCGGCGGCGTCGTCGCGCCTGATGCATGGCGGGCTGAAGTACCTTGAGATGGGCGAATTCCGGCTAGTGAAAGAGTCGCTGACCGAGCGCAACATGCTGCTGGCGACCGCGCCGCATTATGTGCAGCCCTTGGAATGTGTGGTTCCGGTGCGGTCGACCTGGGGGGGCGTCGTAGGCTCGGTGCTGCGGTTCCTGGGGGTAAAGGCCCGGTTGAACGACCGGGGGTTCTTGATCACGGCGCTGGGCCTGCGGCTTTACGATCTTTATGGGCGGGCACTGCGGTCGATGCCGGCGTCGCGGATGCTGCGGCGGGGTGCCCTGCAGCGGATGATGCCCGACGTTGCGGCGGGGATCACCGGGGCAGGCGTCTATTACGAAGGCCACATCACCCATGCTGAGCGGCTGGGGCTGGAGTTGGTGCTGGACGGCGAGGCAGCGAACCCCGGGGCGCGCGTCGAGACTCATCTGGAACTCTTGGGCTGCGACGCCGGTGTCCTGCGCTGGCGGCGCGCCTCAGGCGAGGTGGCCGAGGCGAGGGCAAAGGTCGTGATCAACGCTGGTGGGGCCTGGATCGACGCGGTGAACGCGCGGCTGGGGATCCAGAGCCGGTTGATGGGTGGAAGCCGGGGGTCGCATTTGATCGTGGACAACCCGACGCTGCTGCGCGCGCTGGATGGTCGGATGGTCTATTTCGGGACGCCGGACGGGCGGGTGAACCTGCTGTATCCATTCCAGGGCAAAGTGCTGGTGGGCGCCACGGACCTTGCACAGGACGACCCGGATACGGCGCGCTGCAGCGAGGACGAGGAGGCCTATCTTTGCGCGGCGGTGGCCGAGGTCTTCCCGGATATTCCGGTGCTGACCAGCCAGATCGTGCACCGCTTCTGCGGCGTCCGGCCCCTGCCGCGTGCCGGGGGAGACGTGGGCGCGGTGACGCGGGACCATTCCATCGTGACGCTGGCCTTGCCGGGAACCGAGGTGCCGGTGCATTGCCTGATCGGAGGCAAGTGGACGACCTTCCGGGCCTTTTCGGAACTGGCGGCGGACCGCGTGCTGGCTGGGCTGGGGCGGGCGCGGACCGTCTCGACTGCGGGCCTGGCCATCGGCGGCGGAAAGGACTTCCCCAAGCCAGCGGTCTGGAGGGTGTACATTGCCGGGCTTGCCCGACGGGGCGGGATCAGCGAGGCGCGGGCAGAGGTCCTGCTGCAGCGTTATGGCACGCGGGCAGAGACCTACGTGGCGACGCTGCGCGAACGGGGGGAGACGATGCTGTCAAGCGCGCCGGGTTATGCGCGTGAGGAGATCCGGCATATCGCCGCGACCGAACGAGTTGGCGGCGTCGACGACATCCTCTACCGGCGCACGCTTCTGGCGCTGACCGGCTGTGACCGTCCCGCCGTGCGGGGCGAGATCGCGGCCCTTCTGGAGGCGCGTCCCGAACGCGCAAGCGCATGAACGCGCCGGGCCAGGGCTTGGGGGCTGAGGCCGATGTCGCGCGTCGTCGTTCGTCACGCCTGCGGCTGCGGGTAGCCTGGATGTATTATGCCGAGGACATGACCCAGGGCGCGATTGCCGAGAAGCTGGGAATCGGGCGGGTGACGGTGACGCGCCTCTTGGCCGATGCCCGGGCGCTGCACGAGGTGGCGATCACGCTGTCTCGCGAAATCTCGGATCTGCCGCGGCTGGAGATCGGCCTTGAACGCCGGTTCGGCCTGCGCGAGGCCATCGTCACCCCGCTTTCCTCTCTGGACGCCGACCCGACGGTCGCCATTGGGGCCGCGACGGGGGCCTATCTGTCAGGATTCCTGCAACCGGAAACGCGGATCGGGGTGGGCTGGGGGCGGACGCTCTACAGCTCGCTCGACTTCGTGGGCGGCGGGCAGGCGGATACGGTGGTTTCGCTTCTGGGCGGGGTCTCGGCGGTCGAGCACTACAACCCCGCCGAATTCGCCTGGGCTTTCGCCCGGCTGTGGAAGGCGCGCTGCTACCTGGTGGCGGCCCCGGCCATCGTCGACGACGCTGACACCCGCCGTCGGCTGATCGAGCGCTGTGGGGTCGGCGAGACGCTGGCGATGACCGAGGCGCTGGACGCGGTGCTTCTGTCGGTCGGTGGCCTGCAGGTCGACGCTCCGGAAGGGCGGCTGAACCCGTTGCCGCCGGAGACCTTGGCCGAGCTTGCCGCGGCGGGGGCGGTGGGCAACGTCCTTTACAATTTCTTCGACGCAAAGGGGCGCCTGGTCGCCCATCCGATCAACGACCGCATCATGAGCGCACCCATCGCAACCCTGTGCCGGGCATCTGAGCGCATCCTTGCCTCGGGCGGTGCTGCCAAGGTGGCGGCGCTGCGCGGCGCGATGGCTCTGATCCGGCCCACGGTCCTGATCACGGACGAGGCCACGGCCTCTGCGCTGCTGACCTGAATGCATCCTATTTTGCCCGTGCCGGCCCCGCCCTGTGCGGGGCTTTCCGGTTTTCGCACTTCACATCCGAAGTGAACATTTAGATTTTGTAATTGACAAAAGATCAATCGAGGGCATAGATGGACCCATACCAGCCAGGACCCGCGACCAGCTGAGTCGCCCTCCCGGCACACCGATCCAGAGGAGGACCACCATGCCGATCAACGTCGCCCCTACCGGCCTCGCACGCGATCTGCGCGCCCGCGCCGAGACCGGCCGTCCCATCCGCATCGGCCTTATCGGCTCGGGCGAGATGGGCACCGACATCGTGGCCCGCGTGGCGCATATGGAGGGGATCGAAATCGGCGCGATTTCCGAACTGAACCCGGCAGCGGCGACCAAGGCGGTGGACATCGCCTTCCGCGAGAAGGGCCATGCGCGGGAAGCCAGCGGCACGGACGGCGTGAACGCGGCCATCGAGGCGGGGAAGATTGCGATTACATCGGATGCGAATGCCATCCTGAACTCAGGGCTGATCGACGTGGTCGTGGACGCAACTGGCGTTCCTGCAGTGGGGGCCGAAATCGGCCTTCGCGCGATGGAGCACGGCAAGCACCTTGTGATGATGAACGTCGAGGCCGACGTGACCATCGGTGCCTACCTGAAGTCCGAGGCGGACCGGCTGGGCGTCACCTATTCCCTTGGCGCGGGGGACGAGCCGTCCTCCTGCATGGAGCTGATCGAGTTCGTAAGCGCCATGGGCCATCGCATCGTGGCGGCGGGCAAGGGGAAGAACAATCCCCTGAACATCGACGCCACCCCGCCGGCCTATGAGGAGGAGGCCGCGCGGCGCCATATGAATGTGCGGATGCTGGTGGAATTCGTCGACGGGTCGAAGACGATGGTGGAAATGGCCGCCATCGCCAACGCCACGGGCCTGGTGCCCGATGTGGCGGGGATGCACGGGCCTGCGGCCACGCTGGACCAGTTGAACAAGGTGCTGGTGCCGAAGGCCGACGGTGGTGTCCTGAACCGGGTGGGAGTGGTCGACTACTCCATCGGCAAGGGCGTGGCGCCGGGCGTCTTCGTGGTGGCCGAAATGGACCATCCCCGCATCTGGGAGCGGATGGAGGACCTGAAGATGGGCAAGGGCCCCTACTTCACCTTCCACCGGCCCTATCACCTGACCAGCCTTGAAGTGCCGCTGACCTGCGCGCGCGTGGTGCTCTATGGCAAGCCCGACATGGTGCCGCTGGCGAAGCCCGTGGCCGAGGTCTGCGCCGTCGCGAAGAAGGACATGGCCGTGGGTGAGAAGCTCGACCAGATAGGCGAGTACTGCTACCGCGCCTGGATCCTGGAAGCCGCCGTCGCGCGGGCCGACAAGGCGATCCCCTGCGGCTTGCTGGCGGGCGGCAAGGTGACGGCTCCGATCCGCAAGGGGGAACTCATCACCTGGGCCAACGCCAAGCCGGCCGAAGGCAGCCGGATCGCCGCACTCCGCGCCAAGCAGGATGCGCTGGTGCTGGGGCTGGAGGTGGCATGATGCGCGACACGACGGAAAACATCCCCTTCGCGATCAGCCAGTTTTCACCCGCGCAGCTGCGCGAGGCGCTGCGGAAGATGCACCTGATCCGGCTTTTCGAGGAGGGGGCCGAGGAAAGCTACATGCGCGGCCTGATCCACGGGACCATGCACCTGTCCATCGGACAAGAGGCGAGTGCCGTTGCCACCTGCATGGAGCTGACGGACGCCGACAAGATCACCTCGACCCACCGCGGCCATGGGCACTGCATCGCCAAGGGCGCCGACGTCGGCCGGATGTTTGCCGAGTTCTTCGGCAAGGAGACCGGCTATTGCCACGGGCGCGGCGGATCGATGCATATCGCGGACGTAAAGACCGGGAACCTTGGGGCGAACGGGATTGTCGGCGGGGGGCTGCCCATCGCGGTCGGCGCGGCGCTTACGGCCAAGCGGCTGGGGCGCGATGACGTGACGGTCTGCTTCTTCGGCGACGGGGCCAACAACGAGGGGGCCTTCCACGAGGCCTTGAACATGGCTGCGATCTGGAAGCTGCCGGTGATCTTCGTCTGCGAGAACAACAAGTACGGCATGTCGACCGCGGCGGCCTATGCGACGGCGGTTCCGAACATCGCCGACCGCGCGGTCGCCTATTCGATGCCGGGTGTCACGGTCGACGGCAACGACTTCTCCGCCGTGGCCGAGGCGCTGCACGAGGCCATCGCCCGGGCGCGGGCGGGCGAGGGGCCGAGCCTGGTCGAGAACCTCACCTACCGCTGGCGGGGCCATTCCAAGTCGGACCGCAACCGCTATCGCACCAAGGACGAGATCGAAGAGTGGATGACCCGCGACCCGATCGCTCGCTTCCGCGCCGAACTGATCGCGCATGGCGTGTTGGGCGAGGCCGAGGCGGATGCGGTCGAGGTCGAGGCCAAGGACGCCGTGGCTGCAGGGATCGAGTTCGCTCGGCAAAGCCCCACTCCCGCCGTGACCGAAGTCACGAAATTTGTCCACGCCGAGGTGGCAGCATGAACGCCCAGGTCCAGATCGACGCGGAGGTCCGCGAGCTGAGCTATGCCGAGGCGATCCGCGAGGCGATGGCCATCGCGCTGGAAAGCGATCCGGCAGTGGTCCTCATGGGCGAGGATATCGGGACCTACGGCGGGGCTTTCCAGGTCACCGGCGACCTGATCGACCGCTTTGGGCCGGAGCGGGTGATGGACACCCCGATCTCGGAACTTGGTGGAGCCGGGGTGGCCGTGGGGGCCGCGCTGACGGGGCTGAAGCCGATTTTCGAATTCCAGTTCTCCGACTTCGCCGCGCTGGCTATGGAGCAGATCGTCAACCAGGCCGCGAAACTCCGCTACATGCTGGGCGGCGAGGCTGAGGTGCCGGTGGTGTTCCGCATGCCCTCCGGTTCGGGCACCGGCGCGGCGGCTCAGCATTCGCAGTCCTTCGAGGCCTGGTTCGGCCATGTACCGGGGCTGAAGGTCGTGCAACCCTCGACCCCCGCCGAGGCGAAGGGGCTTCTGCTGGCGGCATTGGCGGACCCGGACCCGGTAATCGTCTTTGAGCACAAGCTTCTGTACAAGATGAAGGGGCCGGTTCCGGCGGGGCATTACATCACCCCCATCGGCAAGGCGGCCGTGGTGCGGCCGGGTCAACATGTGACCATCGTCGCCAGCGCCATCATGGTGCATCGCGCGCTGGAGGCCGCTTTGAGGCTGGCGAAAGAGGGGATCGAGGCCGAAGTCATCGACCTGCGCACTGTGCGACCCCTCGACCGCGAGACGATCATCGCGTCGGTGAAGAAGACGGGCAAGCTTCTTTGCGTTTACGAGGGGGTCAAGACCCTGGGCGTCGGCGCCGAGATCAGCGCACTGGTCGCGGAAAGCGAGGCCTTTGACTACCTCGACGCGCCGATCCAGCGCCTGGGCGGGGCCGAGGCTCCGATCCCCTACAACCCCGACCTGGAACGCGCCGCCGTGCCGCAGTCGCCGGACATCGAACGCGTCGCACGTCAGCTGGCGAAGGGCGAGGTGTAGGATGCCCACGGAAGTCATCATGCCGAAGGTCGACATGGACATGGCCAGCGGCAAGCTGGCGGTTTGGCATGTGGCCGAGGGCGAGACGGTGAAGAAGGGGGCAGCCCTTTTCGACATCGAGACCGACAAGGCGGCGATGGAGGTGGAGGCCCCGGCAACGGGCCGGCTGCATCATATCCTTGCCGCACCGGGTGAGACAGTGGACGTGGGTCGCCCAGTGGCTTTCATCTATGCCGAGGGCGAGGCGGTGGGACAGTCTCCCGCCGCGGCCCCGGTCACTGCAGTCGAGGAAAAGCCCGCCGCCGTGGCTGTGCCTCCGGTGGTGGCAGCGCAGGTCATCGGGCCCGACAGTGCCGATCTGAGAGCAACCCCGGTGGCGCGTCGTCTGGCGCGCGAGGGGGGGCTGGAGCTTGCGTCGATTACCGGGACTGGCCCTCGCGGGCGCATCCAGCGGGCTGATGTCGAAGCGGCCGTGGCGCGGGCGAAGCCTGGCCCGGTGGTGGAACTGGCGCGGCCCGTGGTGGAGGTTCCGAAGCCGGTCGCGGTGGTGGCTCCTGCGGCCCCGATCACATGGGAGGCGCAGCCGGGCGACCTGAACGTGACGACGCGGAAGGGCAGCGGAGTGCCGCTGGTATTGATCCACGGATTCGCCGCCGACAGCTATGGCTGGCGTCCTTTGGAAGAGGCCCTGCCGAAAGACCAGGCGCTGATCCGGATCGACCTGCCCTCGCACGGACGGTCTCCCTTGCGGCGCGTTGATGGGTTTGCGGACCTTGCCAAGCAACTGGTGCAGGTCTTTGACCGGGTGGCCGAGGGGCCGGTGCACCTCTTGGGCCATTCGCTGGGCGGAGGGCTTGCATTGGCGCTGGCCGACATCCGTCCGCGTCAGGTCAAGACGCTGTCGCTGATCGCCCCGGCAGGCCTGGGACCCGAGATCGACGGGGCGGCGTTGAATGGCATCGCGCGGGCAGGCAGCGTGGACAGCCTGGCGCCGTGGCTTAAACGGCTGACGGCGCGGCCCGACGGGATCAGCCACGACTTCGCCAAGGCGGCGATGCTGGCCCGGTTGGACCCGGCCTTGCGCGAGGCGCAGCAGGAGCTGGCGGCGGTGCTGTTCCCCGACGGGGTGCAGGCCTTCGACCTGACGGCGGCCCTGTCGCGGATCGCGATGCCGACCCTGATGATCTGGGGCCGCGACGACCATATCCTGCCCTGGCGGCAGGCACTGGCCGCCCCGGGAGAGGTCGCGCTGCACCTGTTACGCAGTGTGGGCCATGTGCCGCATATCGAGGACCCGGAGACGGTCGCTGCCCTGATCGGACGCCACATCCGGGGCTGACAGGTCACTGTCGGTCCATGGCGGGGGGTGCTACACTGACAGCAAGGAGACCAGCGATGCCGTCGCGCCTGCCACGTCCACCCATCGACACCGCGCCCATCAAGGATGTGGCGCGGTCCTTGCGTTTCGCGGTGGAGCAGGGCGGGCGATCCTTGCGCAAGGGATTGCCTCTGGATGCCCTGCCGGAACCCGCCGCGCGGCTGGCGGATGTGGCCCTCCACACGGCGCGCCGGATCAGCGATTCCGCCGGGCGCGGCGCGTCGTCTTTGGCGCATGTGCTTTTAGACGGCGACGACACGCCCCCGCCCTTGTCCCACCCCGAGGAAGCCGCTGCCGAGGCGCGGTTCGCCGCGGCAGCGCATGACGGGCTGCGCGCGGCCCTCCTGCGTCTTGGGGCGGAAAGCTGTCTTGTCAGCGAGGCCGCTGCGGTGGCCGCCTGGCGGCGCGTCACCCGTGCCGCCGAGGGCAGCGACAGCGAAACGGCAGCCGCGCTGTACCTGGCGCTGATTGATCCCCCCGCCGTCCGCGAGGTCGTCTGGGGCGAGAGTGCGACACCGCCCGCCGAACCCGCGAAGGTCGCGACCTTCGCCGTGCTTCTCGCCATGCTGGCCGACCCGGCCGAGTATCAGGCGCTGCTTCCCGCCGCGGCCGACCTTGCCCTGGCGCTTGTCCCGGACTTGGTCCAGGCCGCGGACCGGACTGCGCTGAAAACCCTTTTCGAAGACTTCCGCAACCATGTCTGACGCCCCCGATCTGCATCTGCCTGCAACCTCGGAACCCCTGCGGGTCGCGATCCGGCGGCTGCGCTGGTATCGCGAGGCCTTTGCACGGCAACTGGAAGAGCTGCAGGCGGATTATGGTCTTGGCTTCACCGTGGATGACCGGAAGCTGGCTCGGATCTTCGTCGACTGGCTGCGCGAGATGGAGGCGCAGAAACCCGCTGACCCCAGCCAACGCCGCGCCTATTTCGACTTCGTCTCGGCCCTGATGCTGCGCAACCTACTGCGCGACATGCCGCTGAAGGCAGAACCGCTGCCGCAGGGTGCCGACCTCAACCGGGCGGAATACTTCTGGCCCGAGGGCTTTGCCTGCACAGTCTTCTGCCTGAACATCCGCGCCGCGGTGCTGGAGCAGGAATTCCACGCCGAGACCGCGCTGACGCCGGATTTCTTCAATCTTCGCCAATGGTGGTCCTTCCGCGAGAATGCGTCCAGCGATCCGAACGCGGCAATGGGCTTCTTCGACGTCTTCACCGGCAACAACCCGGAATGGCAAATGCCCGACAGCTTCCGCCAGCGCCTGAACCGCGCGCTGGCCGCGCCTGACCGCCAGACGGAGATCAGCTCGCGCTGACCAGACGAAAGAGGCGGCAAAAGACCCCGCCGCTTGTCTGTTCGGACCAGCGAAGATCAATCCCGTCGGCGCAGCAGGTCCACCAGCACCGCTACCAGCACGACGCCGCCCACGATTACCCGCTGCCAGAAGCCCGAGACGTTCATCAGCACCGTTCCATTCGCCAGCACCGCCAACAGAAGCGCACCCAGCACCGTGCCGACGACGGAGCCTTGTCCGCCCCGCAGGCTGGTCCCACCAAGAATGGCTGCAGTGATCGCGCCCATAAGCCAGCCCTCGCCGACCGAAGGCTGCCCGGCATCCATCCGGCTGGCGTAAAGGATCCCCGCCAGCGCGGACAGCATCCCGGCCAGACCATAGGCCAGGAACTCCACCCGCTTCACGCGGATGCCCGCCAGGACCGCGGCATCCCGGTTGCCGCCGACGGCAAAAATGTTCCGCCCGAAGCGCGTCTGCGCCAGCGTCCAAACGAGGACCAGCGACACGACCGCGAAGATGGCAACCGGCAAGGGCACGCCAAACACATCGCCTTGGCCGAACCACGTGAAGGGCTCACCCAGCGGACGGATCGGATAGCCTTGGGTTATAACCAGCGTCATTCCGGCGAAAATCTCCCAGGTCGCAAGGGTGACGATGAAAGGATTGAGCCGAAGGCCCGCGACCAGGGCACCGTTCAGCGCGCCAAGCGCGAAGCCGAAGCCCATCGTGAAGGGGATGATCAGGAACGGGTGCAACCCCCACTGCGTCAGCGCGATAGAGCCCACGATGGCCGAAAGCCCCGCGCAGGCGCCCACCGAAAGGTCGATGCCGCCCACCAGAAGAACCAGCGTCTGGCCCAGGGCGACAAGCCCGACGAAGGCCGCCTGACGCGCCACGACCGACATGTTGTAGGCCGACAGGAAGTTGTCGGTCGCGATTGCCAGCGCCGCGAAAAGAATCGCCAGCGCGATCAGGATGCCGCTGGCCTCCCACCGGAAGAAGCGGAGGAGAAGCGCGCGGGCGCCCCCGTCGCGTTGCACCGGGGTGGCAGAGTTGAAATCTGTATCCTGCATCATTGCCTTCGCTCCTCAGCTCATGGCCAGTTCAAGAAGGCCCTCTTGCGTGGCCTCGGCGCGGTCCTTCACGCCCTTCACCCGGCCCTCGTGCATCACCAGGATGCGGTCGGCCACGTCGAAGAGCTCTTCCATCTCGGACGAGATCAGCACGACCGACAGGCCGCGCTCCTCGGTCAGCCGCCGTAGGACGGACTGGATTTCTTGCTTGGCATTCACGTCGATGCCGCGGGTCGGTTCGTCCATGATCAGGACGCGGGCCTCGCGCATCAGCCAGCGGGCGATGATGAACTTCTGCTGGTTCCCGCCCGACAGGCTGGAGATCGGATCGGAGAGCCGCGAGAACTTGGCCTTCAGCTGGCGGGCCAGCTGGCCGACCTCGTCCAGCATCTGCCGGTTGCGCATCCGCAGGACGCCGGTGAAGCGGTCGAACGAGGGGATCACGGTGTTCTCGGCGATGGAGAGGAGGGGAAAGATGCCCTCGGCCTTGCGTTCCTCTGGCAGGTAGACCAGCCCCGCCCCGATGGCATCGAGCGGGCTGCGGAAGCGCGTCTCGCGGCCATCTAGGAGGACGCGGCCCGATTGCGGTCGGGTCAGCCCGAAGATGCACTTCGCCACTTCCGTCCGGCCCGAGCCGATCAGACCCGAGATGCCCAGGATCTCGCCCTCACGCAGAGAGAAGGAGACATCCCGGAACTCGTGGTCGCGGTTCAGACCCTGCACCTCCAGCACGGTCGGGCGGTCGGTCAGGGTGCGGGCAGTCGTGACGTGGGCGCGGGTGGGTCGGCCTGCCATCATCGTGACCATGCGGTCGCGGGTGGCCTCTTCGGGGCCGATGCAGCCAACCAGCGCGCCGTCGCGAAGGGCGGTGATGCGGTGCGACAGTTCCCTCACCTCGTCCAGCCGGTGCGAGATGTAGAAGGCGGATCGGCCCTCGGCCGTCATGCGGCGGATGTAGGCGATCAGCTTGTCGGTCTCGCGGTAGGTCAGAGTGGCGGTGGGTTCGTCGAAAATGATGACCCGAGCGCGGGTGGCGGCGGCGCGGGCGATCTGGACCAGCTGCTGCTGCGCGCGGGACAGCTGCGAGACGCGGGCGCGCGGATCGACACTGTCGTCGACCTCGTGCAGGTGCCGCGTCGCCTCGGCCAGGGTGGATTTCCAGTCGATATGTGCGGCCCGGCCACGGTGGGCGCCAAGCAGGATGTTCTCGGCCACGGTCAGATGCGGAACAAGGTTCACCTCTTGCGGCGCGATGGCGATGCCATGGGCCTGGGCGTCCTGGGGCGAATGGAAGTGGACCTCGGTCCCGTCCACCAGAAGCTTGCCCTGCGTCGGCCGGATGCGGCCGCACAGGATGCCCATCAGCGTGGATTTCCCGGCACCATTCTCGCCGATCACCGAATGGACCTCGCCCGGGGCCAGCGTGATCGAGACATCGGTCAGCGCGCGCACCGAGCCGAAGGTCTTGGACACGTGGCGGGCGTCGATGAGGGGATGCGGCTGGGTCATGGCGGGCCTCTGGCAAAAGAGGGGGCGGCGGTCGGGCCGCCCCCGGGGTCGGATCAGGACACGCAGTCGGCCTTGGTCAGGAAGCGCGAGCCGGTGTTGTGGAACATCGGGATCGTGTGGTTCTGGTTCATCGCGACCATGTACTTCACGGCCCAGTAGCCCATGTCCCACTGTCGCTGTGCCTTCAGCGCGGCGATGGTGCCGTCGCAGACGAAGTCCACCGCTTCCGGCAGGTCGTCCATGCCGACGATGACCACCTTGCCCGAGAGACCGGCGTTTTTGACCGCACGTGCCGCCCCGATCGGGTTTGACGCGTTCGAGCCGAAGATGCCGGCGATGTCGGGATGGGCCTGAAGCATGTTTTCGGTCAGCGAGACGGCGTTTTCCAGGATGTCGTCATCGGGCTGCTCGAAGACGATCTCCATCTCCGGATAGGCTTCCAGCGCCTTCTTGAAGCCGGTGATGCGCTCGACGTGGTCCGAGGCGGTCAGGCTGCCCGACAGGATCGCGATCTTGCCCTTGCCGCCAAGCTGTTCGGCCAGGTACTGGCCCAGGTCGAAGCCGTCCTGCTCGCTGGACTTCGGGCCGATGAAGGGGAAGGCCTCGTCGCAGAACGAGTTGAAATTGATGACGTTGATCCCGGCTTTCACCGCCTCGTTCATCAGCTGGACGTTGGTGGCGCGGTCCAGGCAGGCGACCGCAAGGCCGTCGGGCGCGCGGCCGATGTTCGCCTCGATCCGCGCGTTCTGATCGGCGACGTCGGCCTGCGGCGGCTGGTCCCAGACCACGTTGATCTTGATGCCCTGCTGGGCATATTCCTCGACCGCGAAGGCCGCGCCCTGGGCGACGACGTCATACCAGGGATGGATGACTTTCGGCACGAAGACGAATGTCAGTTCTCTGTCGATCGGCTTGATCAGCGCCGCCTGGTCTTGGGCCTGCACTGCCGGAGCGGCAAGTGTTGCGGCAAATGCCGTTGCGGCGAGAGCCGCCTTGAAACCGTATCCCATCATGTTCCTCCAAGGGTTGAGGGGCTCTGGCCCGTCCCTTGCGACCGCCGGGAAAACGACGTCCAAGTCCGCGCGCAAAGTGCGGCAGCCGGAACGTCGGTCCTTCCCAGGCGACTCCCTACGGGCCTGCCCACAAGGAAAGAGTGCCCTCCTGCTCCCCTTACGTCAACAATTTTGTAATGAACAAAACACAAAAGTTCATATTATAATGCGCTGAGCGAGTAGACATGAAAAAGGGGCGGGTTTCCCCGCCCCAGTGACCCACTTGCCGAGGTTTGGGCAGTTCAGGCCTGGCCGGGCTTCTTCCCGAAGGCCACGGCGACGATGATGATGGCACCTGCGATCATCATCTGCTCGCTGACGTCGAGGCCCATGATGATCAGGCCATTGTTGATCGTCCCGATCAGAAGCGACCCCGCGAAGGTGCCCAGGATCGTGCCCTTTCCGCCAAAGAGACTGGTGCCGCCCAGGATCACCGCCGCGATGGCCATAAGTTCCGCGCCCTCGCCGAAGTTGAAGCGGGCGGTCTGCATCATGCCGGTATACAGCATCCCGGCCAGCGCCGCCGCAGCACCCGTCAGAAGGAAGCCGTAGAACTTCACGCGGCGGGTCTTGACGCCCGAATACTCTGCCGCTTGCCGGTTGCCGCCGGTGGCCAGGATCTCGCGCCCGAAGCTGGTGTATTTCAGGACGATGTGACCGACCAGCGCGATGACGACGGACCAGATCAAGAGCGATGGCACGCCGAAGAGCTTGCCCGAGCCGAAGAGGCTGTTGAAGCTCTGGTTCGAGACCGACACCGGGTTCGTATAGGTGATCCGCATGTCGAGGCCGCGGATGAACTGCATCATGCCGAGGGTCACCAGGAAGGACGGGATGCCGATCACGGTCACGAAGAAGCCGTTGAGCGAGCCCACGATCAGCCCCGAGGCAATGGCCGCGACGAAGGCCAAGGGCCAAGGATAACCCGACTGCATTACGAGTGCACAGACCAGTGCGGCCAGGGCGGTGGTAGAGCCGACAGAGAGGTCAAGCTCGCCCGCCGAGATGATAAAGGTCATCGCCACGGCGATCACGGTGATCATCGCCGTTGTGCGGGCAATGTTGAACAGGTTCGTCACCGTCAGGAACCCCTTGTCGCCGATCGTGACGGCGAAGAAGCCCAGCACGATGACGAAGAAGATGTAGACGATGTAGTTCTGCCAGTTCAGTTTAGGCAGCGACATGGTCGGACGGGCCGATATGGTGGCCTTGGATTGCATGGTGAAGCTCCTCCTCGGAGTTGAGGTCGCGGCGGTTCATGTCCTGGACGATGCGGCCGCCGTGCAAGACGAGGATGCGGTCGCTGATCGCCATCAGTTCTTCCAGTTCGGATGAGATCACCAGCACGGCCATGCCCTTATCGGCCATGCTGCGGACGGTCTCGACGATTTCGGATTTTGCCCCGATGTCGACGCCGATGGTCGGCTCGTCGAGGATCAGAAGGCGCGGGTCGCGGGCAAGCCATTTGCCCAGGACGATCTTCTGCTGGTTGCCGCCGGACAGAAGGCGGGCCAGCTTGTCCGGGCCGTCGGTCTTGATTGACAGGTCGCGGATCGTACGGGTCACGGTCTTCAGGGCCTCGGTGTCCTGGACCATGAAGGCCCTGGTGAAGCGCGCAAGGTTCGGCAGCAGCACGTTGTCGCGGACGGAATGGTCAAGGACGAGGCCCATCTTCCGCCGGTCCTCGGGCACCAAGGCGATGCCGCGGTCGATGGCGTCGGCCTGGTTGCGCACGGGCCTGCCGTCGAAGGTGATCTCGCCGGACACCGGCGCGCGGCGGCCGAAGATTGTCTCTGCGATCTCGGTCCGGCCCGATCCCATCAGCCCTGCCAGACCCACGATCTCTCCCGGGCGAATGTCGAAGCTGACGTCATTCACGCGGGACGGCAGGCGTAGGTTGCGGACCGAGAGGATCGGGGTTGCGTCGGCGCGGGGAGCGCGGTCTTGCCATTCAAAGCTGGCGGTGTTGCCTGCGCCCAGCATCGCCTCGACGATACGGTCGACTGTCAGCCCGACGCAGTCTTCGGTCATCACGCCCTCGCCGTCGCGCATGACGGTGACGCGGTCGCAGATGGTCAGGATCTCGGCCATCCGGTGTGAGATGTAGACGATGGAGATGCCGCTCGTGCGCAGCTTGTTGACGAGGTCGAACAGCGCCTCGGTCTCGGCTTCCGAGAGGGAGGAGGTCGGTTCGTCCATCACCAGGATGCGGGCCTTCTTCGATAGGGCCTTGGCGATTTCGACGATCTGCATGTAGCCGACGGGCAGAGTCCCGACCAAGGTCTCGGGGTCGATGTCGACGCCCAGTTCCTGCAGAATCTCGCGCGAGCGGCGGACCATTTCGGCGTTGTTGATGAAGGTCCCGGCGATGCGCGGCTCGCGCTTCAGCCAGATGTTCTGCGCGACCGTCAGCGTGGGGACCAGCGAGAATTCCTGGAAGATCATCGCGATCCCGGCGCGCTCGGCGGCGGTCGTGTTGTTCAGCTCGACTGGCTGGCCGTCAATCAGGATGGTGCCGCCGTCCTTGGTGTAGACCCCGGTCAGGATCTTCATCAGCGTGGACTTGCCCGCACCGTTGCCACCCATCAGGGCATGGACCTCGCCCTTGCGAAGGGAAAAGGACACCCGCTTCAGGACCGGAATGCTGGCAAAGCTTTTCCGGATGTCGGTCATCTGGAGCACGTCTGCGGCAGTCATGGCGAACCTCGCGGTGGCGGAAAGAGGAGGGGCGTGCGGCAGGGAGCGGGCCGCACGCCCCGGGGGCAGGTTATTGCGACAGGGCGCTGGTCATCTCTTCCGGCAGGTCGATCCGGTAGATCGTCTTGTAGGCGTCCGGAAGGGTGGAACGGGTCACTTTCAGCGGCGGCACGACGATGTACGAGGGAACCTCTTCGCCGATCAGCGTCAGCGCACCGGCGGTTGCCTCGGCCACGCCCTGGTCGTAGGGGCGCTGCGAGGAGATCCCGGCGATGTAGCCGTTCTGCGCCATGTTCAAAGCAACGATCTGGTCGAAGTTCTCGTTGACGATCTTGAAGTCATCGGGTGTGCGGCCCGCAGTCAGCGCAGCGGTCACGGCACCCATCGCCGGGATCGACCACGATGCATACATGCCGTTCAGCGTCGGGTAGCGTGCGAGAACGCCCTGGGCGACTTCCTGGCCCTTGTTCGGGTCGTTGTGGCCGGCGGCCGCGACGACGTTGATGTCGGGATACTTGGCCATCACGCGGGCGATGAAGCCCTCGTAGCGCAGGTTGGTGACGTAGAAGTCGTTGGCGAAGTACATCGCCGCCACGTCGCCCTTACCGCCCAGCGATTCCGCCAGCGCGTCCGCGAGGTACATCCCGAGCGCCAGGTTGTCCGACGAGATGATCGCGGCATAGTCCTTGCCCGGCTCCATGCCGTCGACGGCCTGGTCGATGAACACAACCTTGGTGCCCGCTTCCTGGATCGCCTTGTAGGCCGAGGCGGTGGTCTGGCCGTTCAGCGGGATCGAGACCAGCAGGTCGGGCTTCAGCACCGAGATGGCTTCCAAGTCGGCGATCTGCTTGGCGTCGTCCCAGTTTGCGTTGGTTTCGGCGACGACTTCAATGCCGAGTTTTTCGAAGGTCTCCTTCAGGCCGATCAGTTGCTGGCTGGCCCAGTCGTCCCCCAGCCACCCCATCGAGATGGCGACGGTGAATTTGCCTTCCTTGACCTTGGCGATCTGCTCGTCGGTCAGTTTCAGGTCAGCGGCGGGGAAGCCCGGCTCGCCGCGCTGGCCGTCCGAGACGACGACGCCGTCGATGCTGTCCATCGCGGCGATTTCCATCGTCTTGGCCGAGGGTTCCTTGTACCACAGCGGGTGCTGGATATCGGCGGCGATCTCGGCCAGCGCGAAACCTGGCACCAGGGCCACGGACAGCGCAAGCGCGAAAGACTTGGAACTCAGGAATTTCATGATGTCTCCTCCTTGGGGTTTGGGTGTGACCGACCCTCCCCCGTCCGGAGGATCAGCCAGGTCTTCGATTTGTCCGGGTTAGGTCAGCGGGCCGCGACGGCGGACTGCTTCCGGTCAAGCATGAACTCGCGCAGGGTCTGGGCGAGCCGTTCGGGGGCTTCCAGCGCAAGGCTGTGGCCGCATTCCTGGAACACTTCGGACCGTTCGACGCCGGTCGCGACCTTCAGCATCTGGCCCTCGACCAGCTCGCCGAAGAATTCGGGCGCGCCGATGGTCAGGATCGGAAGCGTGAGCTTCTGCTGCTTCAGCTCCTTGTTGATCCGCGCGTTCTTCAGGCCCGCACGGTAGGTCTCAAGACAGCCCCGCAGTCCGCCAGGTGCCGAAAGCCGCGCGATCCATTCGTCGATCGCCTCGTTGGTGATGGCGTTCGGGTTCCAGGTTTCGGCCTTGATCCAGAACTCCCAGAACTCGCGCTCACGCCCGGTGATCAGCATTTCGGGAAGGTGGGGGATCCAGAAGAACGGGATGTGCCAGACCCAGACGCCCTTGAGGTTGAACTGGCTGGAGATGTTTTCCGGGGTGAAGTTCGACCATTCCTCCAGGCCCTCGCCGGACAGGAGCATTTCTGAGAACGACAGCGTCTTGACCCGCGCGCGTTCCGTGGCGGCTAGCGCATAGGCGAACTCGGCGCCGCGGTCTTCGCCATGCAGATGGAAGGTTTCGTGGCCGAGGTGGGTCATCAGCGCGGCCATGTCCTTGGCGTTGGTCAGGCTGTCATAGCCTTCCTCGGCCGTGGGCTTGTCGGTATCGCCGAAGCCGCGCAGGTCGGGGGCGACGACGGTGAAATGCGGCGTCAGCAGCGGGATCAGCTTGTACCAGTAGAAATGCGTCTTGGGCGTGCCGTGCAGCAACAGAAGGGCAGGACCCTGACCTGCGGTGACATAATGCATCCGGATTCCGTTGACGCGAGCCCGGCCGTGTTTCACCGGCGCACCCGTGTGATCGTAAATCTCGGCCATGTCTTCCTCCCAGAGCCTGAACATTTCTTCAATCTAGTTACACATTGTGCAGCACAAATGTCAAACGAAATCCCACTTTGTTCAGGACTGCTATGGCACTGATTTTCCAACGTTCCTAAGATGAACTATCTGCATTTGGTCTGAGAACTGTACCAAAACAGACGAATCGCTGAGTGCGGATTGGCAGCGCAACATGCTTCAGTTCGAGAGCTGAACGCACCCCGACAGCAGAACGGTCTAGCTACGGAGCCTGCAGAGTGGGTGCGGCTCCGCTGCCCTTCAATGCGAAGAGAAACACCCGCTGTCCGTCCATATCTGCCCCTAGTGACACCCGCGGCAGGCCTTCGCAGCGGCAGTCATGATCGTCCTGCCTTGACGAGCCGTTCGGCTCCGCATACCTAGCAGAGGGAGCGCGGGCGTTGTGTAATGGTAAGACCTCTGCCTTCCAAGCAAGTGTGTTGAGTTGCATGGTGTAGCATAGAACCACTAAGAGTTTCATCTAGTTCAGTTTTATCTTGCATCTTGTCGCGTGGAGTTGCGCCTTGTAGCGTGGCGTTACCTACAAAAGGCCGACAAAATGCCCAAGCTCACCGAGACCTTCGTCAGCAAGCTTCCACTCGCACGAGAGGGCACTGCGAAGCACTGGGACCCGGAGATCAAGGGCCTGGTTCTCTTCGTAGGGAAGGCCTCGAAGACCTGGTATTTCCAGAAGGACGTGGGCGGTCAAACCCGGCGCGTGATGATCGGGCGCTACCCTGCAATCTCGGCTGCGGCGGCCCGGGAGACGGCGCTGGAGTTCATGCTGGAGTGGGGCAGGGGGGCCGGCAAGACGATCCAGATCGGGGCTCCGACGTTGGGCAAGGCGCTGGACGCCTATTTGGCTCGACCGAAGCTCAGGTCCGAGGTGCACAAGAACCTTCTGCGACAGCAGTTCGGGTTACACCTAAAGGACTGGCTGAAGTTACCGCTGACTGAGATTACGAAGGCTATGGTGGTCGAGCGGCATCGATCGCTTGCTGCGACCCCGTCGGGCGCCAACCACCTTCTCAAGTATGTGCGGACAGTCTGGAACCATGCTCGACGCACTGAGCTACTCCCCAACTCTTGGACAGTTTTCCGGCTGATTTAAGCTACAGCCTGCACCTGCTGATCGGTTTGGTTTGCGGTTAAGTAGACCACGGCGGGCGGTTGACCGCCATGGGC
>JAIXSA010000122.1 GCA_027484915.1 Paracoccaceae bacterium | reverse complement strand
GGCACCCTCGCGACCCTCTACCCGAACCGCATCGACCTCGGCCTCGGCCGCGCGCCTGGCACCGACATGGCCACCGCCCGCGCGCTCCGCCGACACATGGCGCAAGAGGACACCTTCCCGCAGGACGTGCAGGAGCTTATCGCCTACCTCGGCGACACCCCCGGCCCCGTGCAGGCCGTCCCCGGCACCGGCACCAACGTCCCCGTCTGGATTCTCGGCTCCAGCACCTTCGGCGCGCAACTGGCCGCCTGGCTCGGCCTCCCCTACGCCTTCGCCTCCCACTTCGCCCCCACCCACCTGGACGAGGCGCTGGACATCTACCGCCGCACCTTCCGCCCCTCGGACCGCCTGGCAAAACCCCATGTGATGATCGCCGTCGGTGTCTCCGCCGCCGCCACGGACGACGAAGCAACCTACCTCCGCTCCTCCCAACTCCTTGCATTCGCGCGCCTGCGCACCGGACGTCCCGGCCAACTCCCGCGCCCGACCCGAGACCTTAGCGAAATCCCCGCGCCGATCCTCGAACAGGCCAGCTACGCGCTCTCCTGCTCCGCCGTAGGCGCCCCCACGACGGTCCGTCGCGAGCTCACCGCGCTGATCGCCCGCCACCAGCCCGACGAGATCATCATCACCGGCATGATGCACGACCACGCCGCGCGCGTCCGCTCGCTCCAGATCGCCGCTGAAGTCCTTTCCGACCTCACAACCACCGCCGCCGCCGCGTGACGGCAAAGTGTTAACACCACCCTAACGCCCGCACCTAACCCCTTGGATTCCCTTGCGGCCCCCAAAGCGCCGCGCGCGGCGCGCCGCAAGCGTTTGACCGGACCCCAGCCCCCCGCTACCATCGCCCCCCATGAAACCGACCCCGAAACAGGCCCTCCGCGAGACCGGAGTCCGCGTGACCCGCCAGCGGGAGGCGCTCCTCAAGGTCCTCACCGAAGCCGAGGACCATCCCGACGCCGCCGAGCTGCACCGCCGGGCGCGGACCCTCGACGACAGCCTGTCGCTGGCCACCGTCTACCGCACCCTCTCGGTCCTGGAACGGGAAGGGGTGGTCCTGAGGCTCGCCCTCGAAAACGGCGGGGCGCGGTATGAGGTGGCAGACGCCCCCCACCACGACCACATCGTCGACCTCGACACCGGCCAGATCACCGAATTCCGGTCCGAGAAGATCGAGGATCTCCAACGCCAGATCGCCGCCGAGCTGGGGTACGACATCGTCCACCACCGGATGGAACTGTACTGCCGGAAGCGGACCTAAACGGTCCTCACCAGCCGCGGCGCATCATAGATCGCCGCGTGGGTGTTCCTCGCCTCGACCGCATCCCCGATCCGGAACAACTGGAACCCCTCCACCCCAGGCTGCGGCTTCCCATCGATGAGGGCGTCGTAGTCCACCGCCCCCTTGTTCCCCGAAGCCGGATTCAGGTCGAAATAGAGGTCCGCCAACGGCTGCGTCCCCGCATTGACGACGACCTGGTCATAGACCGCCGTCTTGTCCAGGTTCATGTAGTCCGACCCGATCACCGCCTCCAGCTGGTTCCCCGCCCGCCGCACCGCGTCCAGCTTGTAGGTCACCGTGAAGGTCACCGCCTTGTCCTGCAGCGCGCGCATGTAGGGGACCAGGTTCATCCCCATCACCTCGGGTGAGAAGCTGCGGTCGCGGGTCATCACCTCGACCTGCCCCCCGGCCTCGGCAATCACCTGCGCCGCCTGCAGGGCCGCATGGTCCCCCGCCTCGTCGTAGATCAGGACGTTCTCCCCCGGCTTGGCATCGCCCGACAGGATGTCCCAGGCCGAGACGACCAACTCGTTCCCCTCGGCCAGAATGCCGGCTGTCGGCAGACCGCCCGTCGCGATGACCACCACGTCCGGCGCCTCGGCCAGCACATCCCCGGCCTCGGCCCAGGTGTTGAAGCGGAATTCCACCCCCAACCGCTGACACTGTGCCAGCCGCCAGTCGATGATCCCGATCATCTCGGCACGCCGCTTGGACCGGGCGGTCAGACGGATCTGGCCGCCGGGCTGGGCGGCCACTTCGAAGACCACCACGGAATGCCCTCGCTCGGCGGCCACCCGAGCCGCCTCCAGCCCCGCGGGACCGGCGCCGACCACGACGACCTTCTTCCGAACCGTGGCCTTCTCGATCTGGTGCGGCTGGGTCGCTTCGCGGCCCGTGGAGGGGTTGTGGATGCACAGTGCCATGCCCCCCTGATAGATCCGGTCCAGGCAATAGGTCGCGCCGACACAGGGGCGGATGTCGTCCTCACGACCCTCCACGATCTTGCGCACGATATGTGGGTCGGCCATGTGGGCGCGGGTCATGCCGACCATGTCGACCTGTCCCGTTGCCACCGCGTGCCGGGCCGTCGCCACGTCGGGGATGCGCGCGGCGTGCAGCGTCGGCATCCCGACCTCGGCCTTGATCCGGCCCGCGAAGTCCAGGTGCGGAGCAGACCGCATGCCCTGCACCGGGATCAGGTCGGTCATCGCGGGGTCCGTGTGGATGCGGCTGCGGTTGATGTTAAGATAGTCCACCAAGCCACTGTCACGGAAAATCTTTCCGATCGCGACGCCTTCCTCGATGTCGATCCCGCCGGGTTCCATCTCATCAACGCCATAGCGCATCCCGATGATGATCTTGGGCCCGACCTTCTTCCGGATCGCGGCCAGAATCTCCATCGTCAACCGCGCCCGGTTCTCCAGCGACCCGCCGTAAGGCGCGTCCAGGGTGTTCGTCAGTGGCGACATGAACTGGTCAAGCAAATGCCCGTGGCACATGATCTCGATCCCGTCGAGGCCGGCCGCCTGCATCCGTTCCGCCGCGTCGACGTAGTCCCGGATGATGCGGGCGATGTCCCAATCCTCGGCCGGTTTCGGCGTCGCGCGGTGGGCCGGTTCGCGTTCACTGGTCGAAGAGACCACGGGCAGCCAGTCACCCTTGTCCCAGCGGGTCCGTCGGCCCAGATGCGACAGCTGGATCATCACCGCTGCCCCGGCTTCGTGGCAGTCGTCTGCCAGCCGCTTCATCCAGGGAACGATCTCGTCGTTCCACACCAGAAGGTTCGAAAACACCGGCGGGCTGTCGCGGCTGGTGCTGGCCGATCCTGCCGTCATCACCATCGAGACCCCGGCCTTCGCGCGTTCCAGATGGTAGAGGCGGTAGCGGTCCTTCGGCATCCCGTCATCGCCGTAAGCCGGCTCATGGCTGGTCGTCATGATCCGGTTGCGCAGCGTGAGGTGCTTCAGCTGGTAGGGCTGGAGGAGCGGATCATTCGACATGGGTGCCGGACCTTGCGATGGGGGTGAATCGGTTTCGATCAACTATCGCAAAACTTGACATATGTGTCGAGTTTCATTTGCGGCGCTTGTGCGGCACCGGAGGCGGTGGTTAGGTCGGCGACATGGACATGAAGAAACCTGAACGTGGCTGGCGGGGAACGCCTGATCTTTGGCTGCAGGCGGCTTACGAGCTGCTGGTCGAAGGCGGTATCGAGGCCGTGAAGGTCATGCCGCTGGCGCAGAAGCTGGGCCTGTCGCGGACCAGCTTCTACTGGCATTTCCCCGACCGCGAGGCGCTGCTGGCCGCCCTGATCGACCGTTGGAAGACCCGCAATACCGGCAATCTTGTCGCGCGCTGCGAGGCGCCCGCGGCGACCATCGCCGAAGCCATGCTGAACCTTGTCGATTGCTGGGTCGACCCCCAGCTTTTCGACAGCCGGCTGGAATTCGCCATGCGGACCTGGGCGCTGACCGATCCGGCGGTAGAGCAGGCAATGGCCGAGGCAGACACGGCCCGGATCGCGGCGATCACGGCCCTCTTCCGACGCTTCGGGTATGACGAGACCGAAGCCGATACCCGGGCGCGCACGCTTTACCTGACGCAGGTCGGCTACATAGCCTTGCGGTCCCAGGAAAGTTTCGAGGTGCGCATGGGCCGCATTCCCGCCTATGTGCTGACCTTTTCCGGCGTGGCGCCGACGCCGACTGAGGTGGCCACGTTCCGGGGACGGCACGGGCCTAGGTCAGACGAAGCAGCAGGTCCTTGAGCAGCAGTGCCTCCTCGGGCGTGAGGGGGGAGACGGTTTCGGCCGACACCGACAAGGCAGTCGGGAGGCGGTCGACGAAGAGGCGCTCTCCGGCCTCGGTCAGGCGGACGGTGAGGCGGCGGCGGTCGGCGGGGTCGGCACTGGTCGCGACATAGCCAAGCTTTGCCAGCCGGTCCACGACGCCCTTGATCGTGGCCGCATCCATCGCGGTCTCGCGACCGAGGTGGTTCTGCGACTGGGGGCCGATCTCGGCCAGGCGGGCCAGGACGGCGAACTGGGTCGTCGTGACCTCGGGAATGGCGGCGGCGAAGATCGCCAGATGCCGCTGCGTCACCCGGCGCAGGACATAGCCGATCTGGTCGTCGAGCCGATAGGATTTGGCATCCGTCATGCCTCCGCGATACGACTTGCAGTTGATCGGCGCAAGACCGTTGACAGAATCCGCTCTGCGTCACAGTCTGTTGTTACGCAAATGAATTCGGGGCTGCCGTGCCGGACTACGCCCGACCCCAGACACTGACCGATGCCCTGGCGCTGATGGCCGGGGGTCAGGCTCGTATCCTTGCCGGGGGGACCGATCTTTATCCCGGTGCGGGATCGGGCCTTGCGGGGTCAATGGTCGATCTTTGCGATTTGGCCGAGCTTTCTGGCTTGCACCGCGACGCGGGTTTGCACATCGGGGCGGCGACATCCTGGACCGCAATTGCCGAGGCGGACCTGCCGTCCGCCTGCCGGGGTTTGCAGCAGGCGGCGCTGCAGGTCGGGGGGCGTCAGGTGCAGAACGCGGGCACCATCGGCGGCAACCTCTGCAATGCCTCGCCCGCAGCGGACGGAGTGCCGCCCCTTCTTGTGCTTGGCGCCGAGGTGGAACTCGCGTCAGTGGCAGGACGCCGGAGGATGCCGCTCAGTGCTTTTCTGCTTGGTCCGCGCCGCACCGTGCTGCAACCGGGCGAAGTGCTAGTGGCGGTCCGGATTCCCGAAGACGGACTTCGCGGCAGGTCGGCTTTCGTAAAGCTTGGTGCGCGGTCGCACCTGGTGATCTCGATCACCATGGTCGCGGCGCGGGTCGTGGTCGAAGCGGGCCGGGTGGCCGAGGCGGCGGTGGCGGTTGGGGCCTGTTCCCCGGCGGCCGTCCGGCTTCCGGCGGTCGAGGCGGCGCTGAGGGGTGCGCCAGTGGCAGAGTTGGGGGACCGGATTCAGGAAAACGACGTGATCGCGGCCTTGGACCCCATTGATGATGTCCGGGCAACGGCGGCCTACCGCCGCGATGCTGCGGTGACGCTGGTCCGCCGGGCCTTGGCGGAGGCGCTGGCATGATCCGGTTCCAACTCAACGGCACGGAGGTTGAAGTCGAGGCTCCTGCGACCGAACGGCTGTCCGAAACGCTGCGCGAACGGCTTGGGAAGGTCGGCACCAAGGTCGGCTGCAATGCGGGTGACTGCGGGGCCTGCACGGTGCTTCTGGACGGGGCGGCGGTTTGCGCCTGCCTGATGCCGGCGGCGCGGGTCGCGGGGCGGACCGTCACCACGATCGAGGGCGAGACTCCGGAACTTGCGCGCCTGCGGGACAGCTTCCACGCCCACGGCGCTGCGCAGTGCGGCATCTGCACACCGGGAATGCTGCTGACTGCAGCCGAGCTTCTGGCGCGGAAGCCCGGCCCCACGGCTGCCGAGGTAGAGCAGGCCCTGGGCGGCGTTCTGTGCCGCTGCACCGGGTATCGCAGCATCATCGCGGCGGTGGTGGCGGCGGGGGAGGGCGTGTTTCCCCTGACGTCCGAGGGCGGTGTCGGGGCCAGCGTCCGTCGTCTGGACGGGGCCGCCAAGGTCGCAGGCGACAGCTTTGGCGCCGACGAATGGCCCGAGGGCGCCCTCGTGGTGAAGGCCGTCCGCGCGCCGCATGCCCATGCCGCGTTCCAGTTCGGCGACTTTGTCGCCTTCCGCGCGCGGCCCGGTGTTGCCGCCGTCTTCACCGCCGCCGACATTCCGGGGCGCAACGCCTTTTCCGTCATCCCGCCCTTTGCCGACCAGCCCGCCATCGCCGCCTCGCCCGCCCGCTTCCGTGGCGAATGCGTGGCGCTGGTGGCTTTCGAGCCGGGTTCCGCGCCGGACCTCGACGCCTTCCCGATCACCTGGATGCCGCTTGCCCCGCTGGCAACGCCCGATGCTGCCGAAAGCGGCCCACCGCTTCACCCCAACCGCCCCGGCAACCTGCTGGTCGAAGGGCGGGTCATCAAGGGCGACGCCACCGCAGCCCTTGCTGAAAGCGCGCATGTGGTCGAGGGCAGGATGACCACCGCCTTCGTCGAACACGCCTATATCGAGCCCGAAGCCGGTGCCGCCTGGATGGAGGACGAGACCCTTGTCATCCGCGCCTGCACGCAGGCCCCCGGCATGGACCGTGAGGATACCGCCGCGATCCTCGGGCTGCCGCTGGACCGTGTCCGGATCATTCCCTCGGCCACGGGCGGGGGCTTCGGGTCCAAGCTCGACATCTCGTTGCAACCGCTGATCGGGCTTGTGACGCTGAAGACCCATCGACCCAGCCGGATGGTCTACAGCCGGCAGGAAAGCATGACCTCGACCACCAAGCGCCACCCGGCCGAGATGTGGGGCCGGATCGGCTGCGATGCCGAGGGCCGGATCACCGGGGTGGAGTTCGAGGGCCGCTTCAACACTGGCGCCTATTCCAGCTGGGGACCGACCGTGGCGAACCGGGTGCCGGTCCATGTCTCTGGCCCCTACCTTACCCCTGCGATCAGCGCCAAGGCCCGCGCGATCCACACCCACGGGCCGGTATCCGGCGCTTTCCGGGGCTTCGGTGTGCCGCAGGGTGCGCTCTGGCAGGAAACGCTGTACGACCGACTTGCGGACCGGGCCGGGATTGACCGGTTGGAGTTCCGCCTGCGCAATGCCCTGCGCGACGGCGACCCTTCGGCCACCGGCCAGGTGCTGCGCGCGGTTGGCATCCATGACTGTCTTGTCGCGTTGAAACCGCATTGGACCCGCGCCCTGGCCGAGGCGCAGGGCCACTATGGCAGGGGCGTCGGGGTGGCGTCCTGCTGGTATGGCTGCGGGAATACCGCCCTGCCCAATCCCTCGACGATCCGGATCGGCCTGTCGCCGGATGGCGCGGTCGTCCTGCACCAGGGGGCCACCGACATCGGCCAAGGCTCGAACACGGTCATCGCCCAGATCGCAGCCGAGGCGCTGGGTCTGCCCGTTTCGGCCTTCCGCCTGATCGGCCCGGATACGGCGCTGACCCCCGATGCGGGAAAGACCTCTGCCAGCCGCCAGACCTATGTGACCGGCCGCGCCGCCAAGGCCGCCGCCGAGGGCCTGCGCGCCGAGATCCTGCGCCGCGCCAATGCGGGTCAGGGGGCGATGCTGGCGCTTGACGGCTCCGGAATCCTGGTGCGTGACCGTGGGACAGTGGCGCGGATCGACCTTGGCGCGATGCCGGTCGATGCGCACGGCCATGCGCTGAGTGCCGAGGCCAGTTACGACCCACCGACCTCGCCCCTGGACGCAAGTGGTCAGGGTGCGCCCTATGCCGTCTATGGCTACGGTGCGCAGATGGTGGAACTGGAGGTCGATCCCGACCTTGGCACCGTGCGCCTGCTGAAGATCACTGCAGCCCATGACGTGGGGCGTGCGATCAACCCGATGCTGGTCCGGGGCCAGATCGAAGGCGGGATCGCACAGGGGATCGGCATGGCCCTGATGGAGGAATACCTTCCCGGCAGGACCGAGAACCTGCATGATTACCTGATCCCGACCTTCGGCGATGTGCCCCCGATCGAGAGCCTGGTGATCGAGGTTCCGGACCCGGAAGGCCCTTTTGGGGCCAAGGGCCTGGGTGAACACGTGTTGATTCCCACCGCCCCTGCCATCCTGAACGCGATCCGCCATGCGACGGGTGCCGAGATCACCCGCGTGCCCGCCCTGCCGCATCGGGTACGGGAGGCTTTGGGATGAGCCAGGACCCGGAAAAGATCCGCTGCGATGCCTGCCCGGTGATGTGCTATATCGCGCCGGGCCAGACCGGTGCATGTGACCGCTATGCCAATGACGCGGGCCGGATCGTGCGGACCGATCCGGTGGTCATGCTGTCGCACACAGTCGAGACCGGTGGCCGCGTTGTTCCCTTCGCCGCCCGCGACTGGGACGGCTCTCCGGTTCCTGCGGACGCCTTCGTGACCGGGATAGGGTCCGGCACCACCTACCCGGACTACAAGCCTGCGCCCTTCATCGTCTCGTCCAAGGTCGCGGGCGCGGACATGGTCACGGTCGTGACCGAAGCGATCTTCTCCTACTGCGGGGTCAAGGTGAAGATCGACACCGACCGCTTCCTTGGTCCAGAGGGCGCGGTGGTCCGTGTTCAGGGCGAGCCGGTAGGCCATGTCACCACGGCGGAGTACGGCAGTCAGATGCTGTCCTTGGGCGGGGTCCACCATCTGACGGGCGGCAGCAAGTCGGAAGGGCGCGTAACCTGCGCGGCGATGCTGGCCCTGTGCAATGCCGAGGCGGTGGAGATGACCATCGACGGCGGCTCTACCGTGGTCGTTCAGGCCGGGCAGGCCCCCATCGTCGACGGCCTGCGCGAACGGCGGATGCGGGTCGGCTGCGGGTCTGCCACCATCGGGATGTTCGCCGTGCAGTGGCAGGGGCTGGTCGACGAGGTGGTGGTGGTGGACGACCACATCACCGGGGTCGTCAGCGAGCACCAGGCGGGAAAGGTGATCGGCTGGCCGCCCTCGGGCATCCGGATCAAGGGCCACCGGTCGACCCCCGGCCGCTACTTCCGCGTCTCGGAACCGGGCCAGGGCTGGGGCGGCACCCGCCTCACTGACCCGCTGGAGATCCTGGGCGAGTGGAACCCGAAGAAGGGCGCAAAGCCGGGATTACGGCTTCTGATGGTTTCCACCACGGGCGAGCAATCTGCCTATTACGTCCTGGACGAAGCCCTGCGTCCCGTGCAGCACCCTTTGCCGGACGACCTGAAGAAAACCGTCGAACTGATTGACGAAAACTGCGAACCCTCGCTTTGCACCGTGCTGTTTGTCGGCGGTGCGGGCGGAAGCCTGCGCGCCGGGGTGGCCAAGAACCCGGTGCGGCTGACCCGCTCGGTCCAGGAGGGTATGACCCGGCTGACCAGTGGCGGGGCCGAGACCTATATCTGGCCCGGCGGCGGCATCACCTTCATGGTGGATGTCACCCGCCTGCCAAAGGATGCCTTCGGCTATGTCCCGACCCCGGCGCTGGTCGCCCCGCTGGAGTTCACCCTGCCGCGCGCCGACTATCTGGCGATGGGGGGGCATGAAGGCGCGATCCGCTCGCTGGACGAGACGATGGCCGAAGGCGGCGAATACCCCACGACGGCGAGGGTCCAGCCGTGGCCATGACCGCACCCCGCCCGCAGCAGGCTGTCGCGGCGCTTTTGCCGGGCGGACGGTTGCACCTTCAGCATGGCCCGATCGACATCATCGCCGAAGCCTTCGGCGACCGGCCCGCCATCCGCGCCGCCTATGGGCGTGCTGCCACCCGTTTTGCCACCGTGCTGGAGGAGTTGGTCGCCGAACTGCCCGCGCTTCGCTCGCCTGCGGCACCGGTCCAGGGCCGCATCGCCTGCCGGATGGCTGCCGCGGTCGCCCCGTTTCGGCCCGCCTTCATCACGCCGATGGCCGCCGTTGCCGGTGCCGTAGCCGAGGACGTGCTGGCTGCATTGGGCGGTCCCGGCATCCTGCGGGCCTATGTCAACAACGGGGGCGACATCGCGCTTTGGCTGGGGGCCGGGGAAAGCCTCACTTGCGCGCTTGGACCCTCGTCGGTCGACCGGGTCCTTGTCCGCGACCGGGACCCGGTACGCGGCATCGCGACCTCTGGTTGGGGAGGGCGAAGCTTCTCGCTGGGGATCGCGGATGCGGTGACGGTGCTGGCACGGACAGCGGCGATGGCGGATGCGGCGGCGACGATGGTGGCGAATGCGGTGGATGTTGCCCACCCCGGCATCCTGCGCCGCCCCGCGCGCGAGGTGCAGTGTGACAGCGATCTGGGTGACCGGCTGGTCACGGTGGCGGTTCCCGTGCTCACGCCTGGGGACCGGGCTGCGGCTCTGGAAGCTGGCCTGCGCGCGGCCGAGGCCTTCAAGGCGCGCGGCCTGATTGAAGGGGCGGCGCTGTTCCTGCAAGGTGAATGTCGGATGACGGGCGCGCTCGCGCTGGAAGGAAGGGACGAAAGTGGCTGATTTCGCTGTCAGGAAAATCGTCGTGCAACTTGAGGAGATCCGGCACGAGGGTGGGCCGCTTGTCTCGCCTCCTCCGGTCCGCGCGGCGATCTATGCGATCTGCGCGAACCCCTTTGCCGGCCGCTACGAGCCTGATCTGCAACCGGCTATGGAGGATCTGAAGCCCCTTGCCCTGGACCTCACCGACCGTCTTGTCGCCATCCTTGGCGGGCGCGAGGGGATCGACGCCTATGGCAAGGGTGCCATCGTGGGTGAGGGGGGCGAAAGCGAGCATGGAGCGCTCTGGCACGTCGCCGGTGGCTACGGGATGCGGGACCGGCTGGGGGAATGCCGGGCCATCGTGCCTTCGGTGATGAAGGTGGGCGGGCTGGGCGCGACGCTTGATCTGCCGCTAGGGCACCTGAACGCGGCCTATGTCCGGTCGCGGTTCGATGCGATCACGCTGGCCTGTCCGGACGGTCCGCGGGCAAACGAGGTGCTTTTCGCTTTGGGCATGGCGCGCGGCGGCAGGGTGCACAGCCGGATGGGTGGCCTGGAAATCCATCAGGTCAAGGGGGAGGACGGGCTGAGGTGACGCAGAAGCCAAAATCCTTCGACGGATTTTGCCCGAAGTTCTCGAAAACTTTGGGGGTGGGCGGTCTGGCCGTCCTGCTGACGCCCGGCCTTGCCTTCGCCTGCGCCTTGCCGCCCTCGGTCATCCTGACGCTGCCGACGGGGCACTACATCACCGCCGCCGCGCTGACCGTGGCGTTGACGGCCCTGATGGGCGTCGCGGCCCACCGCCTGCCGGAGATGCAGCCGCGCCTGCTCCACGAGCGCCGCAACCTTTTGCCGCTGGCGCTGACCTCCTACCTCTCGTTCCTGGCTTTCCTGGGCCTGATCTTCGTCGGCCTCTATGGTGAGCGGGACCCAATGCACAACCTGATGACGCTGGTCTTCTGGACCGGCGTCTGGATCGTCGTGCCCCTTGGCTCGATGCTGTTGGGCAACCTCTGGCGGCCGCTGAACCCCTGGACCGGCCCGGTCCGCATCGCCCGGACGCTGCTGGGTAGGACAGGCACCATCGGCCTTGCCCGTCTTGGCCACTGGCCCGCCGTCCTGGGCTATGCGGGCTTTGTCTGGTTCCAGATGGTCTCACTTTACCCCGACGACCCCGCAGTTCTGGCCCAGGTTGCGCTGGCCTATTGGGGGGTGATCTTCGCCCTTGCCGTGCTGGAGGGCGACGATTGGCTGGAACAGGGAGAGTTCCTGACCCTTCTCTTCGCCCTCATCGCAAAGGTGGCGCCCCTTTGGCATGACCCCGCCGGCGACCGCACCCGCCTGATGCGCGGCTGGCCCGGCACGCAGGTCCTGTCGATGACGCCGCTTTCGCCCTCGGCCATGGTCTTCGTCAGCCTTGCCCTTGCCGCGCTGACCTTCGACGGGCTGGCCGAAACCTTCTGGTGGCAGGCCCTGATCGGAGAGAACCCGCTGGAGCCGACGGGCCGCAGCGCGGTAATGTGGGAGAATACCGTGGGTCTCGCCGCCGTCTGGGTGCTTACGCTGACCCTGATCCTTGCCGCCATCGCGCTTGGCCGGAAGGTCGGCGGTGGCTTTGCGACCGGGCCGGTGATGCTGAGCTTTCTCGCCATCGCGGCGGGCTATCACGCGGCGCACTACTTGGTCATGCTGCTGACGGCCGGGCAATATACCCTTGCCGCGCTGAACGATCCCCTGATGACCGGGGACAGCTGGCTGGGTCTGCCACCCTTCTTCGTCTCTTTCGGCTTCCTGACCGACCCAAGTGTCATGCCGGTGATCTACGGCCTGCAGTTTGCCGCGATCCTTTGCGCGCATCTCTTGGCCGTGCTGCTTGGCCTGAAACTTGCAGGGCAGGGCGCGCGGCCGATCGCGCATCTGCCGATGACGATCCTGATGGTAGCTTACACGGTGCTGGGTCTTTGGCTTCTGTCCACGGCAAGGACCGGATGAAAAGACTGGACACTTCCGGGGCCGTCACGCCCCAATGATGACCAATGGCCCGATGAGAGGCCGCAACAGTGGAGAGACGAACATGACGAACCTGCTTCATCCCACCCGCCGCGGCCTGTTGATGGCCGGGGGCGCGGGCCTTCTTACGGCGGCCCTGCCGGGCTACGTGGCCGCGCAAGCCGCGCCGATCAAGATCGGCTTCCAGCTCCACCGCACCGGCATCGGCGCCGCCTATGGCCGCTGGTACGAACGCACCGCCCAGGCCGCGCTCAAGGCGATCAACGATGCCGGCGGGATCGGCGGTCGCCCGGTCGAGATCCTGTTCGAGGATGACGCAACCGACCCCAAGCGCGGTTCGGAAGTGGTGGACAAGCTGACCCAGTCCGATGGCTGCGACCTGGTGATGGGGACGCTTTTCAGCCACGTCGTCATGGGCTCGGCCCCACGTGCGGGTGAGCTGAAGGTGCCATATCTTGTCTGCTCCGAGGGCTACCATGTCGCCTCGGGTGCCCTGAACCGCTGGACGCTGCAGCCCGGAATCACCGACGTCCGCGCGCAGATTTCCACGATGGCGCCTTGGGTGGCGGCGAACCTTGGCAAGAAGGTCACGATGGTCTTCCCGGACTATGCCTTCGGCCACGACCACCGGGATTTCTTCACCGCCGCGATCCAGGCACAGGGAGGCGAGGTCATCGCCCAGATTGCCGTGCCGCCCACGGAAACCAGCTTCACCCGCTATTTTCCGCAGATCCCGGCGGAAACCGAGGTCCTCTACCACGTCATGGTCGGCCCCGCTGTCCTGACCTTCGTCAAGGAACTGGGCGAGTTCTACGGCACGGGTGCCAAGCCGCAGCTTTTCGGCTTCATCGATAGCCTCGAGGCCGTGGACACCGCCACACCGGGCCTTGAATTCCTGGAAGGCTCGCACTTCTGGGAAGCACACCCGCGGGTGAAGGCGGCGGATGCGGGTGAACATGAGTCCGCCTACCGCGCCGCTGTGGGCGTGGACGACAACGGCGCATCGGTCAGCGATGCGGCGGACGTGTCGACCTACAGCCACATGTTCTCGACCTGGGAGACGCTCTACTTCATCAAGCAGGCGATGGAAGCCTCGGGCTACGCCGGCCCGGCGGACCGGCAGAAGCTGGTCGAGGCGATGGAGGCGATCACCGATCTGCCTTACGGGATCGAGCGTCCGCAGGGGGCAAAGCGCTTCAACGGCAAGACGCACCAGGTGTTCGGCAGCCAGAACATCAGCCAGGTGCAGGGCGGCAAGCTGGTGAAGGTCCACACCACGACCATCGACGAGGGGCTTTACGAGGACGCGGTCGACTACACGACCATGTCCTTCTGAGAACCGGGGGGTGGGCGGATCGCCCACCCTACCTGCCGCCCTTTGTAGGGTGGGCGATCCGCCCACCTTTCTTACCCATCGGACCCCTGCATGGCCTTCGGACCCTTCCTCCTCCTCGCCCTGATGGAGGGCCTCGTGACCGCCGCCGTCCTGGCACTGGCAGCGGCAGGTCTGAGCCTTGTCTTCGGCGTCATGCGCGTCGTCAACGTCGCCCACGGCGAGTTCTACATGCTGGGTGCCGTCCTCGCCTGGGCCGTTACCACGATGTTCCCCGGTCCCCCGGCGCTGGCCTTCCTTGCGGCCGTCCTGATCGCGCCGCTTCTTGTTGCGGCTCTGGCCGCTGCCGCCGACGGTCTGATCCTGAAGCGGCTGAACTACGACCCCGAGGCCACTATCGTCGCCACCATCGGCCTTCTGTACATCCTCCAGCAGGCCGCGCTGTCGCTCTATGGACCCAACGCCAACCCCGTCACGGCGCCCTTCGAGTGGCGCATCCAGCTGCCGTGGTTCGGCTATTCCGGCTACAAGCTGTTCGTGGTTCTGGCGGCCGGACTGATCCTTCTGGCGCTGTGGCTGTTCATGACCCGCACCAAGGCGGGCCTCATCATGCGTGCCACACAGGTCGATCGCACCACCGCACAGGCCTTCGGGATCAACGTCGACCGCGTCTATATGGGCACTTTCGCCCTTGGCGCGGGCCTTGCCGCCCTGGCCGGAGTGCTGATCGTCCCGATCCAGCAGGCGCAATACCTGATGGGCCATGACCCGCTGCTTCTTTCCTTCATCGTCGTCATCATCGGTGGCCTGGGGTCCTTGCGCGGAACCCTGATCGCCGCCCTCGTCATCGGCCTGTCCGACGGCGTCATCTCGATGTTCTTCACGCCCACGCTGGCAAAGATCCTAGCCACGCTTCTTGTCGCTCTGGTCCTTGTCTTCCGCCCGCAGGGCCTGTTCGGAGCGAAGGCGTGAAGCACTGGACGCTCCATCTTGCGCTGATCGCGGTCCTCTTCACCGCACAGTATTGGCTCTCGCCCTATCACGCCACCAACCTTGCCCGGATCATGGTGCTGGCCGTCTTCGCGATGGGCTACAACCTTGCCTTCGGTTACACCGGCCTTCTCAGCCTTGGTCACGCCCTTCTTCTTGCCGCCGGCATGTACGCGGCCGGTCTGCCCGCCCAGCTGTGGGGGTGGAGTGCCGGCCCCGCTTTCATCGCTGGTATTGCCGGAGGGGGTCTTGTCGCCGCCGTACTTGGCCTTTTGGCGCTGCGGACGGCGGGTGTCAGCTTCATGATCGTCACGCTGATGTTCGCCCAGGCGGGTTACCTCACGCTTCTCTACTTCGCCCCGGTCACTGGCGGGGACGACGGTTTCGCGGTCTCAGCCGCAAGCCGCACACTGATGGGATTCGACCTCTCGACCGACACGCCCCGCTTCGTGGCAGCGCTGACGATCTTCGCCTTTGGCCTTCTCGCCAGCCTCGTCCTTGTCCGCTCTCCCCTTGGCCGCACGATGGTTGCAATGCGCGAGAACGAGGAACGGTCCCGGATGCTGGGCTACAACCCGTTCACGGTGAAACTGGCCGCGCTTACCATTTCCGGCCTCTATGCCGGGGCCGCAGGGGCCGCCTATGCGATCCTCTTCGGCTATGTCGGGGCCAGTTTCGCGACGATCCAGTATTCAATCCTGCCGATGCTCTACGTCCTTCTCGGCGGGGCGGGGACCACGCTGGGCCCCTTCCTCGGTGCGCTAGTGATGTTCGCTCTGATCGAGGCCGCGACGGGCATCACCACGGCGCACCAGTTCATCGTCGGTGCCGCATTGGTGATCCTTGTCCTCTTCGCGCCAAAGGGCATCCTTGGCACGATCCGCGAAAGGTGGGTCAGATGGCTGCCCTGATCCAGACCCGCGGATTGACCCGACATTTCGGCGGCCTGAAGGCGGTGGACGGGGTGGACTTCACCCTGGAGCCGGGCGAGATCCACGGCCTCATCGGCCCGAACGGGGCGGGAAAGACGACATTTGTCAGTCTGCTGTCCGGACGCCTGCCTGCCCAGTCCGGTACGATCCTGCTTGCGGGCGAGGACATCACCCGGCTTCCCGCCCATGCCCGGGTGCGCAAGGGGATCGCCTATACCTTCCAGATCACCAGCATCTTCCCGCGCCTGACCGTCTTCGACAACGTGGCCCTTGCCGTCCAGTCGCAGGGGGCGGCCGATCTGGCGCCGAAAACGCGCGCCGCCTTGGCGCGGGTGGGGCTGGAGGGGCTGGAGGAGCAGGAAGCGCAGACCCTGTCGTACGGGCACCAGCGGCTTCTGGAACTGGCGATGGGCCTTGCCCTGAGCCCGCGCCTCCTGATCCTGGATGAACCTACCCAGGGCCTTGCCGCATCGGAGATCGAGGGTTTCAAATCGCTGGTCCGCAGCCTTGTGCCCGAGACCACGGTCCTTCTCATCGAGCACAACATGGAGGTGGTGATGGACCTCGCCACCCGGATCACCGTGCTGACCTTCGGTCGCGTCCTTGCCAGCGGTACGCCCGCCGAGGTGCGCGCCAACCCAGCCGTGCAGGAGGCCTATCTTGGCGCTTGAGGTCCAGGGCCTGACTGCGGGCTACGGCCCCGTCACCGTGCTGCGCGGGGTCGATTTCAGGGCCGAACCGAGGCGGATCACCTGCCTCATGGGGCGCAATGGCGTCGGAAAATCGACCTTCCTCAAGGCGTTGATGGGACTTCTTCCAGCCGGTGGGGGAACCATCAGCCTGGACGGCAGGGCCCTGCAGGGTCTGCCCGCACATGACGTGCCAAAATGCGGGTTGGCCTATGTGCCGCAGGGCCGTCGCCTGTTCGGCCCGCTGACCGTGGCCGAGAACCTGGCCGTCGGTGGCCTTGTCCGCCGCAATGACCCGGTGCGTCTGGAGCAGGTGCTGACCCTCTTCCCCCGGCTTCGCGAGAGGTTGTCGCAGGTTGCTGGAACCCTGTCGGGCGGTGAGCAGCAGATGCTGGCCATTGCCCGTGCCTTGTGCCTTGACCCCAAGGTCCTTCTTCTCGACGAGCCGACCGAGGGGTTGCAGCCTTCGATCATCGCGCTGATCCAGGACGCGGTCGTGACGCTGAAGCGGCAGGGCGTCGCAGTGGTGCTGGTCGAGCAGCGGGTCGATGCGGTGCTGAAGCTTGCCGACCAGGTGGCCTTCATGGTCGCAGGGCGGGTGGCCGAGACGCGGGACGTGGCCGGTCTTGTCGCCGGAGATCCGGTGTTCCGGACCTATGTGGGGGTATGAATGACGCCGTGTTCTGACCACTGGGCAGCAGCCTTCAGAACCTTTTGGGTGATAGCTCCGGTGCCAGGCCATGTGGGGACTTGGCCCTGCCCGATTGGGGGACGCAGATGACAGGCCTTGTCGCCGGTGTCGATGTGGGCGGCACCTTCACCGACCTCGTGATCTTCGACCCGGTCACAGGATCGGTACGTTTGTCCAAGGTGCCGACCACGCTGCCGAACCAGGCGGGCGGGGTATTGGCGGCCTTCGACGCAGCGGGGGCCGAACTTGGGCAGATCGACCTGATCGTGCATGGCACTACCACAACGACCAACGCTGTGCTGGAGCGCCAGCTTGCGAAGACCGGCCTGATCACCACGATGGGCTTCCGCGACGTGCTGGAACTGGGCCGCCGCACGCGGCCACAAGCCTACGGGATGCATGGCCGCTTCGTGCCGGTCATCCCGCGCGATCTGCGGCTGGAAGTGCCCGAGCGGATGGATGCACGTGGCGGTGTCCTGACACCCCTTGACGAAGCCGCGCTGCGTCAGGCCGTCACCCGGCTGCGCGACGCGGGCTGCGAGGCGCTGGTGATCCACTTCCTTCACGCCTATGCCAACCCCGCGCACGAAGTCCGGGCGGGCGAGATCGCCAGAGAGATTTGGCCCAATGATTACATCACCTTGGGCCACGCTCTGCTGTCGGAATCGCGCGAGTACGAACGCGGCGTGACGGCGGCCGTCAATGCTTCGGTCCAGCCTTTGCTGGAACGCTATGTCGCGCGGCTGGCCAACCAACTGGCCGCCAAGGGCTATCGGCGCGACCTTCTGGTCATGAACGGAAATGGCGGCATGGTCGCCGCGAAGGACGTGGCGAAGGAGGCGGTCAAGACGGTGATGTCGGGCCCCGCCTCGGGGGTGATGGCGGCAGTGGCGACGGGTCGGCGGGCCGGGATGGCGAACCTGCTGACCTATGACATGGGGGGTACGTCGACCGACGTGGCGATGATCCGGAACGGTGTCGCCCCGGTCTCGAACGAGATAGAGGTCGAATATGCCATGCCGATCCATGTGCCGATGGTGGACGTGCGGACCGTGGGGGCCGGCGGCGGGTCGATTGCGCGGATCGACGCGGGCGGAATGCTGCGGGTCGGGCCGGAAAGCGCGGGGTCCAGCCCCGGCCCGGTCTGCTACGGTCGCGGGGGAACGCGGGTCACGATCTCGGACGCGAACCTGATCCTGGGCCGGCTGCCTGCCAGCCGTTTCGGCCAGGCCGTCGAGGCGGCGCACCGGGCGATGCTGGAGCAGATTGCGCAGCCGCTGAACCTTTCGGTCGAACAGGCTGCCGAGGCGGTGATCCGCGTCGCCAACATGCACATGGCGGGGGCGATCCGGATGGTCTCGATCTCGCTGGGGGCGGACCCAAGGGACTTTGCCCTTTTCGCCTTTGGCGGCGCGGGCCCGTTGCATGCGGTGGCACTGGCACAGGAGCTTAATGTTCCCAGGGTGTTGATCCCCGCGCGGCCCGGCATCACGAATGCGCTGGGCTGTGTGGTGGCCGACCTTCGGCATGACTTCGTCCGCACCTTGAACCGCCCGCTGGATGGGGTGGACATGGCCGATGTCCACCGCGTTCTTGCAGCTCAGGAGGCTGAGGGGCGGCGGTTGATCGGGCTGGAGAAGATCGCCTTGACCCATGTTCGGGCTGAGTATTCGGCGCACATGCAGTTCATCGGGCAGACCCATCTTCTTCGGGTCGTGCTGCCTTCGGCCACCCCCTCGCGTGAGGAATTGCAGCGCCTGTTCGAGGCGGCCTACCACGCCCGCTTTCGGGTGGATCTGCCGACGATCCGGGCGAACCTGGTGAACCTGAACGTCTCGGTCATCGGTGAGCGTCCGGCGCTGGACCTGTCGCGGCTGATCGACCCTGCGGGACGGAAGGACCGGGCTGAACCGGCGTCGACGCGCAGGGTCTGGTTCGACGGCTGGCACGACACCCCGGTCTATTGGCGGGACCACCTGCCCTCGACAATAAATCTGCAAGGCCCCGTGATCATTGAGCAAATGGATACGACTGTGGTTGTCGATCCGGGCGCCCGGGTGGCGCAGGATGCGGACGGCAATCTGATCATCGAGGTTAACAAATGATTGATCCCGTCACGCTCGCCGTCATCCAGGCGGGTCTGCAGCAGGTCTGTGACGAGATGGACCTAACCTTTTCGCGGGCAGCATTCTCGCCGGTGATTGCCGAGGCGGACGACCGGTCGGACGGGATCTACTCGGCCACGGACGGCAGTCTGATCGCGCAGGGATCGAAAGGGTTGCCGGTTTTCGTCGGTGTCATGCAGTTTTCCACGCGGACCATTCTGGAGCGGATCGCGGCCGGGGTGACGGCTGCTCCCGACCAGGGTGACATATACATTGTTAACGACCCCTATCTGGGTGGCACGCATCTGATGGACGTGCGCTTTGCGATGCCGGTATGGCGCGGGGGCCGGATTTTCTGCTGGCTGTCAAACACCGGGCACTGGCCCGATACCGGGGGGGCGGTGCCGGGGGGGTTCTCGGCCTCGGCGATCAGTGCCGAGCAGGAGGGGCTGCGGCTGCCCCCGGTGAAGCTGTTCAAGAAAGGTGTGCTGGATCAGGAGATCTATCAGATCATCTGTTCCAACATTCGCGTGTCCGAACAACGGATCGGTGATGTGAAGGCCCAGGCCTCGGCCCTGCTGGTTGGGGCAGAGCGGCTGGGGGCACTTCTGGACCGCTATGGCGACAGCACTGTGACCGAGGCGATTGCCGAGATGCGGCGGCTGGCGGCGCGGCAGATGCGGGCGATGATCGGGCTTATCCCGGAGGGGACCTATCGCGCGACGGCCATCGTGGACAGCGACGGAGTGGTGAACGAGCCCCTGACGATTTCGCTGGCAGTGACGAAGGCGGGCGAGGGGCTGCGGTTCGATTTTGCTGGCTCTTCAAGGCCTTGCATGGGGCCGATGAACTCGGTCCGGGCCACCACGCTGTCTTCGGTCTATCTGGCGATGCGGCACGTCTTTCCGGATGTGCCCATTTCGGCGGGGGCTTTCGAGCCTTTGGACGTGGTGGGGATCGAAGGGACGTTTCTGGACGCGCAGTATCCCCGGCCCGTGTCGGGCTGCGCGGCCGAGGTCAGCCAGCGGATTGCCGAGGCGGTCTTTGCGGCCTTGGTGCAGGCGGTGCCAAGCCATGTCACGGCGGCCCCGGCGGGGACCTCGGGCAACTTTGGTCTGGGGGGAAACGACCCGGAGAAGGGGCGGGATTACGTGATGTACCAGATCTCGGGCGGGGGATATGGCGGGTTTGCGGGCGGCGACGGGATCGCCAATGGCTGTTCCACTATCGGCATCTCCAAGGCTCCGCCGGTCGAGATCATGGAGCAGAATTTCCCTGTGCTTTACCGGCGTTACGCGTTGCACGAAGGGTCGGGCGGGGCAGGGGAGCACCGGGGAGGCCTGGGCCTGGACTATGAGATCGAGCTTCTGCGCGGCGAAGCGCGGGCATCCTTCGTGATGGACCACGGGCGGGTGGGCCCACAGGGGGCCTTGGGCGGCCGGGACGGGGCGGTGAACCGGGTGGAGGTGATCAGGGGGGGGCAGGTGCTGGTGCCCGAGCATCTGTCCAAGGCGCAGGACATTGCGCTGAAGCCGGGCGACCGGGTGCGGGTCAGGACCCCGGGGGGCGGGGGATACGGCCCGCCCGAACGGCGCGATCCGGCGCTGGTGGCCGAGGATGTGCGGTTGGGGCGGTATTCGGCGGAGGAGGCCGCAAGTCTGTGGCCAGATGCAGCCAAGGCCTTGGGAACGCCGTCGTAAAGGAAACGGATCTGCCGAAATTGGCCGTCTTGCCGGCGTCTTTCTTGCGTCTTGCTTCCGTCTCTACGTGCGTAGAGATGGGAGATCGTTAACCTTGCTTCCCAATCGCGGTCTGCAGGCGGTTGTCGCCTTGCCCCGGCCTCCCCCCCTGAGGGGAGAGGAGAGGCGGGTGTGATGTCCTATTCCGCGGCGTGTGGGCTGGTCTTCCGGCGCGAGAGCGTCTCTTCCAGAAGCGAGATCCGGCCCTGCAGCAGCGCCATGTCCACCTGGTTCCGCGCGACGTTGTCGGCCAGGACCAGCGGGTCGGGGGCGACGGGTTCCACATCCTTCTTGCCGATGAAGCGGCTGAGAAGCCAGGAGAACAGGCGCGACAGGTCGTCCATCACCAGGTACATCGACGGCACCACGACAAGGCTGAGGACCGTCGAGACGATGATCCCGCCAATCACGGCGATGGCCATCGGCGCGCGGAAGGCCCCGCCCTCGCCAACCCCAAGGGCCGAGGGCAGCATCCCGGCGGACATGGCGATGGAGGTCATCACGATGGGGCGCGCGCGCTTGTGGCCAGCCTCGACCACCGCCTCGATCCGGGACATGCCGCGGGCGCGCATCTCGATGGCGAAGTCGATGAGCAGGATCGCGTTCTTCGCCACAATCCCCATCAGCATCAGGATGCCGATCAGCACGGGCATGGAAAGCGGGTTCTGCGTAACGATCAGTGCCGTGGCCACGCCGCCCACGGACAGCAGGAGCGAGAAGATGATCGTGATCGGCTGCAGGACCGAGTGGAAGAGAAGGATCAGCACGAACATCATCAAGAGGACGCCAAGGATCATGGCGTTCTGGAAGCTGCCCAGAAGTTCTGCCTGGACCTCGGCGTCGCCCGAGGGGGTGACCTTGACCGACGCGGGAAGGTTCAGCGTCGGCAAGATCTCCTGAAAGCGGGCGGTGGCCTGGTCAAGGACGAAGCCTGGGGCGATGTCGGCGCCCAGGGTGGCGACGCGCAGACGGTCCAGACGCTTGACCACCGAGGGGCCTTCGGCGACCTCGACTGTGGCGACGGTCGCCAGCGGCACCGGGCCGCTTGCGGTCATCACCTTCAGCGCAGAAATCCGGGCGAGGTTGTCGCGCGAGACCTCATCCAACTGCACACGGATCGGGATGAGGCGGTTGTCGATGGACAGCTTGCCAAGGGCTGCCGAGACATCGCCGATGGTGGCGACACGGACGACCGTGGCGATCTGCTGGACGGTCACGCCCAGACGCGCCGCCTCATCAGCCTTGGGGGTGATCTGGATTTCCGGCCGGGGCAAGGCGGCCTCGGTCGAGGTGTTGAGGAACATCGGTTCCTGGCGCAGTGCCTCTTCGATCCTCTGGATCGCGAGGTTCAGATCGTCCTCGTCGTCCGAGAGGATGTCGTAAGAGAAGGGACGCGCGCCGCCACCCATCGTCGCGGCCTTGAAGGCGCGGACGTCGGGAACCTGCTTCAGGGCCTCGAAAACCTCGGCCTCGATCTCGCTTTGCGGGCGGATGCGGCCTTCGGAGGGGATCTCGGGGATCAGGGCGTTGATGCCGGGCAGCGCCTCGCCCAGGTCGATCAGCTTGCGCTGAAGTCCGTTGTCGAGGCGGTCGAGGATGATGGTGAAGGTGGCGCGGCGGGTGTCGCGTTCGCCAAGCGGAGTCGAGCCGCCAATCACCAGCACCGATTGCACGCCGTCGATGTCCTTGACGATGTCGCGCATCGTGTCCGTCGTGGCTGCGGTGTCATCCAGGGTGGAGCCCGGGGGCAGTTCGACCGAAACCACGATGCGGCTTTCATCCTCGGGCGGGAAGAGCGAGCCCGGGACCTGCACCATGGCGATGACCGAGAAGATCACCACGATCACCGCGACGACCAGCGTGATGTAGTAGGTCGGCAGTGCCAGCCAGCGGCGTTTGGAGGACCGGCGGACTTTGGTGGTTGCGCGGACCAGCCACATGTAGCCGCGCATGATCACCCCGTCCTTTTCCCCCTCTTCATGGCCCACGGCGTCCTTGGTGCGCATCAGGTAGGCGGCCATCATCGGTGTGATGAGGCGCGCGACCAGAAGCGAGAAGAGGACGGCGATGGCGACGGTCAGGCCGAATTGTCGGAAATACTGGCCGGGAATGCCGGGCATGAAGCTGACGGGCACGAAGACGGCGACGATGGTGAAGGTGGTGGCGATGACGGCAAGACCGATCTCGTCCGCCGCCTCGATCGCGGCGCGGTAGGGGGTTTTGCCCATGCGGATGTGCCGGGCGATATTCTCGATTTCCACGATGGCATCGTCGACCAGGATGCCGGTGGCCAGCGTGAGCGCAAGGAAACTGACGAGGTTGAGCGAGAAGCCCAGCATGTCCATCAGCCAGAAGGTCGGGATCGCCGACAAGGGCAGGGCAATGGCCGAGATCAGCGTTGCGCGCCAGTTCCGCAGGAAGGCCAGCACGACGAGGATGGCCAGAAGCGCGCCTTCCAGCAGGGTGTGGATGGCGGCTTCGTAGTTGCCGTAGGTGTAGAAGACGGAATCGTCGACCATCGTGATCGCGACGTTCGGGTGCTGCTGGCGCAGGTCGTCGACCACCTTGTTGGTGATCTCGGCCACCGAGACCTCGGACGCGCCTTTCGAGCGGAAGACGAGGAAGGTGACGCCAGGTTCGCCGTTGATGCGGGAGAAGCTTTTCAGCTCTTCATAGCTGTCGATCACCTGGCCGAGGTCGGACAGCTTGACGAACCGGCCGGAGGGGAGGGCGATGGTGGTATTCGCAAGGCTTTCCACGGTGCCCTGGTCGCCAAGGGTGCGGATCACCTGTTCGCCCGTGCCAAGGCTGATCTTGCCCGCGCCGAGGTTGGCATTGGTCTGGGCGATCTGGGCGCTGACGGCCTGGGCGGTGACGCCGTAGCTGTCCAGCCGCACGGGGTCGAGTTCGACCCGGATTTCGCTGTCGGCCCCGCCGATACGGGGGACGCGGCCGATGCCGGGCTTGCCCTGCAGGGCGCGGGTGACAGTATCGTCGACGAACCACGAGATTTCTTCCATCGTCATGTCGGGGGCGGTGACCGAGAAGGTCATGATCGCCTGGCCCTCGACGTCGATGCGGGTGACGATGGGCGCCTCGATCCCGCCGGGAAGGTCGCCCCGGATCTGGTCGACGGCGTCCTTGACGTCCTGGACGGCCTTGTCGGTCGGGACCTCCATCCGGAATTCGATGACCGTGGTCGAGACCCCGTCGGTCACGGTCGAGGTCACGCGCTTGGCCCCGGTGAGGCCCGCGACGGCGTCCTCGATTTCCTTGGTGACCTGGCTTTCCATCTCGGCCGGTGCGGCGCCGGATTGGGCGACGGTGACCGCGACGAGGGGGACGTCGATGTTCGGGAAGCGGGTGATCGGCAGCGCGTTGAAGCTTTGCCAGCCCAGGACCAGCAGCAGGAAGAAGCCAAGCAGGGGGGCAACGGGATTGCGGATCGACCAGGCGGAGAAGTTCATGGTCGGGCTCCTCAGTTCACGGCGGCGGGGGCGGGGACCGGGTTGATCCGGTCGCCAGGACGGACGAAGGCGCCGGCCTTGGTCACGACGACATCACCCTGGGACAGTCCTTCCACAATCTCGACCAGACCGCCGTCGCGGATGCCGGTCTTGACGGCGACACGTTCGATGACGCCGTCGGTGACGCGCATCACCGTGGCGCCTTCGGTCGAGGAGCCGATGGCGGTGACCGGGACGGCAAGGGCCTCGGTCTCGGCCGCAAGAATTTCGGCTTCGACAAACATCCCGGTCCGCAGCGAGTCGTTCGCGCTGTCCACGCTGATGCGGGCACGGCCAAGGCGGGTGACCGGGTCGATGGAGGGTTCCACGAGGCGGACGGTGCCGTCCATCATGCCGCCCGCGCGAAGATGCGCCTTCTGGCCGGGGGCAAGGCGGAGGAGGTCGGTTTCCGCCACGTCGGCGCGCAGCTCAAGGGCGGCGTCGCGGGTGATGACGAACATGGGCTGGCCGGCGGCGGTGGCGATGGCACCGATCTTGGCGTTGCGCTGGACGATCTTGCCCGCGACGGGGGCTTTCACCTCGGTGCGGCTGAGCATCAGGTCGACGTTCTCCAGCCGCGCCTCGGCCAGGGCCAGTTGCGCGCGGGCCGCTTCCAGCCCTTGCGTGGCGACCATCACCCGGGCATTCGCGGAAAGCGCATTCGCCTGCGCTGTGTCGGCTTGGGCCTGGGGCGCGGTGCCCTGTTCGCGCAGCTTTGCGGTCCGGTCGGCCACCCGTTGCGCTTCGTCCCGGGTGGTCTGCGCCTCAACCAGCTGGGCCTCGGCCTGGGCGATGCTGGATTTCGCGGCGGCAAGCGAGGCGGCGGCCTCGGTCTTCTGCAGCTCCAGCGTGGTCTTCGACAGGACGGCCAGCACCTGGCCTTCGGTCACCATATCGCCCACGTCGACCAGAAGCAGGTCCAGCGGTTGACCCTCGACCAGCGGGGCGACCTGCACCTCTTCCACGGCAGCGACGAGGCCCGAGGCGATGATCCGGTCGGACAGTTTGGCCAGACCCACCGTGCTGACGGTGATGGCGGGCAGGACGGGCGCAACCTCTGGCGCGTTTTCTGCGGCGACAGCCTCTTGCGCCTGAACCGGCATGAGGGGGGCGAAGGCGAGGAGGGCGGCAAGGAACAGGGTCGGGCGCATGGGGCTTAGCCTTCAGCTTTGTCGTTGGAGATATGAGCAAGGATGCCGTCGATCACGGCGACGACTTGTGCGGCAAGGGCGGGGCTGGCCGGGCCGCACTGGGCGGTGCGGGTTGCCATCGCTTTGACCAGCATGACCAGCATCTGGCACTGGCCTTCGTAGCGGATGCGCGCCTCTTCGATGGGGCGGCGTGTGGCATGGGCAAAGATCGCGGCCAGAAGGGACATTATCGTCTCTTCCATCTGGCGCGCCGCTTCGCCGATTTCGGGCTTGCGGATCGCGGCGGCGGTAATTTCGGCCCAGAGCTGGCCATCCTTCATCGTCTCTTCCGAGAAGTGGTTCAGGATCCGGTCGCGCAGGCAGACCATCGGCTTGTCCGAGGTCTGGATTTCGGCGAATTCGCCCTGGATCTCGGCTAGGTCATAGCCGCACATCGCCTGGACGATAGCTGCCTTCGAAGGGAAGTAGCGGTAGAAGTTGCCGACGCTCATCCCGGCCGCGCGGGCAAGGTCCTGCATCGAGGCGCCGTCGAAGCCCTTTTCCGCGAACGCCTGCCGGATCGAAGCCAGGATCTCGTGGCTTCGTTCCTCGGCGGCGGGTATGGGGTGGGGCAGGGGGGTCATGGTCATCGGGGTTGGGAATGAACGTTCATTCACGGCAGATAGTGACAATGATGTAGAGGTCAAGTGAGAATACGGGGCTTGCGGCGAATTGGATGTGTCCGGCTTCACTTTTCCCTGGATTTGGCCCAAGGAAGCGGCAGCAGGGGGGCGGTCGGCATGGCGACGGGCATCAGTTTCAACGTGGCGGCGACCGACGGAGCGGCGCGGACCGGGGTGATTTCGACCCCTCGGGGGCAGATTCGCACCCCGGCGTTCATGCCGGTGGGCACGGCCGCGACAGTGAAGGCGATGTTGCCGGAAAGCGTTGCGGCGACGGGGGCGGACATTCTTCTGGGCAACACCTACCACCTGATGCTGCGCCCAACGGCTGAGCGGGTGGCGGCTTTGGGCGGGCTGCACCGGTTCATGAACTGGCAAAAGCCGATCCTTACGGACAGCGGCGGGTTCCAGGTCATGTCGCTTGGAGCCTTGCGCAAGCTGACCGAAGAGGGGGTGCGGTTCTCGTCCCACATCGACGGGTCCAAGCACATGCTGACCCCTGAGCGCAGCATGGAGATCCAGAAGCTGCTGGGGTCGGACATCGTGATGTGTTTCGACGAATGTCCCGCGCTGCCTGCGGATGAGGCAACGGTGGCGAAGTCGATGCGCCTGTCGATGCGCTGGGCACAACGGTCGCGCGACGCGTTCGGCGACCGGCCGGGCCATGCCCTCTTCGGGATCATGCAGGGTGGCGTCACGCGCGAGTTGCGCGAGGAAAGTGCGACGGCGCTGAAGGCCATCGGTTTCGACGGCTATGCGGTGGGGGGCCTTGCGGTGGGCGAAGGGCAGGAGGCGATGTTCGGCGTCCTTGACTATGCGCCGGGGTTTCTGCCGGAGGACAAGCCGCGCTACCTGATGGGCGTGGGCAAGCCCGACGACATCGTGGGCGCGGTGGAGCGGGGCATCGACATGATGGATTGCGTGCTGCCCTCCCGTTCGGGCCGGACCGGGCAGGCCTGGACAGCGCGCGGGCAGGTGAACCTGCGCAACGCGCGGCACAAGGACGACCCGCGCCCGCTGGAGGAAGGGTGCCAGTGCCCCGCCTGCCGCAGCTATTCACGTGCGTACTTGCACCATGTGGTGAAGGCGGACGAGATCATCGGGTCGATGCTGCTGACCTGGCACAACCTGCATTATTATCAGGTGCTGATGCAGGGGTTGCGCGACGCGATCACGGGAGGCCGGCTTGCGGCTTTCGTGACGGACTTCCACTCGGCACGGGCGGAGGGGGACATCGAACCGCTCTGACAGCCGAAGAACGGCGGGGGCCTGTGCAAAAATGCATGGCTGTCGTGGCGCGAACGCGGGTTGTGATGGTTTCTGCACAGCCTACCTTCAAGGGGAACACACCCGTTCTAAGGAAGTACTGCAGATGACCGACCGACTTTTCACCCCCACCGCCGTTGGCGACATCGCGGTCAAGAACCGCATCGTCATGGCCCCGCTGACCCGCAACCGCGCCCGGGCCGAGGATGACACCCCCTACGACATCCATGCCGAATACTATGCCCAGCGGGCCGGTGCCGGCCTGATCATCACCGAAGGCACCCAGATCTCGCCCGAGGGGAAGGGCTACGCCTGGACCCCTGGCATCTATTCCGACGCCCAGGTCGCCGGGTGGAAAGGGGTCACTGCGGCAGTGCATGCCAAGGGCGGCAAGATCGCGGCCCAGCTTTGGCACGTGGGGCGGATCAGCCATACCTCGCTGCAACTGGATGGTGCGGCACCCGTGGCCCCGTCCGCCATCGGGGCCGCGTCGAAGACCTTTGAAGGCAAGGGGTTCGTAGAAACTTCCGTCCCCCGTGCGCTAGAGTTGGACGAGATTCCGCGCGTCATCGAGGACTACCGCAAGGCTGCGCGCAACGCCGATGCGGCGGGCTTCGACGGGGTCGAGATCCACGCGGCGAACGGCTATCTGATCGACCAGTTCCTGCGCGACACGTCCAACACCCGGACCGATGCCTATGGCGGCTCGGTTCAGAATCGCGTGCGGTTCCTGCGCGAAGTGGTCGAGGCGGTGACCGGGGTCCTTGGTGCCGGCCGGGTCGGCGTGCGCCTGAGCCCGTTCTCGAATGCCAACAATGTCGGCATCGACAGCGATACGCTGGCCACCTTCGGTGCCGCGATCGACGTCTTGAACGCGGCGGGTGTCGCCTTCCTGCACATGGTCGAGGGCCAGACCGGCGGCCCGCGCGACTGGCCCGAAGGCGCCGTGGAGGCCCTGCGGGACCGGTTCAAGGGGACCTATATCGCCAACAACGGCTATACCCGCGCGACCGCCGTGGCGGCTGTTGCTTCGGGCAAGGTCGATCTGGTGGCGTTCGGCAAGCTTTACATCTCGAACCCTGACCTGGCCGAGCGCCTGGCGCTGGATGCGCCGTTGAACCCGCTGCCGACCGAAGGGCTCTATGGTGGTGGGCGCGCGGGATACACCGACTATCCAAGCCTGGCCAAGACTGCCGCCTGATGCCCTGATGCACGACCCGGACCCGGCGACGGGTCCGGCGCTTTCTAACCTTGCACCCGCTCACGCAGAGGTTCATTCTGGCGAACCAAGCGGGAACTTGAATCCCTTCTCCGGGGACCACAAGTTACCAATTCTGAAGACGGAGCGGGCAGGGTTGCCGATGGTCGGGACCCCGTGACGCTGCCGCAAGCGAAGGTAGACACATGAGCACCCAAAGCTATCCGGTCCTGCCCCTGCGCGACATCGTGGTGTTTCCCCACATGATCGTGCCGCTTTTCGTGGGACGCGAAAAGTCGGTCCGCGCACTGGAAGAGGTGATGCAGGACGACAAGCAGATCCTTCTCAGCTCGCAGAAGGATCCGACAGCCGATGACCCGGCGTCCGACGGCATCTTCCGCGTCGGTGTTCTGGCCAATGTGCTGCAGCTTCTGAAACTGCCCGACGGCACCGTGAAGGTCCTGGTCGAGGGCAAGTCGCGCGTGAAGATCACTGGTTTCGTCGAGAATCCGGCCTTCTTCGAGGCGACGGCCGAGACCCTGCCCGAGACCGAGGGGGATCCCACCGCCGTCGAGGCGCTGGTCCGCGCGGTCAGCGAGGAATTCGAGCGGTATTCGAAGGTCAAGAAGAACATCCCCGAGGAGGCGCTGGCCGCCGTCTCGGACACGCGTGAGCCTGCGCGACTGGCCGACCTTGTGGCAGGGCACCTGGGCGTGGACGTGGGCCAGAAGCAGGCGATCCTGGAGACGCTGGACGTCGCCGAGCGGCTGGAGAAGGTCTATGGCCACATGCAGGGGGAACTTTCCGTCCTGCAGGTCGAGAAGAAGATCAAGACCCGGGTCAAGACCCAGATGGAGAAGACCCAGCGCGAGTACTATCTGAACGAGCAGATGAAGGCCATTCAGAAGGAGCTCGGCGACGGCGAGGACGGCCAGAACGAGGTCGCGGAACTGGAAGAGCGGATCCGCAAGACCGAGCTTTCCAAGGAAGCGCGCGAGAAGGCCGAGGCCGAGCTGAAGAAGCTTAAGTCGATGTCGCCGATGTCGGCGGAAGCGACCGTTGTCCGCAATTATCTGGATTGGCTCTTGGGCGTGCCGTGGGGCGTGAAGTCCCGCGTCAAGAAGGATCTGGGTGCCGCGCAGAAGGTGCTGGATACCGACCACTTCGGACTTGAGAAGGTCAAGGAGCGGATCGTCGAGTATCTGGCGGTCCAGGCGCGGTCCACGAAGCTGAAGGGGCCGATCCTGTGCCTTGTCGGCCCCCCGGGCGTCGGCAAAACCTCGCTGGGGCGGTCGGTGGCGAAGGCGACTGGGCGCGAGTTCATCCGCATCAGCCTTGGCGGCGTGCGGGATGAATCGGAAATCCGCGGTCACCGGCGGACCTATATCGGGTCGATGCCGGGCAAGATCATCCAGTCGCTGAAGAAGGCCAAGACGACGAACCCGCTGATCCTGCTGGATGAAATCGACAAGATGGGCCAGGACTTCCGGGGCGATCCGGCCTCGGCACTGCTCGAGGTCCTGGACCCCGAGCAGAACAACACCTTCGTCGACCACTACCTGGAGGTGGAGTACGACCTGTCGAACGTGATGTTCATCACCACGTCGAACTCGTACAACATGCCGGGGCCGCTGCTTGACCGGATGGAGATCATCCCGCTGGCCGGCTACACCGAGGATGAAAAGCGCGAGATCGCCAAGGGGCACCTTCTGCCCAAGCAGATCGCGGCGAACGGCCTGAAGAAGGGCGAATTCAGCGTCAGCGACGACGCGCTGAACCATGTCATCCGCTACTACACCCGCGAGGCGGGCGTGCGGAACCTGGAGCGCGAAATCGCCAAACTGGCCCGGAAAGCCGTGACCGATATCCTCAAGGGCAAGACCAAGAAAGTGGAGGTCGATCCCGCGAAGGTTGAGGAGTATCTGGGCGTCCAGCGGCACCGCTATGGCCTGGCCGAAAAGGAAGATCAGGTCGGCGTGGTGACGGGTCTGGCCTGGACAAGTGTGGGTGGCGATCTTCTGCAGATCGAAGCCCTGCGCCTGCCGGGCAAGGGCCGGATGAAGACGACCGGCAAGCTGGGCGACGTGATGAAGGAGTCGATCGACGCGGCGGCAAGCTATGTCCGCTCGATCAGCCCGCAGATCGGGGTCAAGCCGCCGAAGTTCGAGGCGATGGACATCCACGTCCACGTTCCCGACGGCGCGACGCCCAAGGACGGCCCCTCGGCCGGTCTGGCGATGGTCACCGCCATCGTCTCGGTTCTGACCGGCATCCCGGTCCGCAAGGACATCGCCATGACCGGCGAAGTGACGCTGCGCGGCAACGCGAGCGCCATCGGCGGGCTGAAGGAAAAGCTTCTGGCCGCGCTGCGGGGCGGGATCAAGACCGTCTTCATCCCCGAGGAGAACGCCAAGGATCTGGCGGAAATCCCCGAAAACGTGAAGGAAGGCCTGAAGATCATCCCGGTGACCCACGTCCGCGAGGTTCTGGCACAGGCTTTGGTGCGCCAGCCCGAGCCGGTGGAATGGGATGAGGCCGCAGAAGAAGCTGCTGCCGCGGCGCGTGCAGCGGGCGGGGCAACCCCCCCGGTGCAGACCGCGCACTGAGAGCGTCGGAAACAGGAAAGGGCGCGCCAGACCGGCGCGCCCTTTTGCTTGTTCGAAGGGTCAGGCGACCCGCTTGAACGGCAGTCCCAGGCGTGCGTAGTCGACGGCCTTGTAACCGTGGGGCAGTTGCCGGATCGCGCCGGGGTGCATGACTTCGACTTCATGCGCCATGACGCCTTCCCATACTCCGTCCATTCCCTTGTAGCGGTACTGGTACACGCCGAGCCCGAGGTAGTTCGTGCCTACGCGCCGGATGTCTTCCTTCAGGCGAATATCGCTGGGCTGCGGGGCGGGATCGGAATCGTCCCCGCCCGAGGCGACCGCCACGATCGCCGCGAGGATCAGGAGCGGGATCAGGATACCGCCAGACGAGGCCGGTTTGGCGGCAACGACCGCCGGTTCTTCCTCGACCACCACCGGTCCACCGGCCTGGGCGGCATTCAGCGTGCCCAGAGTCAGTGCGGTGGAAAGCAGGAGGGCCTTGCGCATGTGAGTTCCCCTATACATCCCGAGGCGCCGTCGCGCGCCACGGGGAAAGCCTAGGGGCGGATCGGGTCGGCATGCAACAGATAACACTGGTTGCGCCGGCGTGGGCTTGGTAGCCTTGAACGGACGACCCAGTATGGACAAAGGCACCCATGGCCGCCCGCACCGCCAAGGACGCCGAAGCGAAACCGGCCAAGGCCGAAAAAGCCTCCGGGCAAAAGACCAGGCCTGACCCGGTTACCGAGACCCCGGTTGCAGAACCCTCGACGGCCGGGGCGCTTAAGCTCAAGGACCTGATCGAGACCGTCGCGGCTGCAACCGGCGGCAAGAAGTCCGAGGTGAAGGTCGTTGTCGAGGCGACGCTGGCCGCCTTGGGCGAGGCGCTGGCCACGGGCAAGGCGCTGGCGGTTCCGCCGCTGGGCAAACTGCGCGTCGTGAAGAACAAGGGGCCGGCCCTGACCCTCAAGCTCCGGCTGGCGGACGGCGCGAAGGCCGCCGGATTGGCCCTTGCGGACGACGGAGAGGATGGCTAAAAGCCCCCGCATCGGGCGATTAGCTCAGCGGTAGAGCGCTTCGTTCACATCGAAGATGTCAGCGGTTCAAATCCGTTATCGCCCACCATAAAATCAATGGCTTAGGGACTTCTCACGAAGAGTTCCTAAGTCTATTGAACCTAACCGGGGTGGGCACCCGGTGCGCTTCTTCTTCCCGAAATCGAGAATCTGGGCTGCCTGGCGCAGGTGATCGGGTGCATACCGGGCATAGGTGCGCTCGGTGACCGCGGTCGAGGAGCGCCCGAGATATTTGGCGATCTGGCTCATCGGGATTCCACCCGCTGCCATATGGACGGCTGCTGTGTGCCGGAAGACGTGGGCGGAGATATCCGGCAGTCCAGCGTTGGTGACGAGACGCTCGAGACCCTTACGGATCGAGCGGATCGGTTCCCAGGCCCCCTCGATGAGCTAGTTCGAGAGCGAGAGTTTCTTGGCCTCGATGAGGGTTTCCTGCAGGCTGTCGTTGATCGGCACGATGGCCCGACCTTCGAAACTGGGCTCTCCGTTTCGCTGAACCTCCGGGTAGCTTCTTCTGCCGACAGGGCTAGGCGGTAGGCTGGGGCCTCTGTCATTTGTTTCAGTGATTTGCACCTTCTCTGATCTGGTGGATCGCGCGGCCTTCGATTTAGATAGGGCCCGCGCCCCCCCCCTGAAGTCGACCCGCACCAGGATGCCTAGTTCGGCCTCCCGTACCCCCACGACCACCTCGCCGGCAATCCGGGCCTTCTGGCCCGCTGCCTTAGCCGCGAGGTTCTGCCGCCAAGAGCCACCGCAACCGAGGCCACGAAAGCTGCGGCAACATTCTTTCGCCTGAAGATGAACCACTTAACAGCCCACCTCGACCCAAAACCCGGCCAAAAGAGGGGTGCAGAGGATTAACGGCCTGGACTGCCATGACCGTTTCGGTCAGTTCGAGGGAGACCAGCGCAATATCCTGCCAAGCCACATACGGCAGATAATTCGAGCGCTCTATTCGGTCGATTGGGTATCAAAAAGGAAATTATAAATTGCAAGAAAAGCCATTTAATTTATCTCAACGATATAAAGTTATATCTTTCGGTCACTAAAAACTCGAAGTCGTCGAATCTATAGGCGCATGTCGATTGACACAAACAAGGATCGTCGAGAACACCTTGGCAAGGTGCAAAGAGGTGTCGCTGCATGAAGGGTCTAAAAGCTACCACTGCGATGTTGGCTGCCATGCAAATACTAGGCATGGATGTTTCTGCCACGAAGGCGGACACCACCGACCCAGTCCAATCGCAGACCTGTGCAGCCGATGGTTCATCAGGGACGAACAACATCGAGGCGGGCGCTGGTGATGGAAGTTCGGTTGATACGTCTGCTGCGGCCAGTGGCGACAAAGTTGTCGGACCCGACTGTAACGCAAATGATCCCAACTCTATTGTTACCTTAAATTCATCAATCAGTACTTTCTCCATCACAGGTCCTACTGGCCCAGCCGGTCCCTCTGGTCCTAGCGGCCCAACTGGCCCAACCGGTCCTGGTGGTCCAGCCGGTCCTACAGGTCCTGGCGGCCCCACTGGCCCAGCCGGTCCCT
>JAIXSA010000124.1 GCA_027484915.1 Paracoccaceae bacterium | reverse complement strand
GATGAAGAACAGGAGGTCATCTTTCAGCGGCACCTTGAAGCGGCTGAAGGCATAGGCGGCCAGCGTGCCCAGGATGATCGACAGCGCGGTCGAACCGAAGCCGATGATGACCGAGTTCATGAAGCGCTCGCCGAACCGGCTGGGTCCGGTGATGATGGTGCCCTGGCGGCGAGCGATTTCTTCCATCAGGCCGTCGGGGGGCGGGAGGGATTCCAGTTCCGACACGGCCGGGCGGGTGCGGGTGGTGAAGAGGTTGACGTAGCCTTCCACCGTCGGCTCGAAGAACACCTTCGGCGGATAGGAGATCGAGTCCGGCCCCGTCTTGAAGCTGGTGGAGATGATCCACACGAGCGGCAGAAGGGTGATGATCGTGTAGAGCGCGACCAGGATGCCCGCGCCCCATTTCGAGGCCTTGGAGGGTTCGGTGACGGAATAGGCGCTCATCTTCAGCGCTCCTTCACTTTGTTGAGCGCCTTCACGTAGATCGAGGCGAGGCCGAAGACGGTAACGAAGAGGATGATCGCGTAGGCGCTGGAATAGCCGGTGCGCCATTTCTCGAAGGCTTCGCGCTTGAGGTCGATGGAGGTCAGAAGCGTCTCGCTGCCGGGACCGCCGCCGGTAAGCAGATTGACCATATCGAACATCTTGAAGTTCTCGATGCCGCGGAAGAGGACTGCCAACATGAGAAAAGGCAACACCATCGGCACGGTGATGGTCCAAAACTGCCGCCACTTGGAGGCGCGGTCGACCTCGGCCGCCTCATAGATGTAGTCGGGTATGGACCGCAGCCCGGCGAGGCAGATCAGCATGACGAAGGGCGTCCACATCCAGGTGTCGACGATGATGATCGACCAGGGGGCCAACCCGCCCGGCCCGAGCATCGAGAAGCTGGCGGCGGGAATGCCGGTGAAGAATTCGACGATGTAGTTCACCACGCCGATCTGCGGCTGGTAGAGAAAGGTCCAGAAGTTGCCGACGACGGCGGGGGACAGCATCATCGGCACGACTATAAGGGTGGTCAGAAGGTCGTTGCCCTTGAACTTGCGGTTGATCAGCCAGGCGAGGGTGAAGCCGATGATCACCTGCAGCACGATGGTCCAGATCAGGAAATGCGCCGTGGTGGTCATGTTCGACCAGATATCCTCGTCTGTGAGGATGCGCGTGTAGTTGCGGATGCCGACCCACTTCACTTCGGCATTCGGCTTGTTGGCGGCGTAGTTGGTGAAGGACAGGCGGATGGTCCAGATCAGCGGGAAGATGTTGATCGCCAAGAGAAGGAAGATCGTGGGGGCCACGAAGATCCAGGCGATGGCGCGGTCCGAGAGGCCGCGGATCTTGCGCGCCAGTCGGGGCGGGGTGGCCTGGGCCGCGATGTCGATGGGGTTTGGCATGATCATTTCCCGTGGGCAGGCGGGGGGCATAGCCCCCTCACCTTACCCCCTTCCGCGAAGGAAGGGGGCATTTTGCTGGGTGAGGTTGCCCGGGTCAGGACCCGGGCAAGGACGTCGGCGTCGTCAGAGCTTGCCTTCGTCCATGAAGACTTCGGTCCAGTCGGCGATCAGGCCGTCGAGCGCCTCTTTCGCGGTGCCGTTGCCGGCGACCACATAGTCATGGAAGCGGGCCTGGGAGGCCTGCAGGAGCGAAGCGTAGGACGGCTCGGCCCAGAAGTCCTTCACAATGGCCATGCTGTCCAGGAAGGTCTGGGCATAGGGCTGGCTGGTGGCGAAGGCCGGATCCTCGACCACGGCGCGCAGGCAGGAGAAGCCGCCCATAGACCACCACTTCTGCTGCACGTCCTGCTGGGCGAACCATTTGATGTAGGCGAGTGCCCCGTCCATGTTGTCGGTGTTGGCGACGACCGAGATGCCCTGGCCGCCAAGCTGGGCGAAGCGTTCGCCGTTCGGGCCGGCGGGGTTCACGAGGTAGCCGGTCTTGCCGCCGCCGACGTTGGGGTCGACCTCGAAGCCGGGCCAGGTGAAGGCGAAGTTCATCTGCATCGCGACCTGGCCGGATTTGTAGGCGTCGATGCCTTCGCCCATGTAGGTGTTCGAGGTGCCAGGGGCGACGCAGCAGTCATAGAGCGACTTGTAGAATTCGAGGCCGGCGACCGAGCCTTCGGAGTTCACGAAGCCTTCCATGTCATAGGGCTTTTCCGGGTTGTCGTACTTGAAGCCGAAGCTGTAGAGCACGTCCATCACGCCCATCGTGATGCCTTCGGATCCACGCTCGGTGTAGATTGAGGCGCCGTAGACCGTCTTGCCGTCGATGTCGCGGCCCTGGAAGAACTCGGCCACTTCCTTGAGTTCGGCCATCGTGGCGGGCGGGGTCAGGTCGCGGCCGGTCTTTTCCTTGAAGGCGGCCTGGATTTCCGGGCGTTCGAACCAGTCCTTGCGGTAGGTCCAGCCGACCACGTCACCGAAAGCGGGCAGCGACCAGTAGTTCGGCGTGTTCTTTGGCCATTCGGAATAGCCGGTCACAGTGGCCGGCACGAAGGCGTCCATCGAGATGCCTTCCTTGTCGAAGAACTCGTTCAGCTTCAGGTACCAGCCGTTCTCGGCAGCACCCCCGATCCACTGGCTGTCACCGATCATCAGGTCGCAGAGCTGGCCGCCCGAGTTCAGCTCGTTCAGCATGCGGTCGGCGAAGTTGGGCCACGGCACGAACTCGAAGTTCATCTTGGTGCCGGACTGGGCCTCGAAGTCCTTCGAAAGCTCGACCAGGGCGTTTGCCGGGTCCCAGGCGGCCCAGCAGAGGGTGAGCTCGCTGCCTTGTGCGCTGGCCTGGGTAGCCCAGACCAGGGCGATGGCCGCGGATGCAGCCAGAGTTGTCCGTTTCATGCGTTCCTCCCGGTTTGATGAAAATGGACCCGTTGCCGGGCCTTCTGTGGATTGAGCGGACCATAGACCTGGGATTCGGGGCTGTAAAGAAATTTTGAGGAACGTACCTCATTTTCCGGCAAGCCCCCTGATCAAACCGATTTGAGGCGGTGTCAGGCGACCTTGTCGTCCAGGCTGGGGCGCGTGGAGTCGGGCAGTGGGGGAATGTTTTCGCGCAGGACGATCTCGATTCGAATCTGTTCCTGGCCTTCGTCGAGAGGCTGATTGTCGGCCTTCGCGCGCAGGACGCGCAGGGTTGAGCGGGCGAGGTGGCCGGTGTTCTGCGTGATGACGGCGGTGATGCTGCCCCGTTCAAGCGCAGTGCGCACATGCGGCGTCAGTTCGTGGCAGATCACGGTCAACTTTCCGGAAAGCCCCATATCGTCAAGGGTTTGTGTCAGCGTCCGGCTGCCGCCGCCCATCGCGTAGATGCCCCGTACATGAGGCGCGTTTGCCAGCATCTCGGCCACGACCTGGCGCATCGTCGCCGGGGAGCCGTGGGTTTCAAGGGATTGCAGTACCTCGAGGCCGGGAAAGTCGCGCTGCATCACCTCGTCAAAGCCGCGACGGCGTTCGATCATGTCGCGGGCCAGGAGCGACTGGCCGAGGACCATGACCTGCCCGGGCCCACCGCCAAGGAAGCGGCCCATCATAACCCCTGCAGTCCGCCCCGCTGCACGGTTGTCGATGCCGACGAAGTGGTCGGCGTTGGGCAGGTCGGAGACCAGGGCCACCACCGGGATGCCCTTGGCGCGCAAGGACCGGACGGCGTCGCGCACGACGGGCGTCTCGGGGGCCATCAGCGCCACGCCGACAGTGTCGCGGTCGGGCAAAGTGGAAAGAACGGCCGCGAGCGCGTGGGGGTCTTCGGCAGGGAAGCGGTGGAGCTTGAGTTCCGTTCGGCTGGTGGCGGCGGCAGAGCCGGCCTCGGTCAGTGCGTCGGCAAGGCTTTGAATGAATTGACTTTCCGTATCGGGAAGCAGAACGGCCACGCGGTAGCTGCGCCCACGCGCCAGGTTTGCGGCGGTCAGGTCGCGGACGTAGCCCAGCTTGACGATGGCCTCGTTGACCGCGCGGATGGTCTTGTCGCGCACGCCGGGACGGGCGTTCAGGACACGGTCGACCGTGGCGAGGCTGACACCAGCCTCGCGGGCGATATCGATGACGGTTGGCCGCAAGATGGGCTCCAGGTTTCCTGGGCGCAGTATCGGTGCAGGGCTGAGGTACGTCAATCAGCTATGCTGAAATGCGTCTTATCCGACCGCTGTGGATTTCCCCAGGTGCGGGCGCTAGCCTTGGTCGGCAACCGGGGAGGCGCGCATGACACGGACGATCCTGCTTTTCGGCGACAGCAACACGCATGGCACGATTCCGATGCCTGATCTGGACGGGGCGGGCCGCTTTGATCGCGAGGAACGTTGGGCCGGGCGGCTGGCGAAGCTGCTTCCGGACTGGGAGGTGATCACCGAGGGTCATCCGGGTCGCACGACAGTGCATGATGACCCGGTCGAGGGCGAACATCGCAACGGGCTGACGGTCCTGCCCGCACTGCTGGAGAGCCACAAGCCCATCGACGTGGTCCTGGTGATGCTGGGGACCAACGACCTTAAACCGCGCTTTTCCGTCAATGCTGGCGACATCGCGCATTCGCTGGAGCGGTTGGTGCGGGTGATCCGGGCCAGCGATTGCGGACCCGGTGGCGCAGGTCCGCAGGTGTTGCTGGTGGCACCCCCGCCGATCATCGAGGTCGGGTGTCTGGCCGGGATGTTCGAGGGTGGGGCGGCGAAGTCGCAGGCCTTGGCGCGCGAAATTGCGGCGGCGGCAAAGCGGGCGGGTGTGCCGTTCCTGGATTCGGGGCAGGTGGTCAAGGTCTCGCCCATCGACGGCATCCACTATGACGCCGACGCCAACCCGGCGCTGGCCGAAGCCTTCGCGTCGGCAATAAGGGCGCATTTCCCCTGAAGCTGTCGGATTTTCGCTGGAACGCGGGGACATCGGGGAGCAAGCTGGCGGAAGGAGGCCCCCCATGACCCAGCACGATCCCTCGCTTGCCATTGCCGAGTTGCGCGCCAATGTCTCGGTCCCGTTCGAGCGGGCACGGGCGATGCCGAAGTCGGTCTACACCTCGCCCGACTTTGCCAAGGCCGAGGAGGAGCATATCTTCGCGCGGGAATGGCTGTGTGCCGGCCGTGCTGATGCGCTGCCGAACCCGGGCGACTACCTGACGATGAACATCGCAGGAGAGCCGGTGATCATCCTGCGCGACCGGGAGGGCGTGTTGCGCGGCATGTCGAACGTCTGCCGCCACCGGATGAGCACCTTGCTGGAAGGTCGGGGCAATGTGCGGTCGATCGTCTGCCCTTATCACGCCTGGACCTACAATCTGGACGGCTCTTTGCGCGGTGCCCCGGCGATGGCGCGGAACGAGGGGTTCTGCAAGGAAGACGTGAAGCTGCCCGCCATCCGGGTCGAGGACTGGCAGGGCTGGATCATGGTGACGCTTTCGCCGGATGCGCCGCCCGTGGCTGAGCGGTTGGCTGGTGTGGACCGGCTGGTCGGGCAACTGCCGATGAAGGACTACCGCGAGGTCTTCCGCGAGGAGTTCCTCTGGGACACGAACTGGAAGGTCCTGGCCGAGAATTTCATGGAAAGCTACCACCTGCCGGTCTGCCATGCAGGAACCATCGGGGGGGCGTCGGACCTGAACAAGATGGAATGCCCCGAGGGGGAAGAGGCGTTCAACTACCACTGGATCGTGAAGAATGACTTGGTCCCACTGGCCTTGGCGCATCCATCGAACACGGTGCTGCAGGGGGATGATCGACGGATCACCTGGCTGCTGGCGATCTATCCGGCGCTGCTGATCACCCTGACGCCGGGGTATTTCTGGTATCTGTCGCTGACGCCGGACGGTCCGGGCTCGGTCCGGGTGCTGTTCGGGGGTGGGATGAGTGCCGAGTGGATGGCCGACCCCGAGGCTGAGGCGCATCTGGCATCGGTCAAGGCGCTGCTGGATGACGTGAATGTCGAGGACAAAGGCTGCGTCGAGAAGGTTTGGCGCGGCTTGTGCGCGGGGATGTCCAGCCCTGGGCTGCTGAGCCACCTGGAGCGGCCAAACTATGACTTCGCCCGCTATATCGCGAGCCGGATGCCCTAGGGGTTGACCTTCAGGGCGGCGGCGTCACCTATCCGCGCATGACACAACATGCCCTGATCGTGGCCCATGGCCAGCCCTCTGACCCTCGCCCAGCTGGGGCGGCGCTGGAGGCACTGGCCGCGCGGGTCGAGGCCTTGATGCCGAGCTGGTCCATCGGCGCGGCGACGCTGGCCGAAGACGGCGCGATGGCGCGGGCCGTTGTTGGGCGGCCGGTGGGCGTGGTGTTCCCGATGTTCATGGCGGGGGGCTGGTTTACCCGCGTGCAGATCCCGAAGCGGCTGGCCGAGGCGGGGGCCGTCGGCTGGACCGTGCTGGAGCCCTTCGGCTGCGATCCGGCGGTGCATGAGCTTTGCGTGACGCTGGTACGTGAGGCAGGGGCGCAGCAGGGGATCCTGGCGGCGCATGGGTCGTTCAAGTCTTCGGCGCCGTCGGACATTGCGTTTCATGTGGCCGAAAGGATCGGCGAGGAGACCAGGACCGAGGTTGTTGCCGGGTTCATCGATCAGGAGCCGCAATTGTCAAGCCTGACCGGTCGCGGTGGGGTGTGCTTGCCGTTCTTCGCGGCAGGGGGTGGTCATGTGAGTGACGATATTCCCGCCGCGCTGGCTGTGGCTGGGTTCACCGGGCGCATCCTGCCGCCGGTGGGGCTGGATGCACGCGTGCCGGAGATCATCGCGGCGTCCATTGCGCGGGGCGTGCCGGTCTGCTCGGCGGCATGCCGGTGGGCGAGGGGCCAAAATCCTTAAGCAAGGATTTTGACAAATTTCTTGCTCAAGAAATTTGGGTCCCGGCGGTCAGACGGTGTGCAGATAAAGGTCGAAGTCCACCTCGCTGACCGTCCGCATCACGCGCGCATATTCGGCGGCCATGATCGCGGTGAAGGTGCGGTGCATGTCCTCGCCCAGCGCGTCCTGCAGGAAAGCCGACTGCTTCGCCGCGTCGATGGCGGATTTCCAGTCGCTCGGGATCGCGGTGGTGCCCTCGTCCTCATAGCCGTTGCCGGTGGTTTCCGGGCCGGGGTCGATCTTCTCATGCATCCCCTTGCGGACGCCCGCCAGCACGGTCGCGGCCACCAGATAGGGGTTCGCGTCCACGCCGGCCGGGCGGTGTTCAATGCGCCGGGCCTTGATGTCGCCGGCAGGGATACGCAGTGCCACCGAGCGGTTGTTGACGCCCCAGGTGGGTGAGACCGGCGCGTAGGACTGGCTTGCGAACCGCCGCCAGGAGTTGGCATGCGGCGCGAAGACCAGCATCGATTCACCCATCGTCTGCTTCAACCCGCCGAGGGCGTGGAGGATGGTGGGGTTCCACTTGCCCTCTTCGGCTTCGATGAAGACGTTCTTGCCCTTGTCGTCCAGGAGCGAGACGTGGAAGTGCATGCCGGATCCGGCGTAGTTCTCGTTGGGCTTGGCCATGAAGCAGGCGACGACGCCATGCGCGCGGGCTTGCGCCCGGACGATGCGCTTCAGGCGCATCAGGTCGTCGGCGGCCTGGATGACGTTTTCGCGGTAGTGCAGTGTCAGCTCGTACTGGCCGGGGGCATATTCGGAGATCAGCGTCTCGGCCTTGATGCCCGCCTTTTCGGCGCCTGCGTAGATGTCGCTGAACAGGGGCAGCATACCGTGCAGGTGGTCGACGGAATAGACCTCGGTCTTGCGGGAGGAGCGGCGATCAAGGACGTCGCGGGCGGGCTGCATCTTGCCGTCGGGGCCGCGTTCGGGGTCGAGGAGGAAGAATTCCAGCTCGAAAGCCCCCGCCGGGTAAAGGCCCTCGGCGGCGAGTGCGTCGACCTGCCGTTGCAGCGCGTGCCGGGGGTCGCTCGTCATAGGCGCACCGTCCAGCATGTACATCGACATGAACACCTCGCCGCGCGGGGGCTGGGTGTTGTGCAGCGCTTTCAGCGTGCCGGGGATCGGCCAGGCGCGCAGATCTCCGTCTCCCTGGTCCCAGATGAGACCCGTTTCGTGGACATCCTCGCCGCAGATGTCGAGGCCGAGGATCGAGATCGGCAAATGGCGGAAAAAAAAAAAAAAAGACAAAAGCTCATGCCGCCGGATGATCTTACCCCGGCCAATCCCGAGGGCGTCGTGCAGGATAATGTCAAAAGCCTCGATCTCGGGGTGGGCCGCGAG
>JAIXSA010000065.1 GCA_027484915.1 Paracoccaceae bacterium | reverse complement strand
CCGAAGTAACGTGACCCACAAGTAGTGAAGCTGACACTCACATCATCGGGTTTCCCCTAGTGAGCCGATATGCTGCGATTAGACGCCGATGCGCCCAAACCGCCCGCATATCCCTTCATGAACCAATCATGTCAAAGAGCTACCTTCAGACAAAAAACGTGCGATCCGCCAACTTCTTGGCGTATCCCTTCGCGCCTTGCCTTCAGATTTTCCGAACTTTCGCTTCCGTTTCCGTCCGCTTCCGTCCGTCACCGTCACGTTTCCGCTTCGGTGAGGCGGTATTTACGGAGACCGCCCGGAACCCGCAAGAGCAAAAAACACCTCTGTCGCAAAATTTTTGCAGAAACCTGAAAACACCGCAAAATCTGGTGGTTGGCGCAAGAAACCCCACAACTGACGCGGCATTGCGGCAATATTCTTGCGCTTGCGGCATAGCGAACGAGCTGCTCAGGCGGAGACGCGCTGCCTTGCCCGGCCTTTCGGCACCAGCCGCACCGCCAGAAGTGCCAGCGCCAGTCCCAGATAGATCAGAACCTCGGTCGTCCATACCTTGGACAACAGCGCCAGATGCGCCGCTCCGGCCAGAATCGCCACGTAGGACAGTTTGTGCAGCCGATTCCATGCGGCCGCCCCCAGCCGCCGGATCGCGCCGTTCCACGACGTGGCCGCCAGGGGAATCATCACCAGAAAGCCGATCATCCCCACGATCACGAAGGGCCGCTTCGTCAGATCTGCCAGCATCTCTCCCCAGCGCAGGCCCATGTCCAGCCAGACCCACGCCGCCAGGTGCAGCGTCACGTATATAAAGGAGAGGAGCCCCAGCGCCCGGCGGAACCGCAAGAGGTTCAGCCCTGCCCGCCGCAGGGGCGTGACCGCCAGAGAGGCGAGCAGGAACTGCAGCCCGCTTTCCCCGAGGCCCCGTTCGATGGCCTTCACCGGGTCAGGGCCAAGGCCGCCGAAGATCGCGCCCCAGACAAGAAAGCCAAGTGGCACCAGGCCAAGCAGGTAGACCACCCACGTCGGAACCCGGCGCGCCTGGGCGTTCAGCCAGTCCATCAATAGTCCTTCGTCAGGTCCATGCGCGCGTAAAGACCCGCCACCTCGGCCTCATAGCCGTTGAACATCAGCGTGTCCTGCCGCCCGCCAAACAACCCCGAGCCGATGCGCCGTTCCGAAGCCTGGCTCCAGCGCGGATGGTCGACGTTGGGGTTCACGTTGGAATAGAAGCCATACTCCTGCGGCTGCAGCATGTTCCACGTCGTCGGCGGCATCTTGTCCACCAGAGATAGGCGCACGATCGACTTGATCGACTTGAAGCCGTACTTCCACGGCACGACCAGCCGGATCGGCGCGCCGTTCTGCTTCGGCATCTCCTCTCCATACAACCCGGTCGCAAGGATCGTCAGCGGATGCATCGCCTCGTCCAGCCGAAGCCCCTCGCGGTAGGGCCAGTCGATGAACGGTGACGCCACGCCCGGCATCTCTTCAGGGCGGACCAGAGTTTCAAAGGCGACGAACTTGGCCGAGGGCTGCACACCAACCCGGTCAAGCAGGCCGGACAACTGGAAGCCGATCCAGGGCACGACCATCGACCAGGCCTCGACGCAGCGGAATCGGTAGATGCGCTCTTCCAGCGGTTGGCCCTTGACCACGTCGGCCAGATCATAGGTGCCGGGCTTGTCGACCAACCCGTCGATCACGATCGACCAGGGGTCCACGGTCAGCGCCCCGGCATAAGTCGCCGGGTCCTCCTTGCCGGTGCCGAATTCATAGAAGTTGTTGTAGCTGGTGATGTCCTCAAGACTGTTCGGCTCTTCGTCGGTCGAATAGGCGCTCTTGGAAGCCTCGATCTTCGCAAAGGCCGGTGCGGCCAACAGGGCCGCCCCTCCGGTCATCAACTTGCGGCGGTTCAGCCACAGCGGCTTCGGGGTGACGTCAGACCAGTTCAGGCGCATGGGCGAACTCCGCTTTTCGTTTTCACAAACATGCGCCAAACGGCATGAAAGGCAAAACAATCCGCCTCACGTGTCCGCCAGAGCGCTGAAACATTGGCCGGATCGCTCACGCCGTCTGAACTTTGGTCACAGTGGTTTGATTGGAAATCCGGAACCTCCCGGGCTTAGCGCGCGGCTTGCACGGGTCAAGCTGTGCTCACGGGAAAGTCGGCATGATCCGATGTCGCATCTCATCCCTATCACTCTCGCCAATGACGGCATGACCGATCAAACGGAGTGACCCTATGATCCGCAGAACCTTTCTTGCGCTGACCGCCGCCACCGCCTTTGCGATGCCTGCCTTCGCTCAGGACAAAGACATCGTCGACACCGCCGTCGGCGCAGGCAACTTCACGACGCTCGCCGCCGCGCTGACTGCCGCTGGCCTTGTCGAGACGCTGAAGGGCGAAGGCCCGTTCACCGTCTTCGCGCCGACCGACGCCGCCTTTGCCGCTCTGCCGGCGGGCACTGTCGAGGACCTGCTGAAGCCCGAGAACAAGGACAAGCTGATTGCGATCCTCACCTACCACGTTGTCCCGGGCAAGGTCATGTCGACCGACCTGACCGAGGGTATGAAGGCCGCCACCGTGAACGGTGCCGAAGTGACCATCACCCTGGAAGGCGGCCCGAAAGTGAACGGCGCCGTGATCTCGGGTCCGGACATCGCCGCCTCAAACGGCGTGATCCACGTCATCGACTCGGTGATCCTGCCGCCGGAAGGCTGATCGACCAAGGGGGGCGCTTCGGGCGCCCCCTTCTTTTTCATCCAACAGGGGACATCAAATCATGAATCGCCGCACTCTTTTCAAACAGGCCGGAGCCGTCTCGATCGCAAGCCTCATTGCCGCCTGCGTGCCTGCCGAGACCGAGCCCGACATCATCGACATCGCCTCGTCGAATGAAGATTTCTCGACCCTAGTGGCCGCGGTCAGCGCAGCCGGGTTGGTCGACACGCTGAAGGGCGATGGTCCGTTCACGGTCTTCGCGCCGACCAATGCCGCCTTCGCCGCCCTTCCGGCTGGAACCGTCGAAGACCTGCTGAAGCCCGAAAACAAGGACAAGCTTGTCGCGATCCTGACCTATCATGTCGTGCCGGGTGCCGTGACTTCGGACCAGCTTGCCGGCAAGCGGCAGGACGTGGCCACCGTGCAGGGCCAGACCGTCCACATCGACGGTCGCCACGGCGTCAAGGTCAACTCCTCGCGGGTGACCACGGCCGACATCATCGCCTCGAACGGGGTGATTCACGTGATCGACAAGGTCCTGCTTCCGAAGTGATCTGCCCACGCTGGGCAGGGGGAACGGATCCAACGGAATCAATCCTTTGCTGGCGGACATTTACGGTCGCTTTACCAAGCGGCGGTCAAGGAAGGGAGAAAGGGGCGCCTGCGGGTGCCCCTTTTTCACGTCAAGTCCTTCATTCCGACACCCCCGGCAGGCAGGCACGGGGCAAATCCCAAGGTTTGCGCTTTGACCACCGGCTGAATCGGCGTAGCCTTTCATTCAATGTCATTTGCTCTTGCACCGCCGATTCACGCCATGATCCGCCGCCTTATGGCCCTTGCCCTTGGCTTTGTGCTTCTCGTCGCGCCCGCCCTTGGCGAAACGCGCGCCGAAGGTCGGGTCGCCCTTGTGCTTGGCATGGCGGACTACCGGTCCGTGACCAAGCTCCGGAACACGATCAACGACGCCAGCGCGCTGGCCGAGACCTTGAAGGAAATCGGCTTTTCCGTGGACGTCCGGATGGATGCCACCCTGGACGAGACGATGGAGGCGCTGGATGACTTCGCCTTCAAGGCCGAAACCGCCGACATCGCGCTGATCTACTATGCCGGGCATGGGGTTTCGGTGCAGGGTACGACCTTCCTGATCCCGGTCGACGCGCAGGTCCGTCAGGCGAAGGACATCGTCGCAGCCTCGGTCACGATGGACCAGATGCTTGCCGCCCTGGACGGGGCGCGGAAGATGTCGATCCTGATCCTCGACAGTTGCCGCGACAATCCGTTCCCCGACGTCATCGACCTGCGCGACCCAGAGGTGGCAAAGGGTCTGACCACCGGCAAGGGTGGCCTCGCTGCGCCGTCCCCCGAGCGGGGAACGCTGGTTGCCTTCGCTGCCCGCGACGGTGCGGTGGCGCTGGATGGGCAGGGGCAGAACAGCCCCTTCAACATCGCGCTGCGCGAAAACATGGTGAAGCCCGAGCTGGAGATCAGCCTGCTTTTCCGTCAGGTCCGCGACGACGTTCTGGCTGCCACCGGCAACCAGCAAGAGCCCACGACCTACGGTGCACTGCCGGGCGAGCCCTTCTACCTGACCGGCGACAGCACGGCCTCGCTTGAGCCGGGGGTCGAGGAACTGGCCGTCGCCTGGCAGCGCGTCGTCGCCGTTGACCGCGAAACGCTGGAGAAATCCGCCGCTGCCGGGGATTCGCGGTCGATCGTCGGCCTGGCGCTGGCCAAGCTGGACCGCCAAAGCACCGACTACGCCCCGCAGGAAGCCCTGGAGTTGCTGGAAAAGGCCGTGGCTGCGGGTGACCCGGATGCCAAGTATCGCCTTGCCAAGGTGCTTGAAGGCGGGCTTGGCGTCGACCCCGACCCCGTCCGGGCCCGCGTCTTGTACGAAGAGGCTGCCGAGGCGGACATCCCGGCTGCGATCAACGACATGGGCTACTTCCACTTCACTGGCGAACTGGGCCTGGAAAAGGACCGCGACAAGGCCCTGGCACTGTTCCAGAAGGCGGCGGCCCAGGGCCATACCGAGGCGATGTTCAATGTCGCCTCCTTCGCAGCCAACGGTCTGGTGCCCGGTCTTGGACCCAAGGACGCGGCCGATCTTCTGTACCGCGCGCTTCGGGGGGGCAGCGAACTGGCGCTCGACGCACTTCTCAACAATGCGGACAAATACCCGCGCGAGACCTGGGCAGGGTTGCAGCAGATCCTGGCCGACAAGGGACTATACGACGGAACGGTCGACGGCGCGTTCGGCCCGGGCACGCGGCGGGCCGTACTCGCCGCCTACGGCATTTTTGAAACGGAGAATTGAAATGACGAAATCGATCCTGCGCACGATCCTGTTTGCCATCGGCCTGCTCTGTCTGCTTCCGGTCAGTGCCGCCTTGGCCGACTGCGAGGATGAACCTGATTACCAGGAATCCTTAGACAGCTTTTCTGTGCTGAACATTTCCTGCCACAGGGATCCCACCCCGGGCCTGGGCATCAACTCCGGTGTCACCAAGTCGATCGTCAAGATCCTGCAGGGCGCGAACAGCACCTGCGACCGCCGCATCGAGCTGCGCTACCGCATCGACTGCCTTCGGATCTACTACCTGAAGGTGGCGGCGAACCTGCCGGACACCGGGGACTATCTGCCGATCAAGCAGGCGATGCTGGATGCCGCCGACAAGCTTGATGCCATCGTCAAGAAGTACCAGGACGACAGCGCCCCTGTCATCCGCCCGCGCGAGGGTCACAAGTCCGCCGCCAAGCGCCTCCCGCCGGTCCGGCCGGTCAAGGAAAATTTCGCAGAAGCCGCAGCAGCCGAGGCCGCGATGGTCGTCAAGGAGGCGGAGCTGGTCATCATCCGCTCGGGCGGCGATCCGGCGAAGCGGACCCAAGCCTACACCGACGTCGCCGCCGCGGTGGAGGACAACCTGGTCATCCTGAGATCGGCCTGACCGGCACAGGAACGCCCCCCTCGGGAACGAAATCCCCGGACTCGCGTTTCCCCGGCACAGTCATCGCCGGGGAGCGCGCCTCATGCGTATCGTCTGGACCATCGTCATCGGCTTTCTGGCCGGGATCATCGCCAAGTTCATCATGCCCGGCGATCGGAACGAGCCTTCGGGCTTCGTGCTGACGACGATCCTCGGCATCGTCGGGGCCTTCGTGGCGAACTTCCTCGGCCAGTCGCTGGGCTGGTACGGACCCGAGGACGGTGCCGGCCTTATCGGCGCGACCATCGGCGCGATCATCGTCCTTATGATCTACGGTTTCGTCCGTCGCCGCGCCTGACCTCTTGCACAAGGATTCCATCATGGCCAAAGGCAGCCCATCCCTTATCGCGCTTCTCGGTCTTCTGGCCGTCGCGGGGTATCAGAACCGCGACAAGCTGTCCGAGGTGCTGAACACCCGCGGCCCCGACCCGACCCGTCCGGGCGCCGACGGCCCTCTGGACGGTCTTCGCCAAATGCTGGGAGGCGCGGGCACAGGGGGTATCATGAGCGGTCTGTCCGAGCTTTTCGAGCGGTTCTCGAACCCGCTGCAGAAAGCCAAGGTCGACACCTGGGTCCAGCGCGGGCCGAACGCACCGCTAGCGCCGGCAGAGCTGGAGGAGGCGCTGGACGAAGAGACACTCTCCGAGCTTAGCGCAAAGACCGGCCTCAGCCGCGACGACCTGCTGTCCCGCCTGAGCACGGCGCTGCCCGAAGCGGTGGACCAGGCGACACCCGACGGACAGTTCCCGCCGGTCAGCATGACCGAGCCACGGTCAATCTGAACGAAAACGGGGACCCCAAGGGTCCCCGTTGCAGTTCATGCGCAGAAGCTTGGGCAAGCTTGCGTCAGTGCACCACCGCCGATTGCGGACGTTCGCGGCGGCTTTGCACCACGCGGTCGCCGATGATCAGCCCCTCGGGCCCCGCCGTGACGCGGATCGTGGTGCCATCCAGGACCTCCCCGGCCAGCAGCATCTCTGACAGCGGGTCCTGCAGCTGCCGCTGGATCACCCGCTTCAGGGGCCGTGCGCCGAACACCGGGTCGTACCCCTCGTCCGCAAGCCAGGCCTTCGCGGGTTCGTCCAGCTCCAGCGCGATCTTCCGCGCCGCAAGCCGCTGTTCCAGCCGCTTAAGCTGGATCTCGACAATCCCCGACATGTCCGCCCGGTTCAGCCGGTCGAAGATGATCTGCTCGTCCAGACGGTTCAGGAATTCGGGGCGGAAGTGCTGACGCACCGCTTCCATCACCTCGGCCTTTGCACCGCTGGCATCCACGCCCTCCGGCAGTTCCGACAGCGCCCGCGCCCCAAGGTTCGAGGTCAGGATGATCAGCGTCTGCTTGAAGTCCACCGTCCGGCCTTGGCCGTCGGTCAGACGACCGTCGTCCAGAACCTGCAACAGCACGTTGAACACGTCCGGATGCGCCTTCTCGACCTCGTCGAAGAGGACCACCTGATACGGGCGGCGACGAACGGCCTCGGTCAGCACCCCGCCCTCGTCATACCCGACATAGCCGGGGGGCGCCCCGATCAGACGGGCAACCGAGTGCTTCTCCATGAACTCCGACATGTCGATGCGGACCATCGCCTGGTCGTCGTCAAAGAGATACGCCGCCAGCGCCTTGGTCAGCTCGGTCTTGCCGACGCCGGTCGGCCCAAGGAACAGGAACGATCCCAGCGGCCGGTTCTCGTCCGACAGCCCGGCCCGCGACCGCCGAACGGCCCGCGACACGGCTTCGACCGCCGCCCGCTGCCCCACGACGCGCTTGCCAAGCTCCTCTTCCATCTTGAGAAGTTTTTCCTTCTCGCCTTCCAGCATCTTCGTGGTCGGGATACCCGTCCAGCGTTCGACCACCTCGGCGATCTGCTCGGGACGCACAGCCTCTGCCACCAGCGCCTGCCCTTCCTTGGCTTCCGCCTCGGCCAGGTCCTTCTCCAGCTGCGGGATACGGCCGTACTGCAACTCACCGGCCTTGGCGAAGTTGCCCTCGCGTTTGGCCTGCTCCAGTTCAGCCCGCGCCACGTCCAGCTGCTCTTTCAGCGTCCGCGCCGCCTCCAGCGAAGCGCGCTCGTTCTGCCACTTTGCCGTCAGTTCCGAAGACTTCTGCTGCAGGTCGGCAAGCTCCTTCTCCAGCTTCTCCAGCCGGTCTTTCGAGGCCGCGTCGTCTTCCTTCTTCAAGGCCTCGGCCTCGATCTGGAACTGCAGCACCTGACGGTCCAGCGCGTCCAGCTCTTCGGGCTTGGAATCCACCTCCATCCGCAGACGGCTGGCGGCTTCGTCCATCAGGTCGATGGCCTTGTCCGGCAGGAAGCGGTCGGTGATGTAGCGGTGCGACAGCGTCGCCGCCGCGACCAGCGCCGCGTCGGTGATGCGGACCCCGTGATGAAGTTCGTACTTCTCCTTGATGCCGCGCAGGATACTGATCGTATCCTCCACAGTCGGTTCGCTGACAAACACCGGCTGGAAGCGACGGGCCAGGGCCGCGTCCTTCTCCACATGCTTGCGGTATTCATCCAGCGTGGTCGCCCCGATGCAGTGCAGTTCCCCCCGCGCCAAGGCCGGCTTGATCAGGTTCGCCGCATCCATCGCGCCTTCGGACTTCCCGGCGCCGACCAGGGTGTGCATCTCGTCGATGAAGAGGATCACCTCCCCCGCCGCCGCCTCGATCTCTTTCAGGATGGCCTTCAGCCGCTCCTCGAACTCGCCGCGATACTTCGCCCCGGCAATGAGTGAACCCATGTCCAAGGCCATCAGCCGCTTGTTGCGCAAAGACTCCGGCACGTCGCCATTGACGATCCGCAGGGCCAACCCTTCGGCAATCGCCGTCTTCCCGACGCCGGGTTCCCCGATGAGAACCGGGTTGTTCTTCGTCCGCCGCGACAGAACCTGCATCGCGCGACGGATCTCTTCATCCCGCCCGATGATCGGGTCGATCTTGCCGTCCCGCGCCGCCTGCGTCAGGTCGCGGGCGTACTTGTTCAAGGCTTCCATCGTGTCTTCCGCCGAAGCAGAATCCGCCGTCCGCCCCTTGCGGACCTCGTTGATCGCGGTGTTCAGGCCTTGCGCCGTGACCGCCCCAGCCGTCAGCGCATCCTTGGCACGGGTGTTCACCAGCGCCAGCGCGGTCAGCAGCCGCTCCACTGGAACGAAGGAATCCCCGGCCTTCTTCGCAACGGCCTCCGCCTCGTCCAAAACGCGAACAAGCTGCGGGTCGACATAGGTCTGTGCATCGCCACCCGTGACCTTGGGCAGCTTGGCAATCGCCGCGTTCACCGCCGCGTTGACCTGTTCCGGCGAGCCACCCGCCTTGCGGATCAGGTTCGAGGCGAGACCCTGGTCATCATCCATCAAAGCCTTCAGCAAGTGGTCGGGCAGCACGCGCTGGTGGCTTTCCCGCATCGCGATGGTCTGGGCGGCCTGAAGGAAACCACGCGACCGTTCCGTGAATTTCTCCAAATTCATCGGCATTCTCCTCTGGTGAAGCGCCCCGCTTGCGGTGCCCGGTCATCCAGCACACCCCGTGAAGGCCTTACCCTTCATCTGGGCTTGGCGTGAAAACTTTGCAATCCCTGCTTGCGCAAAATCCACAGTACCCCGGAATTCCGTTCTTTCGGCCTTTCCTTGCCGACCCGCCGGACCGGGATCGGCGGCTTCGGGCAGGCCGCAAGCCCAAGATTCAACCGCGCCTTGCAATGCCCGCCTCCGCGCCCATCCTTGGTCCTCGTCCCACGAAAAGGCCACGGCATGAGCGACTCGAAACTCCCCCTGATCCACAAGGCCCCGGTTGAGGACCTGGTGATCCACGTCGCCCGCACCGGCCTGTCCATCGGCGACAACGCCCGGCTGGAACGGCTGTCGGACGGTCGCATCGGCGTCTTCGCCCGGCTGAGGAAGCCGATCCTCGGCCTTATTCCGCACCATCGTGAGGGCCTGATCGGCCACCTCGGCCCGATGGCGGAAGAGATCATCGCGCCCAGTCTGGCCCACGGCGACGACCTGCGCGTCCGGATCATCGATCTTACGCCCGAGCACCTTGCGAATGGCTACCCGCCCGAGGTCTACATCTCGGTCTGGGGCGACCCGCGGCACCTGCAGCCGATCCTGGCAAGGGTGGACCTGCCCGCCCCGCCGCCGGAACCAAAGACCAAGGCTCCCAAGGGACTAAGCGGCTTGCGCCCGGCCTGAGGAACAACCATTACACCCGACGGTTGAACTCCTGCAGCATCAAGGAGTTCACATGCGCGCACTCGACATCCTGACGCAGATCCTGCTGGTCGTGGGCGGCCTCAACTGGCTTCTGGTCGGAGCTTTCCAGTTCGACCTCGTCGCTGCCCTCTTCGGCGGCCAGGATGCCCCACTTGCCCGGCTGGTCTACATCCTCGTGGGCCTGTCTGCGATCTGGCAGCTGATCCGTCTGCCCGCACTCTTGAACCACGCGCCAGTCATAAGCCGCGTCGACCGACCCTAGGGCTCATATCGGACATAGGCGAAGGCGCTGGAATCCGGTGACCAGCAGGGGACGTTGATCGTCCCCTGCCCCCCCGTGAACTCCCGCACGCGCCGGCGATTGCCGCCCTCCGGATCACACAGCACCAGCGCCACCTCAAGGTCCGCCGGATGCCCCGTCGTCCACTGCGGATAGGCGAGGTAAAGGAGCTGCCGCCCGTCGGGCGAAGGATGCGGGAACCAGTTGACCAACGCGTCGTCGAAAAGCTGTCGCTGCCCGGATCCGTCCGCCCCCATCACCCAGATCTGGGCATGGCCCGTCCGGTCGCAGTTATAGTAGATGCGGCTCCCATCCGGGCTGAAGTCCGGGCCGTCGCAATGACCCTCGCCGTTGGTCAGCCGCTTTTCCGTAGCCCCCGGCACCAGGGTATAGACGTCGATGACGCGGCTCCCACCCCGCGCCGCGACATAGGTCAGGACCCGACCGTCGGGCGATATCCCGTGCCACCAGCTTGGGCTGTCGGGCGAGACCTTGACCGGCTCTCCACCACCGACCGGCATCACATAGACCTGGCTGCCTGCCCCTTCATGATGCGAGGACAGGATGATCGTCCGCCCATCCGGGCTGATCCCGTGGTCATTGTTGCACTTCACTGCGGTGCCCGAGGGCACTTCCTCCAGCGCGGGTTTGGCCAGCGGCACCCGGAACAGCCGGCCCTCGCCGTTCACCAGAAGCCAATCCCCGGACGGCGCCCAGTTCGGCGCCTCGATCCGGCCATCGACCGCCAGCACCTCGGTCACCCGACCCGAGCCGACCTCATATGTCTCGATGATGCTGCGCACGGTTTCTCCAATTCGACTAGAATCGCACTTTCATGCTGGCCCAAGTATCCCGCGGGAGGTCCGGAGGGCGCGAAGCCCTCCGGGGTCAGCCAAGGGCGCTATCCCCTGTCCTTGACGACCAGCAGCTTCTTCGGTCGCAACCCCTCCGCCGCCTTGAACAGTGAGAACGTCTGGTTGACGTAATTCACCACACCCGTGATCTGTTCCAGATAGGCCTGCAGGTCCGCCGTCCGCTCGGCCTCGACCAACTGCACCGCGCGCGACGGGTCCATGCCCTCGAACTGGACGTAGAACAGGGGCTCGCCCCGACGCAGGATGAGGTCCTTCTGCGGCTCGTGCCATTCGAAGGCCCACATCAGCGGGCGCGGCCAGATCGAGATCGGGAAGCGCCCGCCGAAGATCGTGCCGGGCATTGGATCGGGCCGGTAATGGGCAAAGGCGGCAAGCTGGGTCAGATAGACCATCTCGTCGGCGATGAAGTAGTAGGGCAGGTGCAACTGGATCGTGGGGCGGTCCGGGAAGCGCCACTCGGCCTCGTTCACCAAGGTCAGCACCTCGTTCAGCTTCGACGTCCGGATCGGGCTGTTCGCCCCGGCCCGGTTCACCAGAACCGCCTTGCCCTTGTCGTCGCGCTGAAAGCCGATGTGCAGGTCGAACGGGCATTTCACCATGAAATACCGGCTTTCCAGCTGGATCACCGCCGGGCAGCGGCTTGCCGACTTCGCATGCGCCTTGTTGGGGGGACGGATCTGCACCCGCTCGGGCGGATCATACAGGACCGCGCCCTTGTCAGTGGCCAGAAACCAGCCCACCGTCAGCGGTCCCGATCCGGAACCCTCTTCGGGGCGATCATAGTCCAGCCGCAACTCCATCACCTGCTCCTACTCCAGGGCCGCCCGTAGCGCCCGCACCGCTTCCGCATCGGTCTGCCGCCATATCGATGGGGCGAAACCCAGCTCCACCACGCGGCCCGTCACTGCCCTCGAGGCCGAGCATGACGCGTGAACCTCCGTGATGCCAAGCCCCTTCAGCAACGCCGCATTGCCTGGGTTGACCCCTGACCCCGGCATCACCGTGATCCGTCCCGCAGCCTGTTGGACCAGTTCGGCAATACGCGCCGCCCCTGCCGCTGCCGTGCTCTCCCCGCCCGAGGTCAGGATGCGCTGAAATCCCAGGCCCACTGCTTCTTCCAAGGCCGCGCCCATGTCCGGCACGAGGTCGATGCAGCGGTGCAGCACCAGGTCGAAGGCGCCCGGAATTTTCGAAAATTCCGGCTCGGAGCCTTCGAAGGCTCCGGTCCGATTTCTTTGAAGAAATCGGTCCCCCTGCGCCGCCGCCACCAGCCGCCGCAGCACCGGTACATCCAGCCGCCCGTCCGGCAAACTGGCCCCCAAGACCACGCCCGCAAGACCGGCAGCGCGGATCGCCGCGATCTCGACCTCCATCATCGCGACCTCGGCCTCGGGCCAGACGAAATCGCCCGCCCGTGGCCGGATCATCGCCACGACCGGCACACCGCATCGCGCCGCGACCGCGATCAATCCGGCCGAGGGCGTCAGCCCCCCCACCGACAAGGCCGCACAAAGCTCGATCCGGTCCGCCCCGCCCGCAACGGCCTGGGCCAGTCCCTCGGCGGTGTCGACGCAGACCTCCAGCACTATCCCCATGTCGCGACCCCGGCCATCGCCGCGCCCAGAAGGCCGGCATCGGCACCGCATTCCGCCGGAACCAGAAGCGGGCCCTTCGTGCGGCGCAGGATGCGGACACGGACCGCCTCGTCGAGATAACTCACCAGGCCGGGTGCCCGCGACAGCCCGCCCCCGACGGGCACCACATCCGCGCCGATGACGTTCACCACCATCGCCAGCGGCCCCGCCACCAGCTCGCGCCAGATCGACATCGTCTCGCCCGCCTCGGCCTCGCCGGCCATCCAGGCGGCGATGATGGCCTCGGACCCCAGAAGTTCGGCCGTCCGCTTGCGGTGCAGCCGCTCCAGCCCGCGGGCCGAGCCAACCGTATCCACGCAGCCCACCTGACCGCAGCCGCACTGGAAGGCGAACTCGCCCCGGATCACCGGACCATGCCCCCACTCCCCGGCATAGCCGCCCGCTCCGGTGACGACGCGGCCATCGATGACCAAGCCACCCCCGACGCCCGAGCCAAGGATTACGCCGAACACCGACCCGTGCCCGCGCCCCGCGCCCTGCGTCGCCTCGGCCAGGGCGAAGCAATCCGCGTCGTTCAGCACCTTGACCGGCAAGCCCGTCGCCGACTGCACCTCGGCCGCCAGCCTTAGCCCGTCTATGGCTGGGATGTTCGCCACCTTGCCGATTCCCGTCGCCGGATCGACCACCCCCGCGATCGAAATCGCGATCCCGGTCTCACCCCCCGTCACAAATCCTGCCACCGACGCCGTGAATACCGCCTTGTCGCCAACGGGAGTCGCCACTTCTCCCAATGGACGCAGACCGCCGTCCCAGACGGCCGCCTTGATCCGGCTCCCACCGATAT